>URND01000001.1 GCA_900549105.1 uncultured Eubacteriales bacterium
ATGGGCTTTGGAGGAACCTGTTGCACCGCCGCAGCCGTCGCGGCCGGTACGCCCGCCGAGAAGAATGATGATATCTCCCGGGTCCGATGTGGCGCGGGTGACATTGCTCCTCGGAGCTGCCGCCATAACCGCACCGATTTCCATACGTTTTGCCGCATAATTCGGATGATAAATTTCATTGACAAGGCCCGTAGCCAGACCAATCTGGTTGCCATAGGAACTGTAGCCGTGGGCCGCCTCTGTGACAAGCTTTCTCTGAGGCAGTTTGCCCTTCATCGTTTCTTTTACGGAAACTCTCGGGTCAGCGGCGCCGGTCACACGCATGGCCTGATATACATAAGTACGGCCGGACAGCGGGTCGCGAATCGCGCCGCCGAGACAGGTAGCCGCACCGCCAAAAGGCTCGATTTCTGTCGGATGATTGTGGGTCTCATTTTTAAAGTTAATGAGCCACTCTTCCGTTTCGCCGTCGATTTCCACCGGCACAATAATGCTGCAGGCATTAATTTCATCCGTATCCTCCTGGTCATTCAGCTTGCCGTCCTTTTTCAGCTTGCGCATAGCCATCAGGGCCACATCCATCAGACATACAAACTTGTCTTTGCGCCCGGCAAATACCTCCGCCCGATGTTCCATATACATGTCATAGGTATCCTTCATCGGTTTCTGATAATAGCCCTCTTCAAAATCGATATTTTTCAGTTCTGTCTGGAATGTCGTGTGACGGCAATGGTCAGACCAATAAGTATCCAGCACGCGAATCTCTGTGACTGTCGGATTGCGTTTTTCCTCAGCGGCGTAATATTCCTGAATAAATTTAAAATCATTAAAGGTCATCGCAAGGCCAAGGGAATCATACAGGCTGCGAAGCTCTGCTTCCGGCATGGTCATAAAATCATCAAATACGGCCACATCCGCCGGCTCCTCAAACTTTGTTATCAGAGTTTCCGGTTTTTCTTCTCCGGTTTCTCTGGAATCCACCGGATTAATACAGAAAGCCTTAATACGTTCCATTTCATCCTCTGTCACCGCACCCTTTAATAAATAAGTTGTTGCGGAACGGATGACAGGTTCTTCGGTTTCATCCAAAAGTTTTACGCACTGTTCTGCGGAATCTGCTCTCTGGTCAAACTGGCCCGGAAGATATTCTACAGAAAAAACGCTTTCGTCCTCTGCTTTCGGAAGCTCTTCCTCATATAATACATCAACCGGCGGCTCCGAAAAGACAATAACTTTTGCGCTGTCGTAGGTTTTATCTGTAATATTTTCAATGTCATAACGAATCAATACCCGAACACCAGTAACCGACTGGATATTCAGATAACTGTGGATATTATCCAACAGCTCCTTAGCAGCTACAGCATATTCCGGCTTTTTTTCAACATAAATACGTTTTACCTGGGTCATCATGTACCTCCATTTTTAATCACTTCGTTTTACACTGTTACAATTCAGCTTACAGTATACCATGTATATACCCATAATTAAAGTTAATAAAATTAATTAGATTTATTAGATTATCTTATCAGGCGGCTTTTCGCGCATCTGGCATTATTAATTTTTTTCAAACTGGCCGTTTTCACAAGGCCACCTTTCCTGTATAATACGGTGAAAAATAAAAATTCAAAGACATAGGAGTGTACATTATGGAAAAAACTATCTCGAAAACAAAATCCATGGTCTTTGCCGCCCTCTTCGCCGCACTGGCCTGCGTTGCTACAATGAGTCTTCACATTCCCACACCGGGGACCGGCGGTTATATTCATCCGGGAGATGCTATTGTCGTTTTATCCGGTATCCTTCTCGGCCCTGTTTACGGTGGTCTGGCCGCAGGACTTGGCTCCGCGCTGGCTGACCTTTTAGGCGGATACATGATTTATGTGCCGATTACCTTTGTAGTCAAGGCTGTTATCGCTGTCGTATGCTATTTTGTTTATCATAAACTTCTCGGCAAACTGAATCAGGTGATTATCAAAGGCATCATCACCGGCTGTTTTTCCACCGTGATCGTGGCCGGCGGATATTGCTTTTTTGAATACTTTATGTATGGAAGCGGCGCTTTTGCCAGTGTTCCGGCCAATCTCATCCAGGGACTTTCCGGCCTCATTATTGCGACCATCCTTCTGCCCCTGCTGAAACAGATTCCGGATTTTAAATCAGTTATTTAACATTTACTATTTTCCTCAGATATGCTATTATTTATATTAATATAACTTCTGTTTTTTATTAAATGCATTAATAACTGAGGTGGCCCATGGATATTAATTATGAATTATATAAGGTATTTTATTATGTTGCAAAAACGCTGAGTTTTTCGGAGGCGTCGAAAAAACTTTTTATTTCTCAATCAGCCGTCAGCCAGTCGATTAAAGCGCTGGAAAAAAAGCTGGACCAAACCCTTTTTATCCGAAGTACGAAACGGGTGAAAATGACTCCGGAAGGTGAAATTCTTTTTAAACATATCGAGCCGGCTATCAATCTGATCATCCGCGGTGAAAATCAGATTATGGATGCCAAAGCCTTAAACGGCGGGCAGCTGCGCATCGGCGCCAGCGACACGATCTGCCGCTACTGCCTGGTACCTTATCTGAAAGAATTCCATGAGCATTTTCCGAATGTCCATATTAAAGTAACCAATGCCACTTCGGCCCGCTGTGTCGACCTTCTCGAAAATGAACTGGTCGATTTGATTGTGACCAATTCGCCGAATCCCCGGATGAACGTCATTCACAATGTCCGCAAAGTCCGGGAATTTCACGATGTATTTATTGCCAACGAGAATTTTAATCATCTGAAGAACAAGCGGCTGGAACTGGAAGAACTTCTCAGCTATCCGATTCTCATGCTGGATAAGGCAAGCCTGACCAGTGAATTTCTTCACAGTCTGTTCCAGCAGCATCAACTGGATTTGGTGCCTGAAATCGAGCTGAGCAGCAATGACCTGCTCATTGATCTGGCCCGCATCGGCCTCGGCATCGCTTTCATCCCTGACTTTTGTCTGCCGGAAAATGAATCGGATTTATTTATTATCCGCACCCGCGAGATGCTCCCATCCCGACAGATTGTCGTCGGATATAACGATAAGGCGCCCATTTCCGAAGCCGCCCAGTATTTTATCGATATCCTTGGGTAACCGAATATTCCCATCAAAAAAAGATGGTTCCGCAGCACTCCCGCTTCACGGAATCATCTTTTTGATTATCGCTTTTTAATTATTATTCACCGTCAAATAATTCATCAAATTCTTCGCTGTCTAACAATTCGTCAAAAGCATCCGATACCATTTCCCATTCTTCATCAGTTTCAATATCTTCAAGCTGAACATCTTCTGCATTTTCAGCAGCGATAAACCGATAAATATAAACCTCGTCTTCATCTACGCCCTGGTCTTCAAAAGGAAGTAAGGCAATATAATTTCTTTCGCCCACCGGAAATACGGCAATCACCGCACATTCGATTTCAGCGCCGTCATCAAAGCTTAATGTCATCGTATCATCATCCTCTGGAATAAATGTTCCCATTTTTCTACCTCAACTTTCTTTTCGAGTATTTTCGCTCACCTTCACTCTAACAGATTATTTCCTAAAAAGCAAGGAATTCTCCAACAAAAGGTGACATTTCCGAAGTTTTTCCGTACCGCTCCCGGCTAAAATAAATCCTCAGATCATTTTTTGCCCGGGTCATCGCCACATAGAACATTCGGCGCTCTTCTTCCTTATCCGATTCGGTCGCCGCCTTTTTATGGGGAATCAGCCCCCCATTGGCATCAGGAATATAGACCACATCATATTCCAGCCCCTTTGCCCCGTGCATGGTGAGCAGCCTTATTCCCTCTGCAGCCGTGAACCTCTGTCTGGAACGGATTTTTAAGGTTTCCGAATATTGCTCTATGGCCTGAAACCATGCTTCCCATGTTTTATAGGCATGGCTTTTATCCATCAGTTCATCGAGAACTTCCAGTAAGTCCTCCCCCCTGATTCCACGGCCCATGGCATACTCTTTCAGATAGTCGTCATAGCCGATAGAATGGCGGATATACTGAATGGCCGGATATGGCCCCATGGAGGCCAGCATATATAAATCATATTCCAACTGCTCGATTCGCTCCAGCATCCACTCCCGGTTTTCCAGATAGTCTTTCACATTGGACAGATTTACTGTTTCCTCATCCAGATAGGACCTGGAAATATACCGGTTTGGCCGATTGATAATCCGCAAATAATCTGCCCGGGAATTGCTGCCGAAAGCAATATTCATATAGGCAAAAATGTCTTTGGCTATCCAGTGTTCATAGATATTCGGCACCGAATCCTTCATCACAAAAGGCACATTGTAAACCATGAGCTGTTCCACAAGGCCGCTCATCTGAATATTAGTACGAAAAATCACCGCAATCTGTTCCCATGGGACCGCCTGCTGTTCATGCATATCCACAATCTCACGAATCATTTTCAGATACTGGTCCGCCGGCTTCTGAAAAGCCTTAACCGTTATCTCATTTCCCTGTTCCCGGGAAGCCGTCATATGCTTGGCATAACGGTGCTCATTATGGCTGATGACCTGTTCCGCCCGGGCCACGATAGCCCCTGTCGAGCGGTAATTTGTGTTCAGCACCGCCATCTCAGCCTCCGGGTAATCCTTTGTAAATCCGAGAAGAATTTCCGGTTTTGCGCCGCGGAAACGGTAAATGGACTGATCGTCATCCCCCACGACAAAGAGATTATTTTCCGGTTTTGCCATCATCCGAATAATTTCATACTGGATTCGATTGATATCCTGAAATTCATCAATCAATATGTATTTATATTTTTTCTGCCATGCCAGCAATATATCCGGGCGCTCCTTAAAAAGCTGCCATGTCTGAACAAGCATGTCATCATAGTCCAGGCGGCGCATCCGGCGGAGTTTCTGTTCATAAGACGTATAAATTTCTTCAAATACATCCTTTGAACAGTTGGCGGAATAAAAATGCTCCAAAGGCATCATGTCCCCCTTGACCCGGCTGATTTCCCCGGCGATGTTCATCAGGAAATCTTTTTCATCGTCCATTTCCACATCAATCTGATGAACGATTTCCCTGAGAATACCGTATTTCTCATCTTCAGATAAAATGTTTTCTACCCGATAGTTATAGGCATATTTTAAAATTGTAAAAAAAACCGCATGGAAAGTTCCAAAACTCACCGGCAGATGGCGGCCGCCCATCAACCGGTCAAACCGGCTCCGCATTTCTCCCGCTGCCGCCCGGGTAAAGGTCACCACAAGAATATTACCCGGGGCCACACCGGCCTTTTCAATAAGCCACTGTGTCCTCCGGGTAATCACAAGGGTTTTCCCCGAACCGGGGCCGGCCAGCACAAGCATCGGTCCCCGGTTATGTTCAATTGCTTTTTTCTGGGCGCTGTCTACTTGCATGCTTCCAGCTTTTCAATGGCGCTGCGGATTCTTGCCAGAGATTCCTCTTTGCCGATGACTTCCATAATTTCTGTTGCTCCGGCCGGAGTCATCTGCTTGCCGGAAACTGCGGTACGGATCGGCCACATCACATATCCGTTTTTATAGCCATTTTCCTTTACAAATTCCACAAGCCGTCCATAAAGCGCATCATTGCTGTAATCCTCCTGGGCCTCCAGCACCGGAAGAATCTCTTTCAAAACGGCAAGGGAAGTCTCGGCGTTTGTTTTCATCTTTTTATGGGTATACATTGCCGCATCATATTCAGGAACGGCTTCGAAGAAATCAATCAACGCCGGAATATCCGGGAAAATCTCAATTCGTGTCTTTACCATTTCGGCAATCTTTTTATAATCCACATCTCTGTGAATCGTCTCTTTAATAAACGGCAGAGCCTTTTCATAGAAGGCGTCAAAATCCATTGCTTTAATATATTCGCCGTTCATCCATTTTAATTTTGTCATATCAAATACAGCCGGAGACTTGCTCATATGACGATAGTCAAAGGCTTTCACCAGTTCTTCCAGGCTGTAAATCTCCCGGTTATCCTCCGGGCTCCAGCCGAGAAGGGCCACATAATTGACAATTGCCTCCGTCACAAAGCCCTGTTCCAGCAAATCCTCAAAGGAGGAATGGCCGCTTCGTTTACTCAGCTTTTTATGCTCCTCATCAGTAATCAGCGGACAATGGACATAGGTCGGCACTTCCCATCCAAAGGCCTCATACAAACGGTTATACTTCGGCGAAGAAGATAAATACTCATTGCCGCGGACAACATGGGTGATTCCCATCAAATGGTCATCAACAACATTGGCAAAGTTGTAGGTTGGATATCCATCGGATTTAATGAGGACCATATCATCCAGCTCTGCATTATCTACCGTGATATCGCCATAAATATCATCATGGAAGGTGGTTGTTCCCTCGGTAGGATTGTTCTGGCGGATAACATATGGAACGCCCGCTGCCAGCTTCTCTTCGACTTCTTCTTTGGACAAATGAAGACAATGCTTGTCATACATCATAATCTCTTTGCCCGCCACTTCCTGTTTCAGGCTTTCCAGCCGTTCTTTATCGCAGAAACAGTAGTAAGCTTCACCTTTATCAATTAATTTCTTTGCATATTCCATATAAATTCCGGCCGCCTGACGTTCACTCTGAACATAAGGGCCGCAGCCGCCATCCTTATCCGGGCCTTCATCATGAATTAAGCCGGTTTTTTCAAGGGTGCGGTTAATAATATCCACGGCGCCTTCCACGAATCTTTCCTGATCCGTGTCCTCGATTCGCAAAAGGAAATCGCCGCCTTCATGCTTGGCAATCAGATAGGCATATAATGCTGTTCTTAAATTTCCTACATGCATCCGCCCTGTCGGACTCGGCGCAAATCGTGTTCTGACTTTCTTATCCATCTTCAATCGACTCCTCATTCTATATCTTTCAAAACATTCACCCTGTATCATACCATATTCTGACACAGGGTGAAAGCTTTATTTTTTATTTCTTATTTTAATGCGTGTCTGATTCTCGGAACTACCTGATTTGACACAATGCCAATGAGCATCCCGGTAACTGTCCCGGCGATGAGCAGCGGAGGCAGGTAGGAAATCAAATGAATATTTTCCACCACCGCCATGGCCACAGCCAACTGGCCTATATTGTGGAGAATACCTCCGGCCACGCTCACTCCAACTATGGAAAAATCCGGTATCTTTTTCAGCAGCATCATGCCGCAAAAACTCAAAATGCCTCCCGCCAGACTGTAGAGCATGGCAGCCAGATTTCCGAAAGTCACTGAGACAAGCAAAATACGAATCATGGATACCGCAAAAGCCATCGGCGCTCCCACTGTATAAAGGGCCGCCACCACCACCAGATTGGCAAGTCCGAGTTTCATTCCCGGAATACCCAGATTTATCGGTATAAGAACTTCCACATAACTGAATATCATTGCCAGAGCTGTAAACATTCCGGCCATTGCAACTTTCTTTGACATCATTTATCCCTTACGCATCAATTTCCTTTGCTTCTTCCCCTTCGGTAATCTCCAAAACCACCTTATGAGGCAGGCAGACAATGGTTTCATTTACTTTATCAATCGGAGCATGTTTAACGCAATACTGATCCGGGCAGTCCGCTTCCATCATGGAAACAACGCCGTCTTTAATCTGAAACTGATTATGCCCGCCGTCCATATCCAATGAAATCTCCTGATTCTCCGCCAAATCATAGGTATCATAGATTTCTCCCGCGACAGTCACAGTCAAAGTTCCGCCGGACTTTTTACTGCCCAGGTTCATATAGATAAGCCCTGCCGCCGCCAGAATAAGAACGGCGCAAACCAACAGGATATCTCCCTTTTTCATAGCAGCTCCTACTTCTTCTCAATCTGATTCATCATCACAAAGGTGTCATCCGAATCCACGTAGTTTATAGTTACTCTGTCCTCCGGTTTAAGCACAGCCAGCACGTCATCCAACTGTATGGAGGCCATAAAGACTTTATCCGAGCCGGAAATCTGAACATAGAAATAGGTATTTCCATCTTTTACTGCCGAATCCACCTGAAGAACACGGCCCGTAACCTCCGACAAGTCCCCCGCATCAATAATCTGCCCCGATGCCAACTGCTTCACATAAGCCGAGTAGGCTTCATTTAATGTATCGCCAATCGCAACCTGCTGATATTTTTCCACATTGACAAAGGCAAACTTTTTAACCAGTCCGGCATTATCCTTCAGGGATACGAGATAGGTCGGCTGACTTCCGATATTAAGAAGTACCGGGAATGTGGCGTTATAGGCAAGATTCTGAACCTGGCCTTCCGCCGATTCCATCGCGGAATATTCGGTAGCCCCGGACACAATATAATAATGGGATTCCTTAGTCCGCATATTCACCAGCACAAGGCCGATATTCGACGCATCATTTCCCACCGAAGTCAGGCCCGTATAAAGCCATACATCGTCATTTAAGGCCAGATAATTATAACCGCCGGAAGTCACGCAGACATCCTTCTGTCCAATGAGCGTATTAATATAACCGTTTTTATACTGTCCCCAGTAATTAATCTGCTCCACGATAATATCTGCAGAATAAGCCCTGTCTACCCATTCCGGACAGTCTTTAATATCATAATAGGTAGAAGCGCCATCGCAGGCATCCACGATAACAACCCCGGTCACATCCCGGCCGCCGAAAAGCCCAATCGTATATTTAATGACCGGGCATATCCAATACGGTCTTCCATCATCGTCCACCTCAAAGGAATAATCCTCAAAAATTTTTGTCGGATACTTGAACCGCAGGTGCCTGTCCAAATCTCTGAAAAAATATTCCCCCGGCGAATATTTAATCCCCTGTTCAAGCTGAACAAGTTCCACATCCTGGGTTGCCATATTGACGGAAATGTACCCCGGAATACCCGCCGAGCGGTTATTGAACCATTTGATGATATTGCCATACCGCAAAGGCGCTACCCTTGTCGGAACATCCCGGTAATTAATCTGGGTGTAGGAATAGTTGTATTCATCCACCTCAAACTGGGAAATAAGATTGACCAGTTCACCAATCTTCCGGTTCCCGAGCCGGACAGCCGAATCTCTGTCAACAATCGGCACATCATTCATGGAAACCTGGGTAATATCCTCAGAAAACTCCCGGTTTTCCACTTTCATCAGCCGCTGGTAAGCCCCTGCATGGAAAAACTGGTGGGATATAACCTGGCCGATTCCCAATGCAGCCAAAGATAAAATGACAACAATCAATCCGACTTTGGCATTATTTTTTAAAAATTTAAAATCTACTGTCCGGTTTCGCAAATCCGAAATAGAAAAAGTTCCTATCAAAGATGCCAAAATATAAACCACTGCAACCTCAAGCAGCCAACTGTAAAAAGCCGGTGAGTGCAGATTCAGCGCCGGAAGAGTAAAATAAAAAGACACAAGCGCAAAAACCAGAGTAATCCCTGCCGTGCGCACTATTTTTTTCATAAGCTTCCTCCATTAAATTTGATGAATCACCCATTAAATTATTCGTCTATCACCGCATTGACCGCACACGGAAATGTTCCGTATCCGCCGCTGGTCATAATGAATGTATGGGTTTCCACATTGCCGCTTTTTGTTGTAAAAGCAACCGTCGCCTCATAACCGTTATCTGTCTCCTCAATCTCCGTAAATTCCATTGAGCCGAGATAGCCTTCTGAACTGTAGAGAATAAAACAATCCGAATCCACGTCAAACTCAATACCGCCCACAGCCGACGGAACTTCCGGAATCGCACTGTTCCCGGCAAACATGGCTTCCGCATACTCAGCCATAACCTCCTTCGGCACCATATAACCGCTGCCGTCATCCGACATACTGATATCCGGGTGTATCCAACTGCCTCCGTTAATCGCCGCATAGATGCTGTCCCAGAAAAACGCGCTGTCCGAACCGTCATAAGCTCTGCCGCCGCTCATCGTTTTACAGATTCCCACAAGAATCGGCCGCATTGTATCCACTTCATCAGGCACAGAAATCGTCACCGCCGCCTTCGTCTCCTCAAAAGGCGGTTTTGTTTCGTCAACCTTCTCCGAAGTCTCCGACTCGGATGCACTTTCCGTCATTTCCTTATCCTGAGTTTCATCAATTACAATATTTCCACTGGTATCTTTTCCGCTGTCCTTTTTCCCGCAGGCCGCCAGAGATGCCATAAGCAGACACATCACAGTAACTGTACTTATCATTTTTACGAATTTCTTCATGGTATTTACCTCCCATCATTATTTGAATTTATATACCCCTCCGGGCATCCCGCATGTCAGATGCTTCGCATGGGCGCGCTGCGTCAAGCTTCGCGCGATAAGGTATATTATACACTATTTTCACTCAGATTAAAAGAGCAGGTATTCGTTTAATCTGCAATACAGTTCGACAAAAACAACTAAAAAAAGCGTATTTACAAGATTCTTTGCAAAATCTGATAAATACGCTTCATGCAGTTGACGGGACTTGAACCCGTACCCAGTTAACCCGGACTAGATCCTTAGTCTAGCGCGTATGCCAATTCCGCCACAACTGCACAATATTTTGTATGTCTTTCAACAACAATATGAATGATACCATAGAGGCAAAAAAAAAGCAAGGTTTTTTTTGAAAAAAATTAAAAAAATTTGAAAAAATTTGAATGAACATCTATTTGTTTCATAATGAATGGAAAGATATATGAAGCAGGAAAGTTATGATTCTACATTGTTTTCCAACAGCGTTCTTTCATAAACGTTTCAATAATAGAAATATCCTCTCCCTCATAATATTTTACAAGCAACTGCTTAAATTCCGGCACTTCCTTTTCGGGGATTACCAAGAAACCACCTCCATGGGCAAACCTGGCACATCATAAGGCATCAGATTCAATCTGACGTTAAGATCAGCTCGCCTTCTGAGCAATTCTTGTATTTCTTGATATTGTACTTCCATAACATTCCCTCCTTTGGGGAGCAAAATTTGAAATAATAGTACCACAATGCTCCCCAATAATCAATACATATTGGAGAACATTTTCCAAATATTATTCCCCCGTTTAGCAGACTAATATAGCTAATATAGCTGTTGACATTCTCTCCAAATCGCTGTATGATTATTACACAGAGTCGAACGTATGTTTGTTTTTTATGTGAATGGAGGGATATAACATGTCAAAGCATCTGACATCTCAAAGATATATATATAAAATCCACTCTGCACGCCTGCGCAGAGCCAAATGGAATTTACACCTTACAATAAGTCAGGCCCGCGAAAATAAAGAGCTTATTGCATTAAGCGACAGCCAATTACTGCGTTTTATCGATGAGCTGAACGGGAATATCAAGCCCGAACTTCGGATTTCCAATCTGAAGGCACGCATAAAACAGTTAAAGGCAGAAGAAAATCTGTCGATTTCAAGGCCGCGCATTAAAAAGCTTTATGAACAGTTGGATGAATACCAATTTCAAAAAGATTATGTCTGCGTAGTCATCGACTCGGTGAAGGACTATCGGAAAATGTATAAAGACGGTTTTCAAATCAATGGCACGGTCTACCGCCGTCTCCTCGGAACTGCCGGCGGTGTAAAAACCAATACGATTGTTTTTGTCAATGAACTTCTGCTGCCGGAGCTGAACCGCAGAATTGATAACGGCCGCAATCTTTCCAAAGCTTTCACTCCGGCCAAACTGGAAGCCTACCGCTCTCTTGTCTGCAGTTCATCAACGCCTGTATCCATGCCGCAGGGCATTGTGGTCGTTCACGACTGTATCACCCATTTTAAATCCGATGTCATCGAATTGGATGACGGCAAAGGGGAACAGCCCCGCATGAAATACATTCGGGAAAAGGACATCGAATTAAACGACAGTGATGGCTACGGCCTCGCCATGCCCGAATTGATGGAACGCTGGGGCCGGGATATCGGCGCGGACTACCTTTTACCCGGCTGTGTCCTTCGAAATTCCTTTTGCAAGGGCGCTGTTTTCCCCGTGGACTTCCGGAAATTTGCCCGCGAACATCAGGTGTCTGAAATTACCGATGTGTGGGGTCAGACCCATAATATTCAAAATGTGGAGCTTGTACTGACAGAATCCATGCTCAAGCTCTGGGACTCCTATGATTCCATGGAAGACTATCTGGAAAACTGCCGGAAAAATCACTACAGTTTTTCCATCACCAAAGCCTCAGAAAAGGACCTGGAAAATCTTCGGACAATGAATTACCAGTTTTTGCAGTCCTATCATTTCACGGATGATGAAATCGATGAATTGATTCAGCCCACCGTAAATGAAATCAACGATATTCTCTCTGAGGATTACAGAAAAACGATACTCTATACAAAGGGAACAGGGCTTAATGAAAAAAATGTCCGCCATCCGGATGCCTCCTTCGCCACCGCCCTGATGATTGAACCGGAAATGATAAATGACAGTTATGTGAGGGACCAGCTCTATACGATGATTCATAAACGGATTGATAAGGCCAAAGTCGGCGTCTTAAATGTCCCGGCAAACTACTCTCTTGTCTCCGGGGACCCCTATTCCCTCTGTCAGTCCATGTTCCATCTGGAGGTCACCGGCTTGTTAAAAGCCGGACAGGTCTATTCCAGGTATTGGGTTGAGCGGGGCGTTGAGCAGATTGTCAGCTTCCGGGCGCCGATGACATCCCACAATAACATCCGTATTCTTGAGGTTGTTCACTCTGAGGAAATGGACGAATTTTATAAATATATGACCACTCCGACAATCTTCAACAGTTGGGATACCTGCGCTGACGCTATGAACGGCATGGATAAGGATGGGGACTGCGTCATCAACAGCGCTTTTCCACTCCTCGTTAAACGGGCCCGGCCGCTTCCCGCTGTCCTGTGTGTCCAGCGGAGAGCCCCGAAATGTGTTCCCACAGAAGATGACCTCATGCTTTCCAACATCAACAGTTTCGGGAATTCTGTCGGAGAAGTGACCAACAGGATTACAGCCATGTTTGAAGTTCAGGCCCGGTTTCCTGAGAATTCCCGGGAATATCGGATATTAGATTATCGTATCAAATGCGGACAGCTCTATCAGCAAAACAGCATTGATAAAACAAAGGGCATCGAAGCCCGGCCCATGCCCGAAACCTGGTATCAGCCGCCCCGCCATGTAACCTCCGCAGAAGATTTTCAAAATCTGGAACTTGCAGCCGATAAAAAACCCTATTTTATGCAGTACATATATCCGGCTGAAAAAGCCCAGTTAAAAACCTACATTAAAAAGAATGAAGAAAAGTGTATTATGCGTTTTCGAAAAACGCTTAACGAGCTTATGAACCAGGAAGAGCGAACTGAGGAAGAGGAAAATTTTATCCGCTATTACCATGATAAAATGCCTCTGGGGACTTCACCGTGCACCATGAATAAAATTTGCTGGAAAATTGAAAACCTCTTTGATGATTATAAAATTTCAAAAGCCCGGCCTTTTGATTATTCCATATTAAAAAGCGAAGCCTCCTATTCCTCCCAGTTATTCCGAAAAATCAAAAAGATTTATGAGCGGTATCAGCGCGAAACAGCCAGCTTCATGCAATATGCAAAAAGTGAACGACTGAAACCGGAGGAATGTCGGGTGCAAAAATACATATTCAAAGAGGAATTTAAACGCCAGTGTCTCAGCGAATGTCCAAATGAAGATTCTCTGTGCAATATTGTGCTGGATTTATGCTATTCCAAATCCAGGGCCAGCAAACAGTTTGCCTGGGATATCTGCGGCGATTTATTTATCCGCAACCTTTTAAAACGCAATCAATATAAAATTTCCTATCCGGAAGCCGACGAATCCGGCGACATTTTATTTAACGGCGAGCGTTTCAAAATGAAAACCATCACACTGGATATGAATCAGGAAAGGGAAGATGAAAATGACGATGATATTAAACGAAGTGAAGGAAGCCAAAAAGCTTCTTGAGACAGGGGATATCGGCAGTAAACCTACTGCCGCCCTTTTTCTTTTAGCCAAATATTACCGGCAGAAAGAAAATCTAAACAAAAAAGAAACCGCAGAAAAGCTAAATGATTTTATGGCTTTCTCCGATAAACATTACAATCCGGCCCTGTGGGAAGATGCCATTGAGGACATTGCCAGAAAAGCCGGAAAATATCCACTCCGTGAGATTGACGCCGTCGGCATTACCGAAAAAGAGCTGGAACAGATCAAAACGCTCAATCATATAAAATATGAAAAGCTGGCTTTTGTTATGCTCTGCCATGCAAAGCTTCATAATATGCTGTCTGCCGACAATAATGGATGGGTGAATACTTCCATCCCTGAGATTTACCGGACAGCCCGTGTCGCCGTCAAATACCGAAAGGATAAATTTCTATATTTAAATGATATTGAAGCCACAGGTCTTATTTCTTTTTCCACGCGAAATGACAATCTCAACCTCCGGGTGAATTTCATTGATATGAACGGCCTGCCTGTTTTCGAAATTAATGATTTCCGGGAACTTGGCTACGAATATCTGAACTACTATAAAAAAGGGACTTTTGCCCGATGTTCGGAATGTCAGAAACTCTATATCCGCAAAACGAACAATCAAAAATACTGCGAACTCTGCGCCAAAGCCATGAAAATGGCTGCCGATAGGGCCCGAATGGCCGCAAAAAGAAAAAAATCGAATTCAGAAAATGCCGGAACCCCTTGAAAAATCAAGGGGTTCCGCCATATCTCCCGTTTTTCTTATTGTGTAGAGAAATAGTAAAACAAACACAAGGAGGTAACACAATGCTTAAAGAACTCGGCAAATATAAAGACAACCTCAGTTCGATTCTAATCAGCGATGAATACATTCCCGGACTTCTTCTGGAAGATACTTCCGGATTATCAAATGACATTATCGCCGCAAAAGCCCAGAAAAATATTTGTCCACATCTCTACATGGAACCGGCTGCATCTGAACCGGCCTGCTATATTTTTTTGGAAACTGACGTTGCAAAAACAACGCCCACAACAAAAACAATGAAAATTGTTATCCAGCCTGTCTGCCATAAAGACATCCTCACCGTCAGGAATAGCCCTGCCGTCTATTACGGCACAAGATATGATATGTTAGCTGAACGGATTGATGAATTACTCTGCCCGGCAGACAAACTTCCGGCAAGACAGCGCCAAAAAGAATTTGGCATCGGTCTCCCTGAGCTTCAAAGCGTGGAAACCTTCGCCAGCGGTTCATGGATTGGCCGAAAGATGACTTATCTTGTTCCCGATTTCAGGCAGGTGAGAGGATGAAACTGGATTATTCGGATTTAATCTCACCCTTTCCCTTCTATGCGGAACACATTGGACATGTTAAGTCTCCAACCCTGAAAGATATCTGGAATCCCAAAACCACCTGGCAGGGCTATCAGATGTATCTGGGGCTTCTTTTATTGACGCCGCAGGCTTACGGATATGAAGAAAACATTTCCATGTTTGACCTCATTTGTTCCGACAGCCGGCTTCAAAAATCCTATACCGCAATATTTGATTTTTTCCTGGAGGAAACTGTTCTCTGGGACAAAAATAATCATTTATTCTTTACCTATGCAGAGACAGACGGAGACAATCCGATAGTCCCTGCCGGCATGATTGACGGTGAAAATTTTTCCGGGCTTTGTGACATCATTTTACAAAGGTGCGGTGTTGAGCGCAAAGATTATGATGTGGACGCGTCTAAAATCAAAAACAAACGGGCCGTGGAAATACTCAACAAAATTCATCGCGGCCGACAGGCAGCTTCCGGGAAATCCAGTCGCAACAAGGATATGGAACTTCCCAATCTGGTCACTGCTGTGGCCGTTCAAAGCAACTCAATTAACTTTACAAATATATGGGATTTAACCATATATCAATTCTATGAGCAGTTCAAAAAAGAACAGGTGGGCATCTATTTTGACATACAGAAAATGGCTGTAGCTGCTTATGGAAACAGCAAAAATACCTTCAAAGGAAATGAATGGTATAAAAACGAAAACTAACCCATAAAGGAGGAATTTTAAATGGGAAACACATTTACAAACAGAGAGGTATGCGACCTCATTTTTGAAGATTACGCAACAAAAACACCGTTTCTGAACATGGATTACGCCAATGTCAGCACAACAGAAATCACGGGGGAAACCGTATTTGCCTACGGCGGAAAAGGCCATCCAAAACGCGTGGCATTTTCCGGTGAAAGAGGCGGTACTCTTACCATCGAAACACAGATGCAGAGCTTCAAGCTGTATCAGCTGCTGACCGGCGGCGACATGTCCAAGTCCGCAAAATTCATGGTGAGAGAAGAACTGACTACAGCCGAGGGCGGCACAGTCACATTGACAGATGCACCTGCTTCCGGCGCGGCCGTTAATGTATTCGCTGCCGATGATGACTGCGGCACAGCAAAAACAGCAACGGTTTCGGGCAAAACCGCAACAATCACAGGCGCTTCCGCCGGTGAAAAGGTTATCGTTTACTACATCAAAGACATTACGGAGAAAGTTCAGAAAATTTCCGTCAAAGGCAGCTCCTTCCCGAAGGCTTTTACTGTCTATGGCGACACAGTCATGAAAACAGAAAACGACGAACTCCTTCCATATAAGTTCATCGCTTACAAAGTGACACCACAGTCCAATATGAGTATCAGCATGTCCAACAGCGGCGACCCTGCCACAATCACAATCACATGCGACCTGATGGTTAATGATGACAATGAAATGTTAGACCTTATTCTCGAAGAAGAATAAATTTCCTCTGGGAGGGCGTTCAAACCGTCCTCCCTCTTTTTTTCGAAAGGATGACCCCATAATGAACAAAATATCCGTTGGAACCATTTCCCGAACACTTGTCCTGTTCGCAGCTTTGCTCAACCAATTTCTGACAATTAGCGGCAAAAACCCTCTGCCTTTCAGCGAGGATGAAATATATAACGGCATAACCATGTTCCTCACCACTGCTGCTGCCCTGTGGGCCTGGTGGAAAAATAACAGTTTTACAAAAGCAGCCATTGCCGGTGACGCCTATAAAGAAGGTTATAAATTGCAAAATACACATAAGGAGGATGCTTGATGAAAGGATTTTATACATACAATGGAATCGAATATGAATTTGAATACAAAACCGTACTGACAGCCATGCAGCGATTAATGACGATAATGAATATCGAACAGATTCTGCTCCAGGACGGCCATTACTATTCACTATTAAAAGATATTGCAGCAAAATACTACATACTGAAAGCCTACGCGCCGGATTTCGAATACCCTACAGCCATCACCGATACCAACGGGGACCTTGACTGGGATGAACTTGAAATCTTTTTCGCCAACACAGATGTCTATGCCATTATCGCAGGAAACGCTGACCCTGTCCAGTTCCGCGAAATGCTTGAAAACCTGGACAATGATCTGGCCTATCAGACCGGTATCGACAAAGCCAGCCTCGCCAACGAAATCATACAACTGATTCACTCCTATAAAGAAAACTTAATCAAAATGCTGGCATAAAGGTCTCCTTCCTGATCAAACAAAGGCAATTCAATTATAACCTTTTGCAAAAGCAACTGCCAGTTTGCAAAAGTAATTGCAAGTAAAATCAAGCAGTTAAAAATGTATTTTTAGATTCTCTTATTTCTTTAGGTGTCATTTTTGTGGGACACCTCTCCATGTATAATGGAAGATATCCAAATGATTACAAAGGAGGAATCATCCATGAACAATTTGGCAGAAATTAATTTTATCCCTTATATGATACTTCTCGCCGTTCAAATCAACACATTTGAGGCGGAAATTATCGATGAAATTCATTGTGCGCCACACGAAGAATTTCGCAAAAAAGCTTTCGAAAAGCGCTACTCAGGATACGATAATGTTGTCATTATAGAAATTCCTGCCTAAAACCAAAGAGGACATCCATCTCTCTGTTAAAAACAAGAATGGATGTCCTTCTTATTCAATATTAAAAATCACTCCGGCAGTTCCTGCAATGCCACTGTTTTTGAGCATAACCGCCAAAAAATATTTTTTTTGTATCATAAGAACCGCAATATGGACATTTAACTTGAGGGGGAAGAGACCTTCGAATTTTTTCTCTATTCTCTGTTTCAGACTCTCCATAAAACTCTTCTAACTCAAAATTTGATTCAACAAGTCCATATAAAAACCTCCGTGAAGCATAATAAGAAAGATTGCATTTATCACGAACCTTTATGCACAATTTGCCTGCCGCCTCATAAAAAACGAATTCAGGAGTTCCCGTATATTTACTCAGGCATTTCATTTGCTCTTTTGAACCGCGCATATTATGGAACCATACATATTTATAATGATAGAACTCTGTCTCACTAAGCCCTTCGATAATATCTTTAATCCATGTTATGTTCGTTCTTTTTCCATTGATATTACAGAAGACAGAATTTTCTGTATTTTCACTATCCTCGCTTTCCGAATTGATATCACTTATATCGTCACCATTATCTTCTTCTGAATTCTGCAAACATTTGACAATCTCACTTACCGGGCAGCCGCAATTCGGGCATTTTTCTGCCTTGTCACTGACATCATGACCGCACTCCGTACATTTTAACAACATAAATAAGCCTCCCTTTAATCTCAGATATTAGAAAATCTATTTTAAAACATTATATCATATTCAGTCACTTAAAGATATATCGAGACTAAAAGACTATATTGGCCAGGCAAGAAATTTTAATCCTAAAGATGGTAATGCCAGCTTGATTCAAATAGCAAATGAATTGCAGAATCCGAAAGATATCAACACAGTTTTTAAAACTGCGGGCATATCCGAAGACACAGCAAAAACTGTATTGGAAAAGTCCGAGTGGTCTTCAAAACTTAATGACCTTGTAAAACCCGCAGAAGCATCTGCCAATGCGACGACCAATCTCGGCATAGCGCTAAACGGATTAAAAAGCGTTGAAGATACCGGAAGTAAATTAAGTTCCGGATTCACCGGCCTTCTTTCCACTATTCCGCCTATCGTACCTGCCGCATTAGCGCTTGGCGGTGCATTAACCATACTTTACGGTTTAACAAAATATGCAAACCAGTTCAACGATGCCGTTGCGAAAGCATCCGAATCCCAATCATCTTATAATGAAACGGCTTCGGAATTGAATAATTTAAATTCACAACTGTCAACTTCTGCACAGCGTATATCTGAATTACAGGCTTTAAAGAATGTGGGAGCAATTTCTGTCACGGAACAACGTGAATTAGAAACTCTGAAACTTCAAAATCAGGAATTAGAACGTCAAAGAGACCTCAAACAACAAGAAGCAGACGAACAATCTGAGGCTACGGTAAATGATGCATTGGCTGCACTTAAATTAAAAAGGACAAAAGATTTAACTCGACAGTACACAGGAATTACCGAAATTGGTGAAGAATATACTGCCGGATATAAAGAAACAGATATTGTTTCTGCTACAAAAAATGAAATTGATGAACTTACAAATTTACAGGCCAAACGATCCGATTTATTAGATAAACTCAACAACACAACATCAAAATCTAAAAAAGAATCCTACTCAAAAGACCTTAACGACCTGGATTGGGAAATAGCGAAGTATTCAAAAACAATTTCTGAAAACATAGGGACTCTGAACACACTTCGTGAAAGTTTTAAAGACCCGATAACCGGCCTGATGAAAGATGGCCTGGATGCCGAAGCCCAAGGGTATTACCACTCTATCACGGATATCATCGATGATTTCAACACTTTAGACCTTTCAGATTCTGACGCCACCCTATACAGGCTTGATAAGCTTTTTGGCAATTCTTCCGGCATGGATTTTGTCAAAGGCCGGCTGGTTGAAGCCGCCAAAGCCGGTAAGGATTTGGAAGCTGCATTAAAAGACATGGGATTAAGCCTTGAAAATCTGGGCGTTGAAGATATCGATACTTTAAACAGATATTTTAATGAACTGGCCGCTTCCGCCGACAGCGCATCGGCCTCTGTGAAAAGTCTTGCCGACACGGAATCCATCGACAATGTCGCTGCTGCTTTCAGTTCAAAAAATGCAGGTTATAACTATGAGCTGGCTATCGGCTACGCCCAAAAAGCCGCCGACTTATATCATCAGGGTTTGACCGGCACGGATGACTTCACATCCTTTGCCGATTACATTTCTTATAATATGGACGATTCCATAGAAGCCTATCAGAATGGCATGGAAAAGTTCAACCGTTATTTTACGGCTGAAAATGACAGCGGACTTCAAAATTTTATTCAGGATTTTAAAGAGAAGCGCTCTCTTGAAGAAAATGACGACTGGATATCAAATCTTGGAAATACCGCTCAGCTTGCAAAGGATATGGGGCTGGGCGTCGGCGCTGTGGAGGATATTCTGGGCCGAATGGAAGATTACGGTTATATCAGCAGCGACCAGTGGCACTCTTCCCTTAATGACCTGGCTGAATACAAGAAATCCCTTTCAAATCTTGAAGAAATTTACAACGCTATGGATTCGGGAAAGGAAAAAGAAGCTCTCGGTTCAGATATCGAAGATTGGAAGGCCAATCTGGAGATGTATGAGGAGGACCTGTCTCTTCTGGATGAAAATGCCATCATAAAGATTAAGTTTGCCTATGACAATGCTCAGCTTGAACAGGACATAGACAACTCTCTGGCCTATGCAAAAACCTCCGGCAAGTCAGACAACGCCGTAAACTATTATGCCAATGCCATCGTCGGCCAGGAAGAACTCATTAAAAACTATGAGGAATCCCTGGGGCTGGACAGAGAAGGCATTACCATTCCGGCCCGATTTGACACGGATTCCCTATATGAACAATTACAAAATGCCTCGAGCAACGAAGAAATTATAGAAATTCAGGCAAAAATCAGTAATAAAAACGAAAGTTACCAGAAATATTTAGAATTTTTGTCTGAACAGCACCCGGAATTAACGCCGGAGCTTAATATTGACGATGCCAATGATATTATTCTGAACAAGAAAATTGTCGTCGATAAAAGCAACATTGAGGAAATTGAAAATGAAAACGGCACGATTTCCTATACCGCCAATATCAACGGCCTATCCATTCCGGCCGAAAAGACCGAGGTAGATGGAGTTGTTTCCTATACTGTGGATGCCAAAGATGTATTTAAATTTGACCCTCCTGATAAAAATGGAATCGCTTCCTATTCCAGTGATTTCAGTAGGATTAGTCCGACTGCACCGCCTATCTACGGGAAGGCTATTTATACCATGGTAAATGTGGCCTCCGGATTGATGAACGCCTTTATTCACCGTGCCACCGGCACTCTTCTCTCCCCGGCCCACGCCGACGGCAGGGTTTCCCTGCCTCAAAATGAAACAGCGCTTGTCAATGAGCTGGGAACGGAATCCATTATCCGAAACGGCAAATGGATGCTGATTCCGGGCGGTATGCGCCGGGAGCATCTGAAAAAGGGAGATATTATCCTCAATGCCGGCCAGACAAAAAGCCTTATGAAATATGGAAAGGCGGCCGGAAGAGGCCGGGCCTATGCGGACGGCACATTAAATTCGGTTGTATCCAACGCCTACGCCAACGGTTCAGGGGATACCCCGGAACCCGAAACCTTTGACTGGATTGAAAATCGAATCAAGCATCTCGAATCTCTGACGGAAAACTGGAAAACCAAGCTGGAATCCGTAACGACTTTTAAGGCCCAAAATTCCTATATCGATCAGATTATTTCCGCCATTCAAAATGAAATATCCAATCTGAATGAATCCTATAATGCCTATATGGCAAAGGCCGCCTCGATTGGCTTGAGCAGCGATTATGTCGAGAAAATTCAAAACGGTCAACTAAATATTGAAGATATAACGGATGAAAACCTGCAGGAAAAGATTAAAGAGTATCAGGACTGGTACGATAAAGCCGAGGACTGCCGTACATCGATGGAAGACCTGAAAATCGATGTGAAGGATTTAAATGAGGAACGAATCGACAATATCACGGATGATTTTGACAATCTTTCTTCCCTGTTTAAAACGATTATCAGTCACCATGAAACCTTGAATGAACTGGCTGAAAAACAGGGTAAGTCCCTTGGACAATCCGATTATGATTCCCTTATTAAGTATAACAATGAATTGAAGGCCGCTAAATCGGAAGAACTGAAAAATATGCAGTCGGAATTTCAACGGCTGATGAAAGAACAGGAAAATTTTGTTGGGTCTGACCTTTACCTGCGCATGCAGGAAAACATGTTTTCTCTGAAAGATGATATCGCTTCCATCGATATTGAACTGGAAAATATTAAAGACACCATCGTGGAATCGGATTTCAGTTCATTTAAAAAGAATGAAACCCATCTGAAAAACTTTGCTGACGAGCTGGACCGGGTCGGCGATTTGCTGAATGAAAATGATTTCTTCACCGATAAGGGCCAGTTCACCTCAACCGGTCTCACAAAAATTGCTTTAATCTCCGAGCAAATGTCCACGGCCAGACAACTGGCTGCAGAATATGAAAACGCCATTGACCAACTCGGAAAACATCTGGCAAAGGGGAATATCACCCAGGAGGAATATAACGAATCTCTGGAAGAATACCGGAAAAATGCCCAGAATGCAGCCGCCGATGTAAAGCAATATAAAGAAGCCATTCTGGATTTAGTAAAAGAAGGGCTAAATCAGGAATTGGATGCCAATAAAGAACTCATCTCCGCCCGCAAAGAAGCTTTAAAAGGACTGAAAGATTATGACAATTATCAGAAGAAAATCGAAGATAAAAACAAAGATATTCAGTCCCTCCAGGCCCAACTGGCTGCCCTCGAAGGCCAAAGCGGTCAAAATGTGGAACGGCAGCGGCGTGAACTTCAGGCCAAATTGAAAGAGCTGGAAACGGATAAGCAGGAACTGATAGACGACCGGGCCTACGACCTTCGGATGGACAGTTATGACAAAGCCCGGGATGAGCTTCAGGAAAAGTATGACGCCTACATCAAGGATTTGGAATCCAACAGCCAGGCCCAGGAAAAAGTAATTTCCGATACATTGAAAAATGTTCAGAACAATTACGGTTCCATTGCCAATGAGCTGAATAAAATCGGGGTAAATATGTCGGAAGATGTTGCAAAGCCATGGCTTTCTGCCAAAAACGCAGCCAACCAGTATATGAATACGATGAAAGAAGCCGAGGCAAAATCAAAAATTACATCTCAAAAAATTGACACATCAAAGCGGGAGGATGCCTCTGTCATCCAATCCATTGCACCAAAGCCTTCCGAAAAAGGCGCTGAAAAGCCGCAGGCCCCTGCGCCTCAGCAGCCTTCCAAGCCATCCGGCCCTAAATCTCCAAATGATTTAGGATTGGACCCGAGTCCGTCAACCAAGGGCCTGAGCTGGCTGAACAAAGAAGTTTCCATCCGTGACCGGCTTCTTTACAACGGATGGGCAAGCAGCGACAGAAATTACCAGCTGCTCCACGAATGGGCAGGCGGCCAGGGAAGCTGGACAGGCACTGCTGAACAAAATATTCATATTCTCAATGCCCTGAAAGCCGCCGGTTTCAGTCAGGGCGGCATCCTTCAGGCCACCGGCGAAGACGGTATTTTCCTTGGCCGCAATAAGGAAGCGGTGCTGACCGAAACCCAGTGGAATACCATTCGGAATCTGGCGGACACCGCCCCGGTACTTACCCACTCTCTTCCGCATTTTTCTGCGCCGCAGAATTCCGATACTGTAACAAATATATTCGACGCGCCTCTGATTCAGGTTGAGGGCAAAGCCGACGAATATACGGTCCGGGAGCTGCGTCGGCTTGCGAAGAGCATTGCCCCGATGATTGGCAAAGAATTTTATAAAGATGCACGTAAAATCGGTTTAAAATAAAAAGGAGGACCTTATGGCACTATATGCACACTCATTTAACTTTAACGGAACATCCTCTGAAACCTTCCAGCTTCGGCTGGTGGGTTTCAGCAATGATTCTCCGCTGACAACTTTATATGAAAAGTCTGTTATTAAAGGGGAAATCAGCATGTATCATCCCATGCCTGTGCGCAAAGGGTTAAAATACAGCGATGTTCTTAAAATCAATATTTCTGTCGTCAAAAATGACGCGTCATCTTTCACAGACAGCGAGCTCCGCGAAATTCGCCGCTGGTTAAATGGCAGCAGCGAGCCTGAACGGCTCTATTTTTCCGGCTGTGAAAATGAAATCTTTGAATCTGTCGATTATTATGGAAATTTTATTTCCATTGAACGTTTCGAACCATCCTGCGAAACCTACGGGTTAAAACTTGTATTTGAAAATATTGCGCCTTACGCCTTTTCAAAAGAAGAAACCACATCCTACACCTGCACAGATTCTTTAGATATCCAATTGGAAAATACTTCCGATGAAATCAATGAGGACTACTACCCCATTGTAAAAATCAAATCAAATGCCAATCAGACGGTCAGACTCGTCAATCATTCCGATGAGGAAAGAGCTTTGTCAGTTTTCATGAGCCGCGACCAGATATTGACATTTTATAATCAGGATAAATATATCGAAGATAATACCGGCGTCTTCAAAATGGATGATTGGAATCTGAAATGGTTCCGCCTCATCCCCGGCATCAATGAAATCTCTGTCAGCGGAAACTGTATTTTAACAATTTCCTGCGCTTATCCAAGATTGGCAGGTGGTCAATAATGTTTTTTAATAAAGATAGTTTTAAACGCAGCACCCCTTTGGATTTTTATGTATGCCGCCCAAATAATCAGACAATAGCCCCGGTGATTGGCTATGAAAATGATTCGATGACTTTAAAACTGCTGGATATTTCCGAATTATCTTTTGAAGTTCCCGAATACATTTATCTGCCTCAGAAAAAGACGACCCTTTTGAATCCTTGTTTTAATTATCTGTCCCAGTATATGCGGATTAAAGATTCCCAGGGCCGGATTTTCCGCATTAATTCGGAACCGGAAATTCATGAATCCCCGAATGGGCGAATCAAGTCTGTTACCGCCGATTCTCTCGAATGTGAATTGCAGGATAAAGATATCCGGGCGCTGGCTGTAAATATGGGAAATGAACTGAGCCGGGAATGGTATCCGGAAAACCTCAATGCTCTTGGAATTCCAATCAATTATATTACCTTTGTCAATGATAAGGAGCCTCGGCTGAGCCTGATGCATATTCTTCTGGAATATGCGCCGAACTGGAAAATCGGCCATATAGACACGGAACTGCGGGCCCTCCGCCGTTCTTTTGAAATCGAGGGTTCCGACCTTTATGCCGTTTTGACCCAAGATGTCGCCAAAGCCTTTGAATGTGTCTTTCTCTTCGACACAGCATCCCGGACCATCAATGCCTGTAAGGTGGAAAATCTTGGTAAAGACACCCATATCTACCTGTCCATCCATAACCTGATTACCAATCAGGTCATCACGCCTTCCAGCGACAGCATTTATACCCAGTTTACCGTTTTGGCAGACAGCGGGAAAGATATTCTCCCCTTTGCCAACTTCGGAAGCAGCCAGATTTCCAATTATGACTATTTTTTAAATTCGATATGGTTTGATGAGGCAACCATCACAAAGTATAACACTTATAAAGCAAATGTTGATGCAAAGCGGGCGCGATATATAGAGCTCACCAAATCCTGGAATTATCTGAACAGCCAGGTATCCGAGCTTTATGACCGGGTGCCGGACAGCCGGTGCGAAACCGCCTGGACGGGCCTGACGCTGGAAGAACTGCAGGCGGAACTGGAAAGCAGTCAGTCCGCCGCTGCCCTGCTGCGAGAACTCCACACCTCAGACGGTATTCTTCAAATTGAAAACACAAGCGATTACGGCATTTATGCCAGTCTCACAGAAGTTATCATTCCGAAGCTGGAAGCCCAGATTGAAGCGGTAAAAGCCGGTCGGCTGACCCCCGAAAAAGAGCTTTCATGGGAAACCAACTGGAATTTATACGGCATTAACGAGCTGAATAATAAACTCATCGAATATTCGGAATCAGCAGATATCTATAAAGATTGGGCAGCGCCTTACAATCCCGATATTCATACGGAAAATGAAGCGCTCTATAATCAGAAGCATAAACTCTATCTGGAAAAATGCGAATATGTCCGTCAAATCCGCGAAGCCATTACGGCCAGAGAAAACCGTGTTTCCGAACTCCGCTCTGAGATGGACAGCCTTCAGGCGGAACGGAAGGACATCACCGCCTATGTGCAGATGGATAGCCCTGTTCACGGATTTACCAGCGAAGAACTGAAAATTTTCGAATCTTTAACGGTTCACACCGATTATGAAAATGAAAACATTCTTGTCACAGATTTTGACGACACTATTGCCCAGGTAGATTTGGCCGAAGAATTGTATCATGCAGCCAGCGAACAGCTTGCCATCGAATCCCGGCCCCAGTTAAGTATGAAGGTGGATTTAGACAGTTTTCTCTCCATGAGCAAGTACAACAGCTTCACCAATGAGCTTGAAGTCGGAAATTTCATCCGGGTAGGCATGAATTCCGAGAAGGCAGAAAAACTCCGCATTGTCAGCATTGACTTTCAGCCCTCCGACCTTTCGAATAAGCTGAATCTGGAATTTTCCAGCATGGTGACCACATACAACCGAAGAGATGACTACACCTATCTGACAGGAAATAATCATTCCGGCTCAGGCAAACATAAAATCACCGCAGGGATTTCCTCGGAAGATTTAACAACTGCCCTCTCCACCCTGCTGAATTCCAAATTTGCCTCTTTGATGTCTTCCCCTATGTTTGAAAATGCCGCTGCGCGGGATATCCAGGCGGCTCTTGGCGTTTTCGATGTGGCTTTGGCCGACTATTTAAAAACAAAGGATTTATCCGCAGAAGTTGCAGATATTTCAAAACTGTCCGCCGACTCGGCCTTTATTACCTATCTGCAGACCCAGTTTGCCTCCCTGACTGAATTAGACGCAGCTAAGGTAGATGTGGAACAGCTCATTGCCGATTACGGAAATATTAAGACGCTCCTCTCCGGCTCGGCAACCACCGGCTCTCTCCATACAATCATCTTAAATGCAGAAAATGCTTCGATTGACTCGGCTTATCTCAAAGATTTGATAGCAGAGCATATCACTGTAAATGATTTGAAAGCCGGAAATATCAACACAGATGTTATCGGCCTTGCTTCCGGCGATGATTCTCTTCATATCCGGGGAGCCGCCATGCAGTTTTCCGATGCTTCCGGCGTTCGGCTCCAGCTTGGCAAAGATGCTCAGGGCAATTTCACCTTTATTTTGCGCGGAGCGGACACCTCAATCCTTATCGATGAAAAGGGAATTCACGAAAATGCCATCACTGATGGACTGATTAAAAACCGCATGGTGGACAACAAAGCAATCGATACCTCCAAGGTAGACTGGACTTCTGCCGGAGCTGTCGAAGAAAAGGGCAAACCGATTTGGAAATCCCACAGCATCACTGTCGATGAGGACGGGACAACTCTGACTGAAAAAATCAGTACCATTCAAACAAACATGGATACCAATGCCAAAGAAATCAATCAATTAATCTCAGATACCACCATCACCAAAGAGGACGGGACAACGGTTTCAATAAAGGATGATTACAATTTCACCAAAGATACCGTCAACAGCCATTCCCAGATACTTTCCACCCATGAAACCTCAATCCAGGGCATCACATCCAAAACAAACACTTTGGAACAGGATTTAGACTCCACGAAAAATACCATTTCCAGCGTTAAAACCAATCTGGAAGGCGATATTTCTTCCTTAGCAGAACGCACCGGTACTCTGGAGCTGGGCCTCGACAACTTCAAACTTGGAATTGAATCCCAGTTGGAAGAAACGAACGAAAACGCCTCCGTCCTGTCCAATATGGCTGCCGGAGAAATGCTTTATGAAAATCCGACATTTATGCTGGAAAATCCGAATGGATTCAATCCTGCTCATTTCAGCGAGTACTTTCCCGGAACATCCCTCTACAAGTGCACCCACACGGATGTTTCGATTGAAATGAACACCGGTGCCCCAATCAGCGACTCTCTCGGAAACACGGTTATCTTCTCTGCTTCTCAGTGGAACTCTGAATCTGACTGTGTCATTGGCGGTTTTTATTTTCATGCGGTTTCCCGCTGCAACGGTAAATATGTTTGTAAAATCATTGCAAATATCCCCGTTGACTATTCTCTCGAATGTCTGGAAACGGCGGCAGGCTCCGACTGGGACTGCCGATGGATTGGTGAAACAAAAATCTCCGGCGAAACTTCCGGGAAAAATATCGGCACGGGCCGATGGGCTGAGTATGACTTTTATGTCGGCTGCGGCGATGCCGGAGACTTCGGCGAGATGTTCCACTTCTGCCTGAAAAGCAATTCCGCCAAACCTTCCGAGGCCTACCCGGTCTCATGGAAGTTATGCTTCGCAGCCGTCTATGATATCACCGATACATTTTCCTACGCTCGAAAACTAAACCATGCGGAAACCAGCATCCAAGCCCAAAATGACAGGATTGAGCAGGTTATCCAAAATACAAAAGTTACTGTAACAGATTATGGCAGCGACGGCACAGCCACCGAAAGGGAAATCGATGTCAGAGAAATGTATAATCGAATTGACAGCAATCTCCAGGAAAACACCACTCGAATCGGAGATATCTCATCGAAAGTTGAAGAAAATACCGGAGAAGTTTCTTCAATAAAAGGTAAAATATCATCGATTTCGCAGTCTGTCGAGGAAGTCTCCACACAGCTCGCTGATTTTCCCAAAACGATTGACGATAAGATTTCCAGCTCCATGGTCACTTACACAATGACTTCCAAAGCCTGGATGGCTAAATTTCAGGAAGCTCTGAATACGCCGGATGAAAACGGCAACATCACAGGCACTACGATTGGTGAAATGACCATCAGCTCCAAAGGCATTCAGTTTGCCAGAGGCAATAAAAAATCCGTCTTTAATACGGATGAAATTAACGTTTACGAAAATGAAAACCGTGTTTTCGGTATCCAGGAAGATTCCGTTTACACAAACCGTCTCCTCGCTCCAAACGGCGCTGATTTTTATGGAATCAAAGCCGTTCCCATGCAGATTGGAGACGGCAGCAAATTCTTATGTTTTGTTCCATCAGGAGGTGACAGTTAATGGGATATACAGAATTTAACGGCTATCAAAACGGTTCCAGCGGCCAGTATACCATTCATTTGAATTGTACCTACAGCAGCAACGGCTCAAATGCCAATACATCAAACGTCTATATGACTTTATCCTTTATGCGGAGCGATTACAGCTCTTACTGGTACAATGAGACAGGCAGCGCCTATGTGGAATTCTGGTGTGACGGCCAACATTACAAAGAGAACTTTAACATAAATCTTAACTATAATGCCGGGCAATGGTATCAGATTGGCCCCGGCCATACTTTCGTGGTTCCTCATAACAATGATGGAACAAAATCCTGTGAAGTCAGAGCCTATGCCTACATCGGCATTGCGCCGGATAATGTTGTTGTCGATGCCCATACTCTGACATTGGACCGGATTCCACGCTATGCCAATTTTACAACCGGCGTGGACAATCGAACAATGACTTCTGCCCGAATCAAATGGTCTGCCGATGCCCACATATCCGAAGGACAATACTATCTTGACGGTCAAACAACGGCAGCATCCATCACGACAAACGGCACATCCGGCACTTTCACTGTCAGCGGATTACAGCCAAACACCGGCTACAATGTAAAAATCCGGCTCAAACGCAGTGATTCCGGCCTATGGACAGAAAAAACCGCATCCTTTACAACTCTGGCCGGCGCTTCCATTGGCAGTGTTCCTGCCTGGACACTCCCGGCCTCAGCCGGAAGTATCACGCTGAACATTTCCAATCCGGGAAAGGGTTATATCCGCCTTTTCTTTTATACGAATGTCGGCGGCACGGTTTCATCCAATGTGGTAGTCAAAACCCTTTCCGGCATTATCAGCGGAAATACCACCCTGTCCTTTACCGAGGCCGAGGTCAATCAGTTTTATGCCAAAGCACCCAACTCTGCAGCCGGGAAATATTGTGTTTACGTGCGTACCTATGCCAGTCAGGCAAATGCCAATAACAATACATCGTCCTTATCGACCGCCCAAAGCTCATGGGGCGCCTTTACTATTGTCAGCAGCGATGCCACAAAGCCGGCTGTCTCCGCTTCTATGCTCAGCGTATATGACAACAATAATGCCTACGGTTATTTCACCACCCCGGACAATACACGATTTGTCCAATCTCTGTCCGCTGTCTGTGCTAAAGTTGCCGCTGCCGCTACAGCCAAAAAAAGTGCATCTATCCCGGCAAAAGCCTATAAAATCACTTTTAATGGCCGTACCGAATCTCAATTAGATGTAAACAGCGTCGCATCCTTCGGTCTTGCTCCGACAGCCCAAACCTATAGTGTTACCCTGACTGTCACAGACAGCCGAGGCTTTGCCAACTCGGTGAGCAAAAATATAACGGTATATCAATATTTCGAGCCATCGGGAAATATCACCCTAAAACGTCAGAATGATTTCGAGGCGCCAACTACTCTGGCCTTCAGCGGCACCTACACTGTCGTCAACAATCAAAACACCATAAAATCCATACAATACAGATATGGCGAAACAATTGCCGCCAAAGACGCTGCCGCCTGGACAGATATTACCGCCAAAGCAACTGTAGCCGAAGGCAAAATCAACATTCCGGCCTTCAGCGTAGGAAATTTTGAAATCAATAAAACCTATGAATTTGAAGTTCAGATGAGCGACGACAAAAATACTATTCTCCGAAACAGAACACTCACGCAGGGCGTTCCGATTTTATCCATAGGCAATAATGGCCGTGTCGGTATTAACTGCCTCCCAACCGACAGCGCGGCAATTACAAACAGTTCTACCCGGCTGCAGGTGAACGGCGCTGTAAAAGCTTACAGCTTTAACGGTATGCGGGGAATTGCCACATCCACCGGTACAGCCAGTGATGAATACGCCGCGAGCAGCAAACTTACCAACTCGCTGAACAGCAGCCTGACAAAATTAGATAACAATCTGAAAAGCATAGGAAAAACCCTGTTTCCTGTCGGTTCCATATTTTTTACAACAAAAAATACAAATCCCGGAACATTTATCGGAGGAACATGGGTGGCCTGGGGTTCCGGCCGTGTCCCGGTGGGGGTTAATACATCAAATAACAATTTTAAGACTCCCGAAAAGACAGGCGGAGCATCGAGTCACAGTCACACCGTTAATGCTCACAGCCATTCGACCCCTTCCCACAGACATGGCTTTACCGTTGGATGGTATGACTGGTATGCATCGGCTGCCGGTATCACTTCCTATGCCAGCTCCAAAGGAAAATTCCAAACGGCATCTGACTCGGGGGTATTTGCAAACAGTCTTTATGGCGGCAATATATCTGTCAACGGTGCATTAACGAACTGGGCAACCACCCATAATCCTACAATTTATAAATCTGACGGTGATACCACTGCCGTAAGTGCCGGAAATACGGGGAACAGTTCACCAGCCACCAACTCTCAGTCCAATTTGCAGCCTTATATCACCTGCTATATGTGGAAACGAACAGCCTAATAAAATGAAAAGAGGTAAACACCATGAAAAATATAATTCGATTCAATGATTTAACAACAATGGAATGTACAAATTTCACACCCACGCTGATTGACAATGTGGACGCTTTAATTATCGAATTCCATTATCCAGATTTTATAACGATGAATGAACAATCCGTTACAATCTATCAGAAATTCCAAGACGGCTTTGCCTTAAAGAAGCTGGAATTAATTGATGAACAGGGAAAAACCGTCTCAGCCGCCTACACCGGCTTTGGCGACGCCATTCTTTCAATTCAGACGCCGGATTCCGCCAGCCGCACAAAGGATTATATTGTTTTTGTCCAGCTCAAAAAACTGATGGATATTGAAAACAAAATCAGCGCATTAAATATCGTGGTTGAAAAAATGCGTGAAAAGATTGACCCTGTGGTGGATTTTTCGAAAATGTCTCTGGAAGACATTCAGGAGCACAAATGCAAAGAAATCCAGGACATCATTCAGAAGTTCATCGAGGAAGGCGCCGATGTGGAACTCCCCGGCGGCACAGAACATTTCTCACTGTCCCCTTTGGACCAGTTAAATATTGCAAAACTGGCGCGCCGGGCCGAGCTGCTCCAGCTTCCCGTTCCTTACCATTCGGACAAAAATTCCTGCCGTCCTTACACCCCGGAAGAAATGTCTTTAATATCCCTTGTGACAGATACTTTTATCACCCAGTTTACAACGCTGATTAACGCCTATAATGTATGGATTCGCAGATGCACTTCTCCGGAAGAAGTCCTCTCCATCACAGCGAAGTCAGAACTGCCGGAAGATTTGCAGAAAAATATCGACAATCTCAGCGGCATAGATTTTTATAATGAGAGGTGACCTGCATGAATGAAGAAATCACAGCGCTCCTCCATATTGACTGGAACACTTTTATATTTGCCGTCTGCGCTATCTTTTCAGCCTGGATGGCTGCCAGCAAGGTGATAGATTTCCTCACTGAAAAAATAGGCATCGAAACAAAAGTATCTCTCCGCCGCAAAAAGATGGAAAAGTCCATTTCCGAAATTAATGAAATCAAAGAATCTGTCAATGAAGTGAAGGAGCTCATGACCCGGCATATCGAAAAAGATAAAGAGCGCACGGTTGTCACTCTCCGTTCAAATATCTGGCAAATGCACGGCGAATTTATGAAACAGGGATTTGTCACAAAAGATGGCCTCGAGGTTTTCAGCGAGGCCTGTAAGCTTTACGAAAATGACGGCGGCAATGGCGTCGTCAAGCAAAAAATTGAACCGGAAGTCATGCGGCTTCCGGTGAAATAAATGGAGGAAAATACAATGAAGACTAAAATTGGAATTGACGTATCTTATGCCCAGGGAAAAATCAACTGGGAAGAAGTGAAAAAACATATCGATTTTGCTGTTATCCGCTGTGGCTACGGGGATAATATCGAAGCCCAGGATGATTCTTTCTGGAAATATAACGCCGATGAATGTACCCGTCTCGGAATTCCCTTTGGCGTATACATATACTCTTATGCCGCAAATGATAATCAAAGCCGCAGCGAAGCAGAACATGTTCTCCGCCTCATCCGCGGATATAAACTATCTTATCCGGTATATCTTGATTTGGAGGAAGAATCTCAGGCGACTCGAAATCACGCGGTGCGCGGCGCTCTTATTTTCGGTGAAATTCTTGAAGCGGCCGGATACAGCGTCGGCATCTATGCCAATTTGAACTGGTTTCGGAATATTATCGGAAACCGTCTCGAGCGCTTTACCAAATGGATTGCCCAGTACAATTCATCCTGCACCTATGAAGGAAAATATGATATGTGGCAGTATTCTTCCACAGGGTATATTGCCGGTATTCAGGGCGGTGTCGATATGAATTATGATTATTCTGTACCTGTAAACGCTGCCGTACCAGGCAGGCCGGAATTCCCGGGCGCATCGGCCAAACCGTTTCCGGCAGAAACCGCTGCCGCCGCCCCTCCGGATATTTTTTATGCCGTCAAAACCCGAAATCACGGCATCCTTCCCGATGTAAAAAACCGCAGCGACTATGCCGGCTGGCAGGACAGTGAAATTGTTGCCGTAAAAATCGGCGTCACCTCCGGCTCTGTCCGCTATCGAGTCCATTTGATCGGCGGAGGGTGGCTTGATTATGTTACAGGCTGTAACTGGCAGGACTACCACAATGGCTATGCCGGAGATAATCAGACAGCCATCGATGCCATTGAAATTTATTATGAAACGGATATTTCCAAAACAAAGGGCAAATATTATAAGGCCGTCTATCAGGTCAAAGGCAAAAACAAGCCAAACTATTATCCAAATCAATATGATAACGAAACCGGTCCCGGCATGGACGGCTATGCGGGCTGTTTCGGCATACCATTCACCCGGTTATTCATCCATTTAGAATAGATAGGGTGTCCAAAAGGACACCCTGCTTTTTTGATTCACCGCAGCTTTTCTATTCTTCACCGCGGATTTTATAAATATGCTTTTTACCCTCCAATGTCTTTTCAAAAGGTTCGCCTTCGGATGCAGAAATCAGCATATCATCCACAACAATATCTCCGTCGCCTTCCACATCATCATAATCCACATCCAGTCCGAAAAGCAAATCAGATAACCGATTTAATCCCTCATCATACCCTTCATCTTCCATCGAACCCAGTGTAATAGAAATGTGATCCACCATTTCTTTTCCCTTTTTGTTATACGTCTGCACACTAACCTGATACATAAATACAACCCCCTTTGAGACATAGTATATCAAAAAAACTGTCAATTGTAAAATTTTCAGAACAATTTTATATTTTTACGATTTGACTTTATCCTTCGATGGTTCTATAATTTCTAATGACTTATAAATCATCCGGAGGATTTTTATGAATATCGCAGATAAATATATTCAATATGTAAAAACTAAAACTGAGGCTGAGCCCGAGAAAAGTTGGGACAAGATTCTTCTTGGCTTTAAGGCAAACTGTCTTCGCACCCATTTTCTGCCAAAAAAGAATATCTCAAAGGGTTATCAAAAACTGGAAGACATGATGATGAACATGGTCGCCGACTCCCTCAGCCATAAAAGAAGTTATATATGGGGAAATATTTTTGCCCCCTGTGAGCTGATTCACAGCTTCGGCCTGAATGCCCTGTCCATCGAATGTCTGGCCTGCTATGTAACCGGTTACCGGCTGGAAGATTTTTTTATAGATTTTGCCCAGAGTCTCGGCATTGCCCCGACGCTCTGCTCTTACCATAAAACGTTTATCGGAGCTGTTGAGAGCGGCGCTGTGCCGCCGGCCTCCTACGCTGTCACCACATCTTTATCCTGTGACGGAAATCTGAATACATTTCGTTACCTGCAAAAGAAGAACCACGTCCCTTTTACTCTGCTGGATGTACCTTATACGGATGACGACGCCTCTGTGGATTATCTGGCCTCTCAGCTTGAAACAATGGTTCATGATATGGAGGAACGGCTCGGCCGCAAATTTCAGCCTGAAAAACTGAAAGAGTCCCTTCGCATTGAAAACGAAACCCGCAGCGAGCTGCTGCGCTTTTACGAACTGGCCCAGCGCCATTATTATCCGGGGGAAATTATTCACCAGTTATATATGATGATGGGAACACACCTCTTAATGGGAACGCAGAAGTTTCTTGATTTAATCCGTTTTATGAACGAAGAAATTCAGACCTTTCCTGAGTTCACCGGAAAACGAATCCTCTGGATTCATTTGATTCCATATTATCAGGAAAGCTTAAAATATTATTTTAACAGCAGCGAAAAATACCAGCTCCTGGCCGGCGATATTGTGTTTGACTTTACCGATGCCCTGGACCCGGAAGACCCTTTCCGCTCTCTGGCCCGGAAATTGATTAAAAATGTTTATAATGGCTCTTACAGTCACAAAGCTCAGGCCATCGGCCATTTGACGGACACCTTTCATCCCGATGCGGTCATTCATTTCTGCCACTGGGGATGCAAACAGGCCTCCGGCGGAAGTCTCCTTTTAAAGGAAGCCATGAAAGAACGCAATATTCCTATGCTGATTCTGGACGGCGATGGGATTGACCACAGAAACAGTCATGACGGTCAGATTAAAACCCGGCTGGAAGCATTTCTGGAAATGATTGAGGAGGAAAAGAAATGATTGGATATATCTGTAAGTATACGCCCATTGAAATCTTTGAATCCATGGGCCTGGAGATGAAGCGTATTGAGCCGGAGGTGGCAAGCTTTAATCAGGCGGACACCCTCATGCATCCGAATATATGCAGCTTCGCCAAAGGCGTGCTGGAGGACGTGCTTGCCAACCACTATGAAGGCATTATTCTTACAACCTGCTGCGACAGCATCCGGCGTCTTTACGATGTTTTAGTTGAAAAACTGCCGGATACTTTTATCTATATTCTTGACATTCCGAGAATCACCAAAGACGGCGGTATAAAGCTTTACGAGCTTCGGATTCGTGAAATGCTTACCGCCTATGAGAAATTTTCAGGAAAAAAATTTGATGAAAAAAAGCTCGAGGCCATTTTGCAAAGAGAATCGGAAAATCAGAGGTCCATCCATCCTGCCAAAGGCACGCGCATCGGAATTCTCGGCGCCAGGGCCAATAAAAGCATTCACAAAATTTTAGAAGAACACGGCGCAGAGGTCGCCTTTGATATTACCTGCACGGGGCTTGACCGAAAACTTCTCTATGAAAAGGACAACGTATTCACCGGCTATGTCCGGGGCCTTTTGAGCCAGTTTCCATGTATGCGAATGGAAACCGCAGCCAATCGGGATTTACTTATTCAAAAATATGCCGACAGCGCTGACGGGATTATTTATCACACTGTCCAGTTTTGCGACAGCTATTCCTATGAATATGCATGGCTGAAGGAAATTATTCAAAAGCCGCTGCTTTTGCTGGAAACAGACAATACAACCCAAAGCTACGGCCAGATTTTAACGCGAATGGAAGCCTTTCTGGAATCGGTGCAGAAATCCGGCAATGACAGAAAGAAACTGGCAAAACAAAAAATAAGAACATCTGAAGGAGAAAAAACAATGTATGTTATGGGTATAGACAGTGGTTCCACTTCCACCAATGCGGTTATTATGGATGATGCAAGAAATATCAAGGCCTTTTCTGTTATCCGCACCGGCGCCAAATCCGGTGAAAGCGCCGAACGGATTCTGGCCGATGTCCTTGAAAAAGCCCGTTTAAAAAAAGAAGACATTTCCTGGATTGTATCCACCGGGTACGGCCGGGTCAGCATCCCTTTCGCCGATGAAAATGTAACGGAAATCAGTTGTCATGGACGGGGCGCCCACTACTTCAATCCAAAAATCCGCACTATTCTCGATATCGGCGGGCAGGACAGCAAAGCCATCAAGCTGGATGCCAACGGCGAAGTCACTGACTTTGTCATGAATGATAAATGTGCCGCCGGAACAGGCCGTTTTCTGGAAGCCATCGCCCGCACACTGGAAATCGGCATTGATGAACTTGGGCCTTCGGCTCTAAAATCTACAGAAGATATAGAAATCACCAGCATGTGTACCGTTTTCGCCGAATCCGAGGTCATTTCCCTGATTGCCAACAATAAGGAGGAGGCCGATATTGCCAACGGTATATGCAAAGCCATCGCCAACAAATCCTACTCCCTTTTAAAACGGGTGGGCCTGGAAGCAGATTATATGATGACCGGGGGCGTAGCTAAAAATCCGGGAGTGGTTCGGGCTGTGGAGGAAAAAATACAGGCAAAACTTTATATCTGCCCGGAACCGGAAATTGTCGGCGCTGTCGGCGCTGCCCTTTACGCACTGGATACATTAAAATAAAAATTATGAAACAGGGGGATTTTCAATGAAAACAAATTTTTGTGTCGTCAGCGACGGTTCCTGCGATTTGCCGGAACAGACATTTCAAGTCTCTAATCACCCTGCAGGACGGAGAAATCCATTCCTCCGGCATAAAGCGGGGACGCCGCAAATCCTTAAACGGCATTATCGATTTGCTGATTCATTACTGCAAAGATTATCACTGTACACCGGCCAACTGTAACATCATTATCGGATACGGCGTCATTCAGAGGAGCGACCGGTTGTCTTAACAGGCATGAAAAAAAAAAGCAGAGGCAGTATCTTGAAATTCAATAACTTTCTAAAATACAGGCCTCTGCCAGAATTCTTATTTAAATGAAATACAGGCAACATTCTGCAGTTTCTAATGAATATACGATTCCAACTCTTCTACCAATTCATATACTTTCGTTGCCGGCACCATTTTTGAGGGCGACTTTTCCCCTTTTTTCAAAAATCCATTATATAATTTTTTTGCCCTTCTCTTTGCATCTTTTAAAGACCCCTTTTCCATGATTACGTCAAATAAATCTTCTCTGGCCTTCGAATAGTGAAAAAAAGTATTTAATTTTTCAATATATTGTTGTCTCCCGTTATCCGAAACATACTCCTGAAAATGCAGCAACAGCCATAACTCAAAACTTTCATTTGACCATGCAACACGTATATTACTATCTTTTCTGCCTTCCGCAGAAAACTGTGTATTATCAAAATTATCAAATGGAAAATCATCTTTATCATAAACAAGCCATATTTTTTCAAAATGGCTCCATTCTCCATTTTCAACCTTTTTATCAACTAATTTTAATAAGCCTTTTGTATTTCTTCCTGTTCCCCATATAATAATATGATTATCCTTTGCTAACCCTTTATATTGAGCATTTATTTTACGAACAAAACCTTCCAAATACAAAGGCTCTGTCTTAATCCCTTCACTAACAATTAAAGTATATGGCGGTAATTGATATTTTGTCGCCATTTTACTTTCATGTTGTTTCATCTTTGCCTGTATTTTTTTCTGTTCACTATGTTTTTTAGGCTTTAAAGACATCCAATTTCCTCCCAACTTAAAATACGCCGCATATATGGGTCAGCTCCATATCTCCCTTCCAAATATTGTTTATTATAATTCTCATCATTTCTCGGTTTATCTCCATTCTCTTTTCTAAAATCGACTAACGAATATAATACCGATTCATTATAGCCATTAATGGCAGAAAACCAAATTTCATCCCGCCTTAACACTTTATTACTCATTGTTATCAAATCATGAGAGGTAAATAATAATTGTGCACCGTTTTTATTTATCCCCCTATTTGTAAATAACTCGATAATTCTCTGCAGCAAAACCGGATGTAATTTTGCATCAAGTTCATCAATTATTAAAAGCCTTCCCTTATCGATTGCATTTAAAATAACTGGTAAAATACTGAATATTTTCCGTGTACCGCTGGATTCTTCTCCAAATTTTAAATCCTTTGTACTTCCATCTTCAAACTTATGCCTTGTATAAACCTCTTTTACCTTTCCTTCGCTATCGTATTCAACGATTAAATCACATATATCAATTCCCATACTCATTAAAATGCCAAGTACACGCTTCTTATCCTCCTCAATAGCTTTTACCCAAATTTTTCTGTCCTGGCTCGGCATGTCGAAATTCACAATCTGCACTGACATAAAAAATCGAATCACATTATCAATAACATTAATATTTTTAAACATGGATATGAATGAAATTAACGGTAATCCCTCATTCATGTTCTCGATATCTATATTTTCAAGCTCTTCAGATAAATAAATTTCCTTTGTATCCCTTTCAAAAATAGATTTTACTTCTTTAGACTCTAAATTCTCTATAAACAAATTTTCCTGTTGAATAACATCTTGAAAAACTGAAAGTTCATAACGATACTTCATCTTATCTTCTTTAAATAAAACAGAAAACTCTACAGGTAAATTGCATGATTCTTCATCCCATTTATAATAATTTACCTCTATCTTATCCGTCATACACCCCGCTTTTAATTCGTCAATAGATGCCTGGGATAATTTCTCATTTTTACTCTTCATAAACGCCATTTGTATCAATGGATTAATAACAATATTTCTCAATGTCAAAAATGCCAAAAGCACACCACTTTTACCCCCGCCATTTGGCCCATAAATAGCACATACCGGAAGGAGAGATGTCTTTTCATCTCCATATATCAGAGATTCTTTAAATTCTGATATTGGCTTTGCTGTAAAATCGATATTCGTCTCCGATTTATAGGACCTGAAATTTTTAAAACCAAATTCATATATCATTTTATTCTCTCCTTTTCCATCTTCGAGATTTTTTCTCATATATATATATATATTGTATACCATATTTTTTCAATCGATTCAATATTCGCGAGAAAAAATCTCGCAATAATCTTCTAATTCAAACTCATCATTAAATTCGGCTTTAATAATTTCATAGCATCGCCTGTATTCTGCCGAAATCAAATATTCCTCAAATTCTTTTTCACTATTTATCATTTGATTTTCACATCCGGTCTTCTTTTTTTCTGCCGGGATATTTTCTCTATTCAAAATAAATCCAATAGGCATTCCATTTAATTTTGCCTTTATAATTTTACAATCAGTTGAAAGCATTTCAGGCAGTAATTCCAGCTTGATTACCTCCATATTCAGCTTCCTTTTGTGTTTTCGATATAAAGCCTCGCACAATCGTCGTTTTGTTTCGCAGGCCACTAACCGTATTTTCATCTCTGAATCAAGTGATTTATGTATTGCCTTTTCTATACACAAATTAAGTTTCTCCATTTCATAATTATCAATTTGATACATATAGGAACCACCATATCCCTTCTCTATACAAGGTAAATAGAAAAAAAGAGCAATTAAAACACAAACTATGAATATTTCACACATCCTTTCCACAATGTCTATATCCCCGTTTAAAAGCCCTTTATCTCCTACTATCTCCCAAAGAAAATTGCAGGCTATGGCTAATATTATGCTTTTTAATATAACCATACTATTCATATTAAACTCAACATTTTTCTCTAGGAAGCTCTTTCTTTCAAACAGTTTATCTAATCTCTGTTCCTGCACATATCTCCGCATTTCAACACTACCATATACTTTATCTATTTTCTTAACGCAAAGAATATATTGAATATGATTCTCGTTACCACCTCTTTTACATTCATCAATTTCTCTGAAAAATGTCTTCCTGAAATAATCGCCTGAATTCTTACGCATATCTTTTATAAAAGATATAACCATAGATACACTAAATATAAAAAGAATAGCTATTGCCAGAATGCTCAAAATACGTATGCTATGTAAACCCCATTTTATAAAGCTTTCCGCACTCACATCATTTTTTAGTCCCATTATAGCTACACCCAATACAATCGTTAATAAAAATATTATTCCTTCAATCACAAAAAAATAAAAACCAATAGATCCTCTCTTTCTTTTCATTTTCAAACCTTCCTTTCTTTTTTCAAAATATAATATTATAAAAGCATCCATTATATAGTATAATAAAGCGCATACGCCAAAATAAATATATTGGAGGAAACTAAAAATGTCAGAAATTATAAAAGCCATTATCTTCGGGATTGTGGAAGGCATTACCGAATGGCTGCCCATCAGCAGCACAGGGCATATGATTATTTTGGATGAGTTTATCCGATTGAACTGCTCAGAAGAGTTTATGGAAATGTTTCTTGTCGTCATTCAGCTCGGCGCCATTTTCGCCGTTGTTCTTTTGTTTTGGGATAAAATATTTCCTTTTCAATTTAGAAACAAAAGAAAGCCTGTCATCGAAAACGATAAAATGATGCTCTGGGGCAAGATTATCGTCGCCTGCATCCCGGCCGCTGTCGTCGGACTTTTATTCGATGATATTTTTGAGGCATTATTTTATCATGCTGTCCCGGTAGCCATTGCCCTGATTGTCTTCGGTATCGCCTTTATTGTTATCGAACGAGAGCATGCCGGAAAACAGCCGGAAATTCCCTATCTGGAAGATATCGACTTTAAAACCGCCCTGCTGATTGGCTTATTTCAGCTTATCGCTGCCATATTTCCCGGAACATCCCGCTCTGGAGCAACTATCGTCGGCGCTTTGCTTGTGGGGGTATCCCGTACTGCGGCTTCCGAATTCACATTTTGCCTTGCCATCCCGGTTATGTTTGGAGCAAGCCTGCTTAAAATATTAAAATTCGGCTTTGTTTTTACAGGCATGGAGGCGGCTGTACTTCTTATCGGAATGGCTGCAGCCTTTATTGTTTCCGTTTTTGTCATCCGTTTTTTAATGGACTACATAAAGAAACATGACTTTCAGGCCTTTGGATGGTATCGGATAATTCTTGGATTGATTGTCCTTTTGTTGAATATCTGCGGTATCATTCATATATAAAAAAATGTTCCCAAACTTTTGGGAACATTTTTCATATCTCAATTATGCTAATTTTGCTTTTGCTGTTTCGCAAAGGGCTGTAAATCCGGCAGCATCGCTGATAGCCATTTCGGAAAGCATTTTACGGTTTACATCAACACCAGCCAATTTTAAACCGTGCATTAATTTGCTGTAGGAAAGGCCGTTCATTCTTGCAGCAGCGTTGATTCTTGCAATCCAAAGCTGTCTGAACTGACGTTTTCTTTCTTTACGACCTGCAAAGGAGCTTGTTAAAGCTCTCATTACGGACTGTTTTGCTACTCTATACTGTTTGCTTCTGGCTCCTCTGTAACCTTTAGCCAGCTTTAAAGTTCTGTTATGTTTTTTTCTAGCGTTTAACGCACCTTTAACTCTTGCCATTGTTATATCCTCCGTTTCATTCTATTACAGATAAGGTAAAATCTTCTTCATTACTTTTGCATTTGTAGCATCTGTAATGGTTGCTTTTCTAAGATTTCTCTTTGTTTTTGTGGATTTCTTTGTCAGAATATGGCTCTTATAAGCTTTCATTCTTTTTAATTTACCAGTACCTGTTTTTTTGAAACGCTTTGCTGCTGCTCTGCTTGTTTTAACTTTTGGCATAGTTTGTATCCTCCTTAATATTTACAAATGATTAATTGCGTTTTTCTGATAAGAACATGACCATGCTCCGGCCTTCCAGTTTGGCTGCTTTATCAATTACTGCAACATCTGATAACTTTTCTGCAAATCCTTCCAGAATAACCTTACCTGCTGCGGTATGTGCCAGTTCACGTCCACGGAAACGTACAGAAACCTTTACCCGGTTACCGCCCTTCAGGAACTTCCGTGCCTGGTTCATCTTTGTATTCAAGTCATTGACATCGATATTCGGTGATAAACGAATCTCTTTAATATCAATAACCTTTTGTTTTTTTCTAGCTTCTTTTTCCTTACGAGCCATCTCATAACGGTATTTACCGTAGTCGATGATTTTACATACCGGCGGCTTTGCCTGCGGGGCAATCTTTACTAAATCAAGATTGGCTTCTCTGGCCAGTTTCATAGCTTCTTTAGCGGACATAACCCCTAATTGTTCTCCATCTGTACTAATCAGACGTACTTCTCTGTCGCGAATCTGCTCGTTAATCATTAAATCGCTGATAATTGACACCTCCATAATCAAAAAAATGGTGAGCAGCATACTACTCACCATTCATTTAAGACACTTTTGTGCCAAACTTACTGAATATTAACCTGAGTCATTTCAAATGCTGAGGTGAGAGTGAGTACTCTGCTTTCTTATCGTGTTCTAAACACTTAGATTAGAATACTACACTTCCCACCGAATGTCAAGCATTTTTACCCATTAGATTTCAATTAGATTTTAATTCAACTCCGGTTTTATTCATCAGATTTCAATTTTTGCTCCGAGAAGTTTTACAAATTCTCTGATAATTGCCGTATCGCCAGGCCATGCCGGAGCTGTTACAAGATTTCCGTCTACAACGGCTTCGGAAGCGTCACCCTCTACATAAGTTCCGCCAGCCAAAGTTACATCCGGGCCAACCGCCGGATAAGCTGTTGCTTTATATCCCTTCAAAACGCCGGCTGCGGTAAGAACCTGAGGTCCATGGCAGATTGCAGCAACAGGTTTTTTATCTTTAAAGAATTCCTGAACAATCTCAATCACTCTGGCATTCAGACGGATATATTCCGGTGCGCGTCCGCCAGTGATGAAAAGACCAACATAATCTGCTGTATCTACTGCATCAAAATCTGCTGTAATAGCAAAGTTATGACCTGGTTTTTCTGTATAAGTCTGATCGCCTAAAAAGTCATGAACGGCTGTACGCACAACATCGCCTGCCTTTTTATCCGGGCAAACCGCATCTACCTGATATCCCAACATGGATAACGCCTGAAACGGCACCATTGTTTCATAATCCTCTGTGAAGTCACCAACAAGCATCAAAATTTTCTTTGCCATACAAAAGCCTCCTAACATTGATTTTGTCTAAATTATAGCACTTTTTTCACGAAATAGCCAATAAAATTTCTGTAAAGTTTTCTATTTATCTGTTATAAAAATAAATTTCACTTCGCCGTCCATTTTATCTGAAATGCCCGAAAAATTCTTATATTCTTTCGATGCATCCAATATTTCATTTAAACTGTCCAGCATATTCTCCACATCCCCGTCAAAAGCGCTGACCAGTTTCTGAATACCATCCTGGTTAAACTGAATCATGCCATTATTGAGTTCATCTGCGCCATTATCCAACTCTGTCACTCCGTCGACCAGTTCCCCGGAGCCGGCTTTTAATGTACCCAGTCCGGAATTTAAAATGACTGCTCCGGCCTTCAGATTGGATGCTCCCTCAAGCAGTGCATCCAGCCCATCAGACAGGGTTCTTGCACCGCTATCCGCCGTTTTCATATTTTCATTCAGCGTATTGCTGCCCTCGCTGACCTGGGCCGCACCGTCGGCCAGTGTTCCCAAACCTTCATCCAATGCCTGAGTGCCGCTCAGCAAAGCGCCGGTGCCGGAAGCCAACTGGGAAGTTCCGTCCTTTAACTGACCGGCCATCTGGGACACACCCGCATCCAACTGGGACGCGCCGCTGCTCAAATCTTCATTCAAAGCAGCGCTCAGACTGTCCACACCATTTTTGATATCTCCATTGATAGCCCCCGATAAGGCTTCTGCCCCGGCAGCCGCATTGTTTAAACCATCGGTCAGCGCACTGGTTCCCGCCGCTCCTGCCGCATTTGAAAGAGCTCCGTTGACGCCCTGAGCCTGTTCGTTCAAACCGGCGATAATTGAATCTATCGCTGCGCCATTGCTGTTATCCGGCGCTCTCAGCGACTCCACAACTCCAATCAATGCACTATTATCCACACCGGCTGCGGACAAGCTGTCCGCTAACTGCTGTACACCTGCACTGATTTCTGCGGATGAAGCTGCCGCACCTGAAATTCCGCCGCTCAAATCCCCTGCACTGGCTCCAACAGTTTCAATACCGGCAGATAACCGGGCCGCCCCAGCGGCCGCCGTTTCAATACCGTCCTTTAACTGGCTGGTTCCGCCGGAAAGCTGGCCGATACCCTCCTCAACCTGGGACTGCATCCCTGTCACTCCATCATAGAGCTGCTGTACCCCCGGAAGAAGCTGTTCCGAAGTACTCTTATGGGCGCTGTCCGCTCCGGCAGCCACCTGAGATGCTCCCTGACTCAGCGTTTCCGCCCCGGCGGACAACTGGGAAGTACCGCTGACAAGGTTTTTTCCTCCTTCAGAAAGTGCGCCGGCGCCATCCGCCAGAGTCCCCGTACCTTTTTCAAGTTCACTGCCGCCTGCTGCGAGCTGATTAATACCGTCAACCAGTGTTCCCGAAGAAGAAAGCAATGTATCTAAGCCGGTTTTTAACTGGCCTGAACCGTCAACCAACTGATTGGCCCCGCTTTGAAGCTGGTCCATGGAGTCTTCCAAATCCTCCAGGCTGTCAAAACCGTCACTGCTCAGAGAATTAAAAACCTCATTTGTAGCCACTGTAATTCCCGCAACCGCTTCATAATCCGTCACATCCGCCTCAAGGACAAAGTAATCCGGGATATCAATATCGGTAACATTCAGGGCCTCCTTCATTTTGGGTATACCCATTCCAATGGCTAAATCTCTGTCCCCATCGGATACAATTTTTCCGTTTTCAATACTTACATTGGAAAACTGCTCCGTATCTAAAATCAAACCGGTAACCATTAAAAACGGTGTATACGCATCATCCGCATCCCCTGTCGTATTTTTATATTCATAGCGCATTTTCAGATGGCCACTCTGACCTTCCAGTTCTTTTGCACTGATTTCTTTGCCGTCCAGGGTGTAGGTAACCCCTATTCCCACCGGAAGCTGTTCGGACGTTGTTCCCTGATAGCAGATATCCCTGCCGTCACCGCTCCATACCAGCTTTCCGTCCTTTTGATTAAATTCTTCTTCCCCTTTAACATTCTCTATATCCTTCAAACCTGAAACGTCTTCAATATCTTTCAGGCCGCTCACATTTTTTAGCTGATCCGACACCGTAACAGAGGTAACCTTTCCCGAAGCATCCAGTTTGACATATACCGTTTCATCCTTTAAAGCCTTCGCTGTTTCACCTTCACTCTTTTTCTCTGCCGTGTCTTTCTCAGCTTTGTTCTTCTCTGTCTCAAAAGCAGCTTTACCCATTACCATATTCTGGGCCGGATTTTCGATAGCCCAAACCGGCATCGTCGAAATCCCGGCACCGCCGACAGCCAGTGAAGCCGTCAGCGCCATAGCTAATATTTTCTGATATTCTTTATTCTTCATGTTGAGAACCTCCTATAAACTTAATTTTCCGCATTTCCTTTGTTGTTGCACAGATAACTCTGTCAAATACCATCAGCATGGATGGCAAAACGAAAATAACTACAATCATACTGATGATTGCTCCCCGTGCCAGCAATATGCACAGTGAAGAAATCATATCGATATCCGAATAAAGGCCGACGCCAAAGGTTGCCGCAAAAAATCCGCAGGCCGAAACGATAATCGATGTAATCGACGCAGAAAGGGCAATCCGAATCGCTTCCTTCTTTTCTTTGCCGGAGCAGCGTTCTTTTTTATACCGCGTTGTCATCAGAATCGCATAATCCACAGTCGCGCCGAGCTGTATGGTGCCTATGACAATAGAAGCGATAAACGGAAGACGTGTTCCCGTGTAGTAAGGGATGCCGAGATTCACAAAAATAGCAAATTCGATGACAGCCACCAAAATCGCCGGAATCGAAATCGATTTAAATACAAAGAAAATAATCAGGAAAACGGCAATAATCGAAATTGCATTGACGACTTTAAAATCCTTATCAGTAATCCTAATCAAATCTTTCGTACACGGCGCTTCGCCAATCAGCATAGCATTCGAATCATATTTCTTAATGATGGCATTCAGTTCATCACACTGTTTGTTCACCTCGTCCGAAGCCACTTTATATTCAGACTGGACAAGAATCAACTGCCAATTCTCTTTTTTCAATGTAGCCGTCAAATCCTCCGGTATTATTTCCCGGGGAATTGCCGAACCGAGCACGCTGTCAAGTCCCAAAGTAAAACGTATCCCCTCCACATCAGACATTTCATCCAGCATAGCCTTTGCATCTTTTGAGGACAAATCCGCACCGGCCAGCACCATATGGGTTGCGTTCATCTCAAAATCATTGGAAAGCTTATCGTTTGCCTGAATACTTTCAAGATATTTCGGCAGCGTGGTATCCAGATTATAGTAAACCTCTGTATTCTTGTATCCGTACAGCGCCGGAATCAAAATGATAAGAAATATGCCGATAAAAATTTTATGATGTCTTGAAATGAAATCTGAAAATCTATCCATATTTGGGAGCAGCGGCCGATGACTTGTTTTTTCAATCGCCTTATCAAAAATCAGGATAAAAGCCGGCAAAATGGTAACACAGCTAATGACGCCGAATATAACGCCTTTTGCCATGACAACGCCCATATCTCTTCCGAGGGTAAAGCTCATAAAGCAGAGGGCAATAAAGCCGGCCACCGTTGTAACCGAACTGCCCACGACGGATGAAAAGGTATTTGATATGGCATGGGCCATTGCCCGCTCTTTATCCCCCGGGAAACGTTGCTGATTTTCCTTATAGCTGTGCCAGAGGAAAATGGAATAATCCATCGTCACACCAAGCTGGAGCACCGCGCTCAGGGCTTTTGTTATATAGGAAATCTCCCCCAGGAATATATTGGTTCCAAGATTGTAAATAATCGCCATACCGATACTCAGCATAAAAAATAAAGGAATAATCCAGGAATCCATTGAAAGTGCCAGAACTACACAACATAACAGCACTGCAATCAATACATAAACAGGCACTTCCTTATCCGAAAGATTTTTTATATCGGTAACTACCGAGGACATACCGCTCAGATAACATTGGTTATTCGTAATCTCACGTATCTCCCCGATTGCATCCATTGTACTGTCCGCCGATGTGGTGCCGTCAAAGAAAATAGCCATCAGGGTCGCATCCCCCCTATTAAATATATCCTTTATCTCTTCCGGCAGCACTTCCATCGGAACGGAAATATCCATCAGTGAATCATACCAAATAACTTCTGCCACACCGTCCACAGCTTCAATTTTTTTCTTTACCCCGGCCACATCCTTCGTTGACATCCCCTCCACAATCTCCATTGCAAAGGCGCCTTTGCCGAATTCATCCATCAGTATATCCTGGCCGACCATCGTTTCAATATCATCGGGCAGATAATAGAGAATGTCGTAATTGACCTTCGTTTTAAAATACCCCATAGCCGAGGGAATCAATAATAAGAATCCAATGATGAGAATAACAACCCGGTATTTTACAATTTTTTTCCTTAATTTCACCATGCCGTATCCTTCCTTTCATTTTTATGACTTTTGGTCATTTTTATTCTTCGACTACTATACAGCAAAAATGACCATTAGTCAATATTCTTTTTTAAAAAAATTTGACTTTTGGTCATTTTTATTTTATAATTCATTTATAGAACTGGAAAAAAGAGGGAAAATTATGGGGAAAGCAGAAGAAAATAAGCAGCACAAACTGGATGCGCTGTTTAACAACGCCTATGAATTATTTTTAACTCAAGGGATTGAAAAAACAACCATCAATGATATTGTCAAAAAAGCCGGCGTGGCCAAGGGAACCTTTTATCTTTATTTTACCGATAAATATCATATCCGCGATCAGCTGATTGCCAAAACAGCGGACAAGCTGTTCTGCGATGCCTATAAGGCCATGGAAGATGAGAATATTCCATCCCTGGAAGACCGGATTATATTCATCGTAGATTATGTGCTGGACTGTATGCGAAAAAATAAACCGATGCTCCGGTTTATTTCAAAAAACCTGAGTTGGGGAATATTCCGCCATGCCATGACAAAAAATCTGCCGGGGAAAGATATCAGCGCCTATGACATCTATAGGAAACTGCTTCTTGATCATCCGGACTGCCGCCTGAGGGCCCCGGAAACCATGCTGTTCTTAATTATTGAGCTGGCCAGTTCCACGGCTTTCAGCACAATTCTGGAAAACGACCCGATTTCTTTTGATGAATTGAAACCGGATTTGAACGCCAGCATACGCGCTATTATAAAGAATCATACCTTATCGCGCGAAGCCTGACGGAGCGCGCCCATGCGAAGCATCTGCCATACGGGATGCCCGAAAGAGTATATAATTTCTGAATAACACAAAAAGAGAATTACCCCGAAAATCACCTTTCGGAATAATTCTCTTTTTTTAATTATAAACCGCTTTAAGCTTCTTCTTCCACCTTGCGGATTTCTTTTGTACGGATTTCTTCCAGAATATCTGCGATAAATGACTGCAGATCTTTCTGGCCTTCATCCCCTTTGAAACGGCTGCGAACGGAAACCGCTTTCTCTTCCTCTTCTTTTGCTCCGACAACAAGCATGTAAGGAATCTTCTGAAGTCTTGCTTCACGAATCTTATAGCCAATCTTCTCGGCACGGGTATCAATTTCCGCCCGGATACCGGCTTCATTTAACTGGGCCAGTACACTCTGGGCATAATCCATGTATTTATCGGAAATCGGCAGCACTTTAACCTGCACCGGAGACAGCCATGTCGGGAATGCACCTGCAAAATGTTCAATCAAAATACCGATAAAACGTTCCACGGAACCGAAAGCTACACGGTGAATCATAACCGGGCGGTGTTTCTCACCGTCTGCACCCGTATATTCCAAATCAAAACGCTGAGGCATCTGCATATCCAACTGAATGGTTCCGCACTGCCATGTTCTTCCGATGGAATCTTCCAGATGGAAGTCAATCTTCGGGCCGTAGAATGCGCCGTCGCCCTCATTGATAACATAGTCAAGGCCAAGGTCCTCAAGGGCGCCTCTAAGACCATCTGTTGCGATTTCCCAATCCTCATCACTTCCCATGGAATCCTCCGGACGGGTGGAAAGTTCTACATGATATTTAAATCCGAAAAGGTTGTAAACTTCATCAATGAGTTTCGCAACGCCTTTAATCTCCTGGCGAATCTGCTCCTGGGTCATAAAGATATGGGCATCATCCTGAGTAAAGCAGCGTACACGCATCAGGCCATGAAGCTGACCGGATTTTTCATGGCGGTGAACAAGGCCCAGTTCGCCGACACGAAGCGGCAAATCCTTATAGGAATGAGGCTCAGACTTATAAACGAGCATTCCGCCCGGACAGTTCATCGGTTTTACAGCGAAATCTGCATCATCAATGACTGTTGTATACATATTGTCTTTATAGTGGTCCCAATGACCGGAATTCTCCCATAAATGACGGCTTAAAATGATTGGGGTGGACACTTCCACATAACCGTTTTTGCGGTGAAGGTCTCTCCAGTAATCCAACAGCGTATTTTTGAGAACCATACCCTTTGGCAGGAAGAACGGGAATCCAGGGCCCTCTTCGCGAATCATGAAAAGGCCAAGCTCTTTTCCGAGTTTACGGTGGTCACGCTTCTTTGCTTCCTCAATCCGTGCCAGATGTTCTTCCAAATCTGCTTTCTTCGTAAAGGCAGTACCATAAATACGGGTCAGCATTTTATTCTTTTCGCTTCCGCGCCAGTAAGCGCCGGCCAGACTGGTTAATTTAAAGGCTTTTACAGGCTTTGTTGTCATCAGATGCGGTCCTGCGCAGAGGTCCACAAATTCGCCCTGCTGATAGAAGCTGATTTCCGCATCCTCCGGCAAATCCTCAATCAATTCAACCTTATACGGCTCATCTTTTTCTTTAAAATAAGCAATCGCATCGTCTCTGCTCTTCGTAAACCGGGTAATCGGCCATGCTTCTTTGACAACCTTCTTCATCTCCGCTTCAATTTTTGTCAAATCATCGGCAGTTAAAGGTGTTTCACTGTCAATATCATAATAGAAACCATCGGAAATGGACGGTCCGATTGCCAGTTTTGCATCCGGGTAAAGACGTTTTAACGCCTGGGCCATAATATGGGATGTTGTATGTCGGAAAGCTGCTGCGCCGCCCTCTGAATCAAATGTCAAAATGTTTAATTCACAATCATTATCAACAACGGTTCTCAAATCCACAACCTCACCGTTTAATTCACCGGCACAGGCCGCCCGGGCCAATCCTTCAGAAATATCTTTCGCAATATCAATTACGGACATCGGCTGCGCGTATTCTTTAACAGAGCCGTCTTTTAATGTTACTTTCATTTTGTTTTCTCCCTTCATCAACTTTTTATTCTTAATTCAGACAGAATTTCTTTTCAGACAAATAAAAAAGTCCTCTTTCTATCATCTGTCTGACAGAAAGGGACGAGTTCTTCTCGCGGTTCCACCCTTTTTGTTTCATATGACCGCTGCTGTGCGCCTGCCCATCCGGCTTTGCATGCTGCGGCATATGTAAAACCACTTCATTTTGATTGATAACGGAATCACCGGGCTTGATTGGAGCCACTCCGAGGTAGTTTTCAGATATTTCCCAACAGAACCTTTCCAGCCGCCGGTTCCTCTCTGTGATGTTTCATACCCTACTCGTCTCATCAACGCGTTGCTTTCATTATAAACACAGACAAAAATCTTGTCAAGCCGCAGTTTTCTCTTTATTTCCAAATGTCAACTTGATTATATTTTAGGTTGACATTTATTCTCCGGCGTGATATGCTTTTCAAAGTTTTATAGTGTATGCCGCAATCTGACGGCAGAAAGTGAGGATTATTATGACTTCAATGACACCATCTCAGACATCACAAAAAATAACAACACTGGATATGGCCTATATCGGACTTTTTGCCGTAGTGATTGCCATATGTTCATGGATTTCCATTCCGACGGTTGTTCCCTTTACCCTGCAGACTTTTGCCATTTTTCTGGCTGTGACCGTATTAGGCGGAAAACGCGGAACCCTATCTGTTATTGTCTACGTCCTTCTTGGGGCCGTCGGCCTTCCCGTCTTTTCCGGTTTTAAAGGCGGTATCGGCGCTCTCCTAAATACCACCGGCGGCTACATCATCGGCTTTATTTTCTCTGCCTTCGTTATATGGGCCTTTGAGAAAGCTCTGGGCAAAAAGACCTGGGCCCTGATTCTTTCCATGGTCATAGCCCTCGCCGTCTGCTACGCTTTCGGCACCGCCTGGTTTATGGTCGTTTACGCAAAAAATGTCGGCGCTGTCGGTCTTTCCGCAGTCCTCGGATGGTGCGTCATTCCATTTATCATCCCGGATCTGGCTAAAATTGCTCTGGCCTTTATCCTCGGAGGCCGAATTTCCAAAGCCGTAACATTATAATACATAAAAGGCGCCCCCTGCAAATAAACCAATCCTTATTCGCAGAACAGGCGCCTTTTCAGTTTTATCCGCCGATTTGAGACATGCCTTTAACCTCGTCTTCTCTTTTTTTTCTGTCTTCATTGAAATGATGGGCCTTTGGCTTGTTCTTGATTGCCTCCCGCATCACTTCCCACAACGCCTCATCCGAAATTCTTTGTTCCAGCAGCGGTTTCAGCGAAACGCCAAAATCATACTGAAGACAAGTCTTCAAAAATCCATCCGATGTCAGCCGTACTCTGTTGCATGTATCGCAAAATTTATGACTCACCGCACTGATAAATCCAATCTTTCCAATCAGTCCGGGGGCTTCATAATACCGGCATGGGCCATTGCCCCGCGGTTGATAATAAGGTGTCAGCCTGCCATACTTTTCTTCAATCCGCTGCCGAATCTGTGCCTCCGATACCATCGGAAACCGGCTGCCGAGCCCAATCGGCATCATTTCAATAAAACGTACATCCACATCCGCCCGTTCCGCATAATGCAGAAGAGACAAAAGATTCTGGGTTTCAACGCCAATGGCAGAAACGCAGTTGATTTTCAGCCGCACCCTGTTTTCTGCGATGGCCTTTTCGATTCCCCGCAAAACGCTGTTTAATTCATCCCTCCGGGTAATCCTCTGATACACGTCCCTCTCTGTTGTGTCGAGACTGACAGTCACGGCGTCGATTCCGGCATCAATCAGCGCATCATAATAGCTTTCCAGCAATACCCCGTTGGTTGTCAGCGTCACACTCTGAATTCCGGGAATTGCTTTTAACTCCCGAATAAGTACCGGCATATTCTTTCTCACCAGGGGTTCGCCGCCGGTAATCTTTATTTTTTTCAGGCCGTGACCGGCCAGCACGGCGCATATCCGGGAAATTTCATCATAGGAAAGAATTTTTTCATGGCAGATATTCTTAACGCCCTCCTCCGGCATACAATAGATACATCTGAGATTACATCTGTCCGTAATGGAAATGCGCAGATAATCTATGACTCTTCCCTCGTTGTCTATCATTTTATTCTCCGATTAATGACAAAATGAATTCTTTAAAATCTTTCTTATTCCATGTCACCGGTGTCGGATACAGCGGGTTACCTTCTTTTTCAGCCCAGGCCACAATCTGCTCCACATCCTCCTCCTGAATCATTTCAGGATATACCGGAATATTCATCTTGTCTTTCATGTCTTCAATCCAGTCGATAAATGCCTCCGCCTTTGCTTTTTTCGTATCATCCGCCGCCTTTATGCCGCAGACATCACACAAATCCGCCAGTTTATCGTAAGCCGCCGGCCCAAAAGCCCGCAGAACATGCGGCAGCAGAATCGACATTGCAAGGCCATGCGGTGTTCCGTACAGTCCGCCCAGTGTATGGCCAATCGCATGCACATAGCCTACGCAGCCCCTTGTAAAGGCCCGGCCAGCCAAAAAAGCGGCCTTCTGCATATTATAACGGCCTTTCAGATTGCTGCCATCCTGATAAACATCATAAAGGTTATCATAAATCAGCTTCACAGCCTTTTTACACATATCCTTTTCCAGCTTTGAATTGTAAGTATTATTTGTATAGCTCTCCACCGCATGGCACAAAGCGTCCATACCGGTTGTGGCTCATTTGGGACTGACCCCGCAGTCCTTAAATGTGTTCGGCGGCCGGATCCAGCACTGCATATTTCGGCATCAGACACAAATCATTCATCGATGCTTTATGATGGGTTGCTGCCTCAGTGATAACCGCGGCCACCGTTGTCTCCGAACCTGTTCCTGCCGTTGTAGGAACAGCAAAAATTGTCGGAATCGGAAGCAAAATCTTAAAGAGGCCCTGCAGTCTTTTCACACTCTTATGGGGCCGCGTAATACGGGCGCCAATACCCTTCGCACAGTCCATCGGCGAACCTCCGCCAAAAGCGATCATACAGTCGCACTTTTCTTCTTTATAGAGTTTTACGCCTTCCTCAACATTAATATCGGTTGGATTCGGCGCCACCCCGTCATAAATCGCATATTCCAGCCCCTGCTGATCCATCGCTTCAAGCATACCGTCCAGCAGATGCAGTTCCATCAGCATTTTATCCGTAACAATAAGAACTTTTTTGAACTTTTTATGTTTAATAGCCTCCGGCAGCCTTTTCACCGCATCCCGGCCCCGCAGCGTTTTCGGTACTTTCCACGGCAATATGGCCATGCCGATTTTCATAACAGACTGGAAGCCCCTGCAATAGATTTTCTTCACATTTAATTTGTTTTTCACAGTATACACCGCCTTTCCCCCATCGCGCATGTCAATGGCCTGAATCGGACATGCCTTCGCACAGATACCGCAGCCGATACATTTGGTTTCATCCACACAGGCAATCGTGTGAATATCCCCATGAAACTTAGGCTCTTCAATGCTCAGACAGTCCATCGGACAATTTTCGACACAAACCGAACAGCCCGCACATGTTTCTTTATTAATATAAGGCATTTTCTTTTTTTTCATTTTCATCCACCTCCTGCCGGTGAAAACATGGAGACTTCATCGCCATCCTTAAACCGATATCCCCGGCCGACCGTTTTTCCGTTCACCAAAACAACCAAATCTTTCGCTTCCCGCTTTGTCATCCCGGGAACCGCGCTTCTTAACGCCTCCACAGTGGAGACATCCGCCTCAAATCCGCTGACGCCGGTCTTTAAACGGGCCACGCCAAACAATTTTACTTTAACCACAGACACCACCCTTTGCCTTAAATAATTTCCAGTTTCTTCAAAAGCTTCTCCGTCGGCAATCCGTTATTATCCCATCCCCGGGCATGATAATAAACTTTTTTCAGTTTTTCCAACGGCACTTTGGATGTCGGGTCTTTCGGGTCCTGCAATGTTTTCACGAGGCGGGACGGCAAAGCATCCTTATTGGCGTTCACTCCAAATCTCCGGTTTACTTCCCTCTCCAGATTGTAGCCCCGTTCGCCGCAGCGCATATAATGACCAAAAGACATCTTCATCCCTGTGGCATACTCAAAGCCTTTGGTATGATGGAATACCGGCAGATGCAGCTTTAACATCTCCGGATATTTGTTCATCAGCCGCACCACAGCGCCGCAATATGGCAGAACTTTATTCACCAGTTTCACATACCAGCTGTTCGGGTGGCGCATAAGCGGCGCCGGGAAAAAGGCATAGCTCGTAAACAGACATTGGCCGGAAGCGGATATCATTTCCATCAAATCCTGGAACATCATCGTTAAATCCGCTTTTCCATGATAGGTTGTCTGATTAATAGAAAGCCCGAGGCCCTCCAGAATAGCGAGATAACCGCCATTTAAATGACAGCCGCCCCGGTTGCTGACCGCATAGCCCAGTCCAAGGCCCACCGCCTTTCTCGGTTCATAAGCCGCCAGTTCCATTCCCTTTGCATGAATGGCAAACTCTTTGCCGCCATATTTTTCGGACAGCCGCTTACTTCCCTCTGCCAGTTCGTCTCCAATGCCCCGGCGATAGGCAATATCCTCAAATATCTGCGAAATGCCGTCAATCTCGGAAAACTTCAAGCCATTATCCCAAAGTCCCTTTTCATTGGCTTCCATGGCATAGGACAAAGTATTGGCCGCTGAAATCGTATCCATTCCCAGTTCGTCCAGCTCATAATTCCATTTCAGCACAGCCTCCAGATTATTATTTAATATGCCTCCGCCGAGAAGTACCAGTGTCTCCAGTTCCGGCCCCTTCACCGGCCGCCCTTCAACCTCCACCGTGCGGGCACAGCGAATCGGACAGGTGAGACAGCCTTTATTGACAATATTGTGTTTTTCAGCCAAAACCTCGCCGCTGACCTTTTCGAAATCTTCATATTGTCCCCGGCTGTAATTTTTTGTGGAAAGCATTTCTTTCATCTGCATAGAGCTGACAAGTCCCGCTGTCCCCAGTCTCGGAAGCTGATCGCCGGTCAGCGGATGCTTTCTTAAATATCTGAACCATTTCTTTGTATGGGCAATCATCTTTTCCTTGTCATAAATCGGAATTTCTTTCGTCCCGCTGACACAAACCGCTTTCAGGCGCATCCAGCCCATCACAGCCCCGGTGCCTCCCCGCCCGGAAATACGGTCGTTGGAAACAATACTGGAATAGAGCACCATATTTTCCCCGGCCGGCCCGATACAAATCTTTCCGTTCTTGCGGACACGCCCGTTTTTCATTCGAAGTTTGTCATCCAAAGCCTCCTGGACCTGGGTTGTTTTCATCCCCCACAAATCATCGGCGCTGTGAAACAGGACATTGTCATTCTGAATTTCAATCCATGTCTTTTCTTCACACTGCCCGGTTAAAATCAGGCCATCCAGCCCCGCTTTTTTCAGATAATATCCAAAATGGCCGCCACAGTTGGATGATGTAATATAACCGGTCTGGGGCGACAGGGTTGAAACATTAAAACGGCTGGCACTCGGCGCCCCGGTGCCCGTCAGCGGCCCCGTCGTAATCACCAGAAGATTATCCTCGGAAAATGCCTTCTCCGTTCCCTTTAAATGGTCCCCAAGAATCTTTGCCGCCATAGTCTTTCCGCCGATAAACAATTCTCGTTCTCTATCGGAAAAGGGATATTCGGACACTTCTTTTGTCGTCAAATCAATTTTCAGCACTTTTCCCATATAACCCCCATATTTTGTTGCCATATCTTCTCACCTCTTTCTCTGTTTCTTAATTTTTATACCTTCTGCATGGTCACCCATGAAAAATCACTGTTTAACATATCCACAAACATCACTTTTTGATGCAGCAGTTCTCCGCATCCCGCTGCCAGTTTCAATGCTTCTCCGGCCTGCAGCGCCGCAACCGCGCAGACCGTCGGCATAAGCGCCGACACTTCCTGTTTTTTAGGGTACATATAAAGCCGTTCCAGCAAAGCATCCCCCGGAAAAATCGTTGCCACCTGTCCATACCAGCCTTCCACAGCCCCATGAATCAATGGAATCTTTAACTCCTCCGCCAGTTTTTCAAGACAGACTTTGGTATCCGCATCATCCACACAGTCCATCAGCAAATCCGCCCCTGACAGAAGGTGTCTCCCGTTACATTCATCCAAAAAGGTTTCACAGATTTTTATATCTGCCTGAGGCCGGATATCCAAAAGACCGGCTTTCAGCACTTCCGCTTTGGATTGATTGACTGTAGAATCCAGGGCATATAATTGACGATTGAAATTACTGTACTCCAATACATCTTTATCGATTAAAATAAGTTTTTCAAAACCGCCCCGTACAAGCTGGTGGGCAGCCATCTGTCCTAAAGCCCCGGCGCCGACAACCGCAACAATCATCCGGCGAATCCGCTCCGCCTGCTCTGCCGTAAGAAAATCCATATTTTTCTCAAACAAAATATCATCCCCGTTTCAATCCTGCTCAAAGGAAACACAGTTGCCCGCACTCTTCCCAGCCATAGCCTCCCAGCATATCCAAACGCTTTTTAAAGGCGTCTCCTTTGAGAATGTGAAGGAACTCCTGAACCGCCGGCAATTCCAGATATTTTTCATAAGTCACAAAATCATACTCTTCAAAGCCCACCTCGATAAAATCAAGATTCAGAGCCTTTGCACAGGAATAAATACCCATTCCCACATCCGCATTATCCTTCTGGACAGCCACCGCCACACTCATATGGGTTGCCGCTTCGTGCCCATACCCTGAAATATCTGCCGGGGAAATTCCCTCTTTTTTCAGAAGATAATCGAAAAGCACCCGGGTTCCGGCGCCCCGCTGACGATTTATGTAGCGTATCTCCGGCGTTATATCACGGATGCTCTGAATATTCAGAGGATTTCCCTTTTTAACAATAAAGCCCTGCCGTCTGCGGACTCCCTTAATAATGACCATTTTCTCATCCGGGAACATCTCGCGGGTAATCGATATATTATAGCTTCCGTCCTTCTCATCCAGCAAGTGGGACGGGGCCAGATGGGTCTCTTTTTTCCGAAGTGCGATTAAGCCGGCCATGGAACCTACATGGGTGGATGAAAGGCAGGTATCACGGCCTTCCTCCATCATGATATCATTGATAACATCCAGAATTAAGTCATGGCTTCCAATGAGCACCAGCGTTTTCCGAATCTGCTCCATATCTTTCATAAGCTTAACCCGAATCGTCTCATGAGCGGAAAATCCTTCTTTATCCTGGGGAATAACGCAAAAACCATCGGCCCTCACCAGCGACATGGAAGCCCCTGCTCCCCGCTCCAGCGGCGAAGCCACCAGTTCATTTTCCACGATTCCCAGTTTTACCCGGACATATTCCTCATATTTCAGGCCGGACATCAATGTTTTTGACAATTTCGCCTCAACCTCTTTTTGCGGTTTATCTTCTCCGCTCCGCCAGCCATACCTGTTCATAACCGGAATAACAAACTCCATAAAAGTCAGATAAGCGGATACCGGATAGCCCGGAAGACCAATCACCGGCTTGCCGTCTATCTTTCCCAGGATTACCGGTTTCCCCGGCTTCATGGACATGCCGTGGGTATAGACTTCGCCCAACTGCCGGATGGCATGAACCGTGTAATCATCCCGTCCGGCGCTGGAACCGGCATTGATAATAACCATGTCACATTCAGCGGCCGCCTCCGACAGTTTCCGCTTAATCAATTCCAGATCATCCGGAAGAATCGGATACCGCCGCCCGATACCGCCCTGCTCCGCCACCAGATTTTCAAACATCCGGGAGTTGGTTTCTATAATTTTCCCGTCCTCCAACGGCTCCATATATTCAATCATTTCATCCCCGGTGGGAATAATTCCGATTACCGGCTTCTTAATTACCTGAATTTCCATAATACCTGCAGATAAAAGCACAGAAATATCAATGGCGCATATTTTATGACCGGTTGGGAGCACCATTTCCTTGGCGACAATATCTTCTCCGATGGCCCGCACATGGGCAAAAGGATGGGTCGGCGCGATAATGATATAGCCTTCCCCGTCCTCCGGCTCGATTAAATCTTCCGCCATAATGACCGCATCATAGGGCGGCATAATCATATCCCCGGTATCCACATCCAGATAGTCCTCTCCCCGAATCAGCTTTAGCGGATTTTTTTCTGAAGCTCCCTTCGTATGGGCGCTGATGACCGCAATGCCGTCCATGGCACAGGAATTATAAGACGGACTGGAATATCTGGCATATACGGCCTCCGCAGTGATGCGTCCAAGACTCTCCACAACGGGAATCCACTCTCCCTGCGGCCGGATATTGGAAAATGCCGCCAGAAAACCGGCAAGCGCTTCCTCTTTTTTCTGAACATTCAAATATAAATTTCTCTTCATCAAAACACCTCTACCCAAACCGGCTCACCCCGGTTCAGGCCTTCCTGGTTTCTCGGTATCCGCACATAGCCATCGGCTCCGGCCAGGGCCGCAATGCTGCCCGATTTGGCATGAATCGGCTTTGCCGTGAAACCCTCCGAATCACGAATCAATTTCACAGGCAGACAGGTCTCTCTGCCCTGATTGCTGGAAACATTCTCACTGATTCTCGCCCGATAAGGCGGACGCGTCCGCCTCCCGCTCTTTTCCCAATACCAGCGGACAATCACCATCCGAAACATCAGCATGGCCGCCATCGGATGACCGGGAAGTCCGGCAATCACCGTGTGGAATTTCCTGTCATAGGCCAAAATCGTCGGCTTCCCCGGCTTGATGGCAATTCCATGGGTAAACACATTGCCTGTGAAGTTTTCCAGCACCCTTTTTGTATAGTCCTTATTTCCTTTGGAACTTCCGCCGGATATAAGAATAATATCGCTGTCCTCCGCCGCCCGGGAAACCGCCTCAAATATATCCGGCTCCCTATCTCCGACCCGCAGACTTCTGAGGACATTCATCCCCATTCTTCGCGCTTCCGCCGCCAGAGCATAGGAATTAATATCCCGGATTTTTGACGCCGTCAAAGGTTCGTCAATATCCACCAGTTCATCCCCGGTAGACAGGATTGTCACTGCCGGCGGCACATAAACTTCAATATCACAGATGCCGAGGGCAGCCATTATCCCGATATCACCGGCATTGATTTTCCGTCCTCTTTGAATCAGACATTCGCCGACTGCAATATCTTCTCCCGGCTGAATCACATTTTCACCGTCGCTCACAGCCTTATATCCGATGATTTTTCCATCGGCATACTGCTCCGTATACTCCACCATCAAAACAGCCGTCGCTCCATCAGGCACCATAGACCCGGTCTGCACCTGCACCGCTTCCCCTGTCTTCACCGTCATCAGGGCAGGTTCTTCAATATTCACATGGCCGGTCACCTGATAAAATGCCGGATTGGAATCGCCGGAGCCGTAACTGTCCGCAGCGATAACGGCATATCCGTCCACGGTTGAACGCCGGAATGGCGGCACATTCTCTTCTGCAATAACATCTTTTGCGCAGATAAACCCCAAAGCCGCCTCACAGGCCACTTTATGTGTTTTAAATTCCAGATTTGCCGTTTCCTCTTTCAGCTTCTGTCCGGCCTGTTCCAACGTATCTGTATGTAATAGTTCAATATTCAAATTAAAAGTTCTCCTTCAACAAACTTCTTTGTCTCCTCATTTTCCGAATGGACAAAAAACTGCTCCGAGCCACAACATTCCACAAGTCTTCCCTTTTTCAATAAAATGACATCATCAGCCAATCGCCGGGCCTGGGCCAGATTGTGGGTCACCATAACCATCGTCGTCCCCCTGCGGCGATTCATCTTCATGAGTATTTTTTCAATCTCACTGGTTGTATAAGGGTCGATACTTGCACAGGGTTCATCCAGAAGAAGCAAATCGGGCTCAAAGGATAATGCCCTTGCCAAAGCCACTTTCTGCACTTCTCCCAGGGACAGTTGATTGGCCTTTTTATCCAGCAGTTCTTCCAGATTCAGTTCTTTGGCCAGTTCCCCGATTCTGCCCTCAATCACTTCTTTTGAAAATTTTCTGAGCTTCATCGGACAGGCTATATTTTTTCTTACAGTAGTGGAAATTAAATAGGGCTCCTGGAATACAAGGGTGATATGTTTCTCCGGCACTTTTTTCTCCCCGTCATATCGGATGATTCCCCCGTCTTTTTGCAGAAGATTTCCAATCAGGTTCAGCAGAGTTGATTTCCCCGCGCCGTTTGGACCGACAATCGCCGTGATTTTGCCTTCCCGGACGGTCAGCCTGTCAATGTCCAGCACCGGAGTACCCTGATATGATTTTTTTAAATTTTCAATTTCTATCCGCATATCTTATCCGCTCTTTTCCCTCTGGAAGCGGTAGAGAACTGTATTCACCATAAATGAAATCAGAAGCAAAATAATTCCCACCGCCAAAGCCCGTTCATACTCGCCCATGCCCTTCAATTGGGAAATATAGGTCGTCATAACCCGGGTTTTTCCGTCAATATTTCCACCCACAATCATTACCGCACCGACTTCCGAGATTGCCCTCGAAAAGCCGGAAACCAACGCCACAACAAGGCCGCCGCGCAGTTCAAAGAGAAACAGACCCATCGTCTGCGCCGGACTTGCCCCCAATGTTTTTGACAAGCGCTGAATCCTCTCCTGCTTTTCTGCCGCCGCATTATAAGTCAGCCCGATGATAATCGGCAAAATCATTAAAATCTGGGCGATAATCATAATTGTTACCGTATAATTCAGCCTCAGACTTCCAAAAGGTCCACGGCGCATAAAAAGAATATACACCAGCAGCCCGCAAAGCACCGGCGGCATACCCATCAGGGTATAAATGAAACGCATAAATAAGTGCTTCAGCGGAAAAGAATATTTCGATGCCAGAATACCGAGAAATATTCCTCCGATGCCCGCCGCAAACAGCGATGTCAGAGAAACTCTTAAAGACAGTAAAACGACTTCAAATACTTCCGCATCCAGAGAAAATATAAGCCGGAAAGCCTCTTTGATACCTTCAATAATAATATTCATAAGCTGTTAAACTGCATATTTACTGTGCATTTGGCGTAAATAACGGCGCGCCGTATTTTTCAGTGCCGTATTCGCCAATCAGCGACTGGGTTTCTTCTGAGGTGATCCAATCCTGGAATGTTTTGGCTCCCTCATGATTAATCACATCATTTTTCTCCGGATTCACACAGATAACCCCATACTGGTTATATAAAATGCCGCTTTCATCCTTCTCACAGACAATCGTCAAATCTCCATCCAGTCCAAGATTCAGCCAGGTTGCTCTGTCCGATAAGGTATAAGCCAGAGTTTCATTTGCCATCTCGAGAACAGCGCCCATGCCTGCGCCGGCTTCCACATACCACTCGCCGGACGGCTCAATGCCGCATTTTTCCCAGATGGACAATTCCTTTTTGTGGGTACCGGATTCATCACTTCTCGATATAAAAGCGGATTCGGTTTCACTCAATATCTGAAATGCCTTCACTGCATCCGCCGGGGCCTCCGCCTGAATACCTGCAGGGTCATCCTTCGGCCCGACTAAAACAAAATCATTATACATAACATCTTTTCTTCCGTCTTCATCGGCGTGTCCGCCTTCAATAAAGGCCTTTTCAGCCGCCGGAGAATGAACCAGAAGTACGTCGGCCTCACCGTTTTCTCCCATCTTCATTGCCTCGCCTGAACCAACAGAAACCACATCCACCTGATAACCTGTGGCTTCCTCAAAAACAGGAAGAATTTCATCCAACAAACCGCTGTCCTTTGTACTTGTTGTCGTTGCAAGAATCAAAGTTCCCTTATCCTCAGCGCTGCCTGTGCCGACTGCTTCTGTTTCCCCCGTTTGCGCTGTTTCCACTGTCTCCGCTGTTTCCGCCTTTGTTTCCTTTACATCGTCTGCTTTCTGTCCGCATGCGCAGAGTGTCAGTGCGCAAATTCCTAAAATTGCCCATAGTTTTTTCATAAAAATATCCTCCTTATAATCTTCTACTATCCTATTATCTTATTATAGAAAACAGTAAAAGTCAATAAAAGTTAATCATTTGACATTATAGTTTTTGGGCATTTTGCACTATTATTTTCAATACTCCAGCATGTTTTCAATAAGGATTCCGTATCCCTTTGTGGAATCGTTGACAAAAACATGGGTGACCGCACCGATGATTTTGCCGTTTTGGATGATAGGTGAGCCGCTCATGCCCTGGACAATCCCATTAGTTGTATTCAACAGATTTTCATCGGTTATTTTAATAACCATATCCCGATTTTTGCCGGAACCTCCCGGTTCCAGGCTTTCGATTTCCACTTCGTAATCCTTGATATCGCCTTCAACACAGCACCGCACGGTCGCAGGTCCCTTTTCTACTTCCTGGCGGAAGCCCACCGGAAGTGCCTGATTTTCATCGTAAAGCCGGGCATCCTCGGCCAATGTTCCGAAAATGCCATTCTCATTATTGGATTCAATCTGTCCGAGAATCTGTCCATGTTTATAATCGATGTTGCCCACCATCTCTCCGGGAACACCGTTCTGGCCTTTGACAATCGAAAGGATATTGGACTGATAAAGCCGGCCGCCGCTGATATCGATTCGCTGGCTTGTATCCACATCGGTGATACTGTGGCCCAGAGCGGCAAAATGATTTTCAGAATCCACATAACTGAGGGTTCCGATTCCCTGGGCATCCTGCCGAATCCAGGCGCCGATTTTATATTCGGAATCCTCGGTGCGCACCGGCGTGACCCGCACTTCCACCCTTTCGTCATTCCGCAAAATTGTCAGAAGCATATCTCCGCCTTCCCAGTGTTCCAGAATATCCGTCAAATCATCGATGGACTGGATTTCCTGATTTCCCACTTCCAATATATAATCACCGCTCTGAAGCACATCTTCCGCCGGTTCTGCCCGGTCGCCCTCATAGGTAGCCACCGCGCCGGTGCCGAGAACCATGACGCCCTTCGTGCGGATATAAATACCTACCGGCATCCCCAAAGGCATCAATTTCATTTCATCAACAACATCAACTTCCACATCCTTTAAATGAAAGCCCATCCATTTTAGTGAAAAATGGTATATTCCCTTTTCTTCAATATTGACAGACACGGCTTCATTCAGATTCAGATGGATTTCACTGGAAGGTACTTTTTCACCATTTATACTGGCTGCGGCAAGGCTCTCTCCATCCGCCTGCATAGTCAACGGAAGATTAAAATCCAGCGTTTCCTCCTTCCCCACCGTCAGCTTCCAGACATCCGGTATGGATGTGTGGATGGTATAGGAAAGGTAATATGAAAATGCGCAGAGATAGATGATAAACACGATAATGAGCCACCTGCGGTATTTTTTCCGATTCATCCTATCGCCTCCATACAAAAAAATAAAGGATATACGAGCTGCGTACATCCTTCATAGTATGTGACATATTTAATTTTTCAAACAGGTTTTTCTAAACTGTTCTGCCATTTTTTTCATTTCATCCGCACTGTCTAAAATGGTTTGAGTGATTTCAACACCGCCCATCAAACGGCCCACTTCCCGCACCTGTTCCTCTTCGGCCAATCTGCGAATCCGGGTTTCCGTCCGCATGCCGTCCGCCGTTTTTTCTATAAGATAATGGCTGTCCGCCATGGCCGCAATCTGGGGCAAATGGGTAATGCACAAAACCTGATGGTTTCTCCCGATATAGGCCATCTTCTCGGCAACCTTCTGGGCTGTCCGTCCGCTGATTCCCGCATCAATCTCATCAAAAATCAATGTCGGAATCTCATCAATCTCGGCCAGCACGGATTTAATGCCGAGCATAATTCTCGAAAGTTCACCGCCGGAAGCGACCTGTCCAAGCGGTTTCACATCTTCTCCCGGATTCGTGGACACAAGAAATTCGACGTCATCCCGGCCGTTTTTCGTATACTTTTCTGTCGATGTGATTTTTATCTGAAAACGCACCTGAAGGAAATTCAAATCTTTCAGGGACTCTTCCATCTGTTTCTCCAAAACAGCCCCGTATTCCCTTCGGATACCGCTCACCTCATCCGCCAGAACCTTCAATTCTTTTTCGCTGGCTGAAAGTTTTGCCTTTACCCCGGCAAGCCAGTCATCATACCCGCGCAGACGATGAAGCTCCGCCTCTTTTTCCGCCTTATATTTTAAAATATCCTCAATCGTTGCCCCGTATTTGGCTTTCAGCCGATTGATTAAATCCAAACGTTCTTCCGTATCCCTGAAATCCTGTTCATCAAAGGATAGTGTATCCATATATCCGGATAAATCCCGGTTAAAATCATTTAAAAGACTTTCAATATTTTCCAACTGTTCCCGAAGCACACTCAGCTCCGAATCATAATCTTCCAGATTATAGAAATTTTTAAGGCCCCGGCCAAGCTGCTCTCCGGCCGATGTGCTGTCATCATAGCCCGTCCACTGATGCACCTGGGAAAGTCCCTCGATAATCTGCCGTCCATGGGACATCTTTCGATAATCCGCCTCAAGCTGTTCATCTTCTCCCGGCATTAAGCGGGCGTTCTCAATTTCTTCCACTTCAAATTCGATGAAGGCCATCTGGCGCAGACGCTGTTCGTTATCCATTGCCTGATTTTCAAAGGTATCTTTCCAGTGCATATATTCCTGATAGGCCCTGGCAAGTTTTTCTTTTCTGTCCCCCAGGGGTTCCCGGATAAACCGGTCCAGGATAATCAAATGCCTGGATTTATCCAGCAGGGACTGATGCTCATGCTGGCCATGAATATCCATCAGAAGCTGTCCGGCCCGGCGAACATCGGCTGCGGAAACAATCTCCCCGTTAATCCGGCTCACACTCCGGCCGGAAGTCATCCGACGGGATATAACCACCAAATCATCCTCCACCGGAATCTCCATGGCCTTCAATGTTTCCAGCACCCGGGCATCCGAAACGCTGAAAAATAATTCCGCCAGGGCATAGTCCGCCCCTTTGCGTATCATATCCCTGGAAACCCGGCCCCCGAGGGCCATATTCACCGCGCCCATAAGGACAGATTTGCCCGCACCGGTTTCACCCGTCAATATATTGAGGTGATTTTCAAAATTCATCTCAACCTCATCAATTAATGCCAGATTCTTCACATGTACACTTAAAAGCATCGTATCTCCTATTCCAACATCTTCCTACTTTAACATCTGATTGATTTTTTCCATAACCATGTGGGCGTCTTCATCGCTGCGAAGGGCGCACATAATCGTATCATCTCCGGCAATACAGCCGACAACCCCCGGAAGTTCCATATGATCAATCGCCACGGCCACAGCCATCGCCATCCCTGTCACTGTTTTAATGACAATCATACTTGTGGCAACTTCCTTGGAAACATAACCTTCTTTTAAAACTCTGGAATATTTATCCGTCATTTCCATTGTCGGTTTAATAAAAGCAACATACTTCTGCCGGCCGTTGCTTCCCGAAACCTTGGATAATTTAAGTTCCCGGATGTCCCGGGAGATGGTTGCCTGAGTTACGGAAAATCCGCTTTCATTCAGACGGTCCGCCAGCTCTTCCTGAGTTTCAATATCGTATTTATCAATGAGTTCCAATATCTTTGCATGCCGTTTTGATTTCAAATCTGACACTTCCCTTCCGCATTATTATACATTTTTTATTTTATTGCGTAATATATCGCAGAAGCTTTTCTGACGTATATTTACAATCGGCACCTTTGTACTTGCCTGGACAACCTCCACCACATCGGAAGATTCCAGCTCCCATACCGTCTGCCCATCATAGGTGACAAGGGCCTCCTCCTTCTGGGTTTTGCGCCGTCTCCCTACTTCAATTTTTATCTTTGCCTGTGCCGAAACGACCACGCTTCGGGCAGACAGAGAATGGGGACAGATAGGCGTGATAATCATCATTTCCGTTTCCGGGAAAACCACCGGGCCTCCGGCGGACAGATTATATCCCGTTGAGCCTGTCGGCGTGGATACGATAACGCCGTCTGCGGCATAAATGTCCAATAGCTGGTCATTCACATAAATTTTTAATTCAACCAGCCTAGAAAACCCGGAACGGGTCACTATAACATCATTGAAGGCGATACTCTTATGCAGGCGCCGCCCCTCCCGGTAAACCTGCCCCAAAAGCATAATGCGCTGCTGTATCGTAAATTTTCCGTAAATCAGCGCATCCAGCCCGTCATGCAGTCCATCCACATCGATGGCCGCCAAAAAACCAACCGTTCCCATATTGACGCCAACCATCGGAATATCCAATCCGGCAAAATCTCTTACTGTCTGGATAAATGTTCCGTCCCCGCCGACCACGATAACACAGTCCACATCTTCCTGAAGTTTGCTCATATCCGTGTATCCGGTCTGCAGCAGGTCCGTTCCCACCATCGGTTCCGCCAGATGGCACATACAGTCTCTGCTCTCCACATATCTTTTAATTTCTTTTGTAACCCGCAAGTCTCTGTCTTTATCCTGATTTGTCACAATTAAAAATTTATCCATCTGTCTCTCCTGTCACAGTGAAGCATGGGATTGCTCCACCACCTGTTTCACATCTACCGGTTCATGGGCCGGCGCCTCATTCTCCGGGTGTTTTTCAAGATAAATTAAATATTCAATATTGCCCTCCGGCCCCTTGATGGGCGAATAATCCAGTCCGAGCACCTTAAAATGAAGTTCATCGGCAATATGAATCACTTTTTCAATCACTTCGATATGTACCGCCTTATCCCGGACAACCCCTTTTTTGCCAACCTTCTCCCGGCCGGCTTCAAACTGGGGTTTTATAAGGCAGACCATGTGCCCATACTCCGTCAAAAGGGCTCTGGCCGCAGGCAGCACAAGGGCCAGCGATATAAAGGAAACATCCACTGAAGCAAAGGCGACGGGCTCTCCGATATCCTCCGGGGTCACATAACGGATATTTGTCTTTTCCATGCTGACGACCCGTTCATCCTGGCGCAGCTTCCAGTCAAGCTGTCCACGCCCCACATCCACGGCAAAAACCTTTACCGCCCCGTTTTGGAGCATGCAATCGGTAAACCCGCCGGTGGATGAACCGATATCCATGCAGACCTTATCCCGCACATCCACGCCGAAAACATCCACCGCCTTCTCCAGCTTATAGCCGCCCCGGCTCACATATTTCATTGTATGACCCTTAATCTCGATGGCCGCCTTTTCTTCATCAAAGGTCGTCCCCGCCTTATCCTCCCGCTGGCCGTTGACAAATACATTGCCCGTCATAATAATGGCCTTGGCCTTTTCCCGGGAGTCCGCCAGACGGCGTTCCACTAAGAGCACATCCAGTCTTTTTTTCATAATAATACCTCAGATAAAATCTTTGCGGATATGGCCCAGGCATCCATGCCCATAGAAGTCTTCAGTTGGGCCACATTGCCATGCTCCACAAATACATCCGGGATACCCACATGTTTGACAAATACAGGCAGTCCCTTCGTCATATAATAATCAGATACGGCTTCGCCAAAACCGCCCCGAAGTACATTTTCTTCCATAGTTACAATCATATTGTGCTTGTCCGCGAGAGCGTCCAGCATATCCGTATCCAGCGGCTTGATAAACCTGGCGTTGACAACCGTCGCAGGAAGCCCCGCTTCCGCCAGATAATCTTTAACCTGTATGGCCGTCTCCACCATACTGCCGACAGCGACAAGGGCTACCTGTTCGCCTTCATAGAGAATCTCGCTCTTTCCGCATACAATCGGCGCCCGATGTTCCCGTTCACCCTCATAGGCGTCGCCCCTTGGATAGCGAATCGCCAGCGGATGCCCAAAATTCAGCGAGAATTTCATCATATCGTATAATTCAAATTTATTTTTCGGCGCGCAGATGGTCATTCCCGGAATGGACGCAAAGAAAGACAAATCGAGAATTCCCTGATGGGTCTCCCCGTCCGCGCCGACAATCCCTGCCCGGTCGATACAAAAAGTGACCGGCAGATCCGGGATACAGACATCGTGAATAATCTGGTCATAAGCCCTCTGGAAAAAGGAGGAATAAATCGCCACATAGGGTTTCAATCCCCCGGCTGCCAAACCTCCGGCAAAGGTCACGGCATGCTCTTCCGCAATGCCCACATCAAAAAACCTTCCCGGAAAACGCTTGGCAAACTTTGTCAGCCCTGTTCCCGAAGGCATCGCTGCGCTGACGGCAACTACCCGTTCATCCTTCATTCCAATATACTGGATTGCTTTTGAAAAAGCTTCCGTATAGGTGATGTTCGGATTTTTGACGATTTCTCCGCTTTTCACATCGAATTTTCCAACGCCATGGAATTCGGAAGGATGATTTTCCGCCGGCTCATAGCCTTTGCCTTTCTGGGTAATCACATGGACAATCACCGCCTGTTTTTCCTTCTGGGCCGTCTTAATCGCCCGAATCAACTGGTTCATATTATGACCGTCCACAGGCCCCATATATTCAATGCCCAAATCTTCAAAAAATCCTCCCGGAATAAGCCATTGCTTGAGAGAGTCCTTTGAGCGTTTCACACCTCTGGCCACCGAATCGCCGATTCCCGGAATCCGGCGCAGCGCCGTCTCCACATCCGACTTAAATTCCACATAATTTTCATTTGTCCGAATCCGGTTCAAATATTTGCTCATGCCGCCCACATTTTCTGAAATGGACATTTTATTATCATTTAAAATAATAATTAAATTCGTATTCAGCCGGGCCGCATTATTGAGAGCCTCATAGGCCATGCCCCCGGTCAGGGAGCCGTCGCCGATGACCGCTGCCACCGTATAATCCTCACCGGTTAATTCTCTGGCCCGGACATATCCAAGGGCCGCTGAAATCGATGTGGAACTATGGCCCGTATCAAAGGCGTCACACTGGCTTTCCCGATGCTTTGGGAAGCCGCTCATACCCCCGTAGGAACGAAGTCCTGCAAATTCATCCTTCCGCCCCGTCAGAATCTTATGGGTATAAGACTGATGGCCGACATCCCAGATAATCTTATCCTTTGGTAAATCGAGACAAAGATGGAGGGCCATCGTCAATTCAACCACTCCCAGATTTGAAGCCAGATGACCGCCGTTTTCGCTGACAGAATGAATAATTAAATCTCTCAATTCCTCCGCCAGCGCGCCATACTGGGACTCATCAATTTTCTTAATATCATTTGCCTGTTTAATTTGCTCTAATATTCCTGACATGATTTGTATTCACCCGCTTACTTTTCTCTGTGTACAAGCTGGCATATCAATTCCACCAGAAATGGATTCTCCATGCCCTTTTCTTCCGACATCTCTTCAAGTAAACCTATGGCCTCATTCGAAAACCGCTCCGCTTCAGCCATCGCACCGTCAATGCCAAACAGTGTCACATAGGTCGTTTTATGATTTTTCTCATCACTGTGGGTCTGCTTTCCCAAAACTTCCAGTGTACTCGTTACATCCAATATATCATCCTGAATCTGGAAGCTGATACCAATATTTTTCGCCATCTGCTCCACTTTATTCAGAGAAACTTCATCGGCCCCGGCCAATACCGCGCCAATCATCATCGAACATTCAATCAATGCGCTTGTCTTCATCTCATGGATAAAATCCAGCACCGGTTTATCCAAAGGCCGGCCCTCCAGCTCCACATCGACAACCTGGCCGCCAATCATTCCATAAATTCCCGGCTTGGCAGATAAAATCTGCATTGCTCTGGCAACGCCCCGGAATTCCTCCGTATTTTCCGCCAGATCAAAGGCCTTTGACGCCGTCTCAAAGGCATAGTTTAAAAGAGCATCCCCGGCCAGAATCGCCATGGCTTCGCCAAAAACGACATGGGATGTCTTTCTTCCCCTTCGATACTCATCATTATCCAGCGCCGGCAGATCATCATGAATGAGCGAATAGGTATGTATCATTTCAACGGCTGCCATAAAAGGATGAATCACTGCCTCATGACTGCCCCCAAATAATCGATAGGTCTCCTGAATCAACATTGGACGCAGCCGTTTGCCTCCAGCCATCAGGCTGTAATTCATCGCCTGAAATATTGTTTTCTGATAGCCTTCCTCCTTCGGCGTGCAGGCTGTCAATATATTTTCTATTGCTTCTGTTCTTTTTCCCAATTCCCGTTTAAAATCCATGATTGTTTCCTCACCACTGACTTTCATCCGTTTATTCTTCATCACTGACTTCGATTAACTTCTTTTCCACTTTATCCAGGGAATCATTGCAATATTTAATCAATTTCATCCCCGCCGTATATAATTTAAAGGATTCCTCCAGACTGGTCTCTTTATTCTCCATTTGCTGAATCAAATCTTCCAGTTCGGCAAATGCCGTCTCCAATGTCTTACTTTTTGCCATAATTCCCACCTTCTTTTCCGGCCACAACCGCTTCCAATTGTCCATCCGTCAGCCGCACACGAATCTTTTCCCCGATTTCGGCCTGAGCCACCGAATGGATTCCCCGGCCGTTATCTTTACTGACAACCGCATAACCCCGCTCCAACTGTTTTAAAGGGGAAAGCCCCGACAGCCTCTCACTGTAAATTGCCAGGCGGTGACGGTTGTCCACCAGTTCTTCCTGCATCCGCTGCTCCAGCCGTTCTTCTATATACATCAGCCGCTGACGGTAATCATTGATTTTTGATGAGGGACTGACATATTTTAACTGCCGTTCATACTGGCCTGTTCTATTTCGATACCAGTCCAGCCGTTCCTCCATCTTCGCATATAAACGCCGCCGCCCCTCTTCCAGCCGGCGCAGGATGCCCGACCATTCCGGGACAGCCAGTTCTGCCGCCGCCGAAGGTGTCGGCGCTCTCAAATCCGCCACAAAATCTGAAATCGTCACATCGGTTTCATGTCCCACGGCGGAAATCACCGGCGTTTTACACTGATAAATGGCATCGGCCACTATCCGCTCATTAAAAGCCCACAAATCCTCTATGGAGCCGCCGCCGCGGCCGACGATCATCACATCCACGCCATACCTGTCCAGATATTTGATTCCCCGAACAATACTCGGCGCCGCCTGTTCTCCCTGAACAAGGGCCGGATATAAAATCAACTGGACATAAGGATTCCGCCGGGCTGAAATATGAATCATATCCTGAATCGCCGCGCCTGTCCGGGCGGTAACGATGCCTATCTGCTTCGGATATGCCGGAATCGCCTTTTTATGGGACTGGGCAAAATAGCCTTTCTGCTCCAGCTCTTTTTTTAAAGCCTCAAACTGCTGATAAAGAAGGCCCCGGCCTTCCATCACAATCTCCCGGGCATAGAGCTGATATCGTCCATCCCGCTCATAAACACTGATATTTCCGAGGACAATCACCTGCTGGCCCTCGCTGAGACGGAATTTCAATCCGCCCCTTGACCCGGCAAACATAACGCAGGGAATCGCCCCTTCTCTGTCCTTCAATGTAAAATAAATATGACCGGAAGTATGATATTTACAATTTGATACTTCCCCCCGGACATAAATCCGGTTTAAAAAGTAATCCTCTGAAATAAGGCTTTTGATATATCGATTGACCTGAGATACGGAATATACGCTCATGCCAGTTTCGCCAGCACTGCATTCACAAAGGACGGCGACTGGTCCGTGCCGTAACGTTTCGCCAGTTCCACGGCTTCATTGATTGCAACCCCCACAGGCACTTCTTCATCGAAAATCATCTCATAAGACGCCAGGCGGATGATGGTCAAATCCACCTTTGTCATCCTTTCCGTTTTCCATTTGTCAGCCACCGAGTTAATCCGGCTGTCCAAATCCGCCTTTTTTTCAATGATGGCATTTACCTTGCCCTGGATATATGCTCTGTCCTCATCGGATATTTCTCCGAGATAGGCCAGATAAAAATCTTCCTGTTCTGTCATCTCCGCCTCTGAATGAAATTCTGTGCGGAATAAAAGACGAAATATATGTTCTCTCAACTCTCGTCTGCCCATAGTTTCCTCCTAAAATAAGCCTTTATCACTGTAAAAGTGACGCAGGGTACAAAACCCTACGTCACTTATGTTGCCATACATGCGGGAAAAGATTTCAAACCTCTCCTTAAACTCGCTTCAGGATATAAAAATTATTCATCCTCCAGATTCACGCCGGCCACCCGGATATTCACATCCTCAACACTGAGGCCGGTCATCGTTTCAATGGCATTTTTCACTTTATCCTGAACAGCTCCGGTGACCTCCGGAATGTTATATCCATATTCCAGATTAATAGCCAGGTCAACGCTGACTTTGCTGTCAGACACTTCAATCTTCACGCCTTTGGAAAGATTCTTCATTCCAAGCTTTGCCACCAGTTCATTGGTAATGTTGCCATACATGGAAGCAACACCCTTGACTTCCGTTGCTGCCAGTCCGGCGATGATTGCAACCACTTCATCCGCAATCTGCACCTCACCGATTACACGGTCATCCTGTATTGAATAATTCATTGTATTTTCCTGTTCTTTAGCCATCGGTCTCTACCTCCATTTGCTCAACGCTTCTTATCTTGTATTATAACAAAATTATATGCTTTTGCAAAGAAATTTATCAATTTAATGTTGTAATGACTATATTTTCTGTGCCAACATCGGTTTTTCTCGCAATAATATCTTCAATTTGCGCCCGTTCACTCTCCGTCAGACTTTCCCGGCAGACAACCACATCGCAGGAATCCTTTGTCAGGCTCACCACCGAATTTTCAAATCCTTTGGCTGTCAGAAGATTTTCAGCAGCCACTTCCATCTCCGAACGGTTTGTCATATCCATCAAATCCTCCATGGCGGACTGCTTTAAATCCTCGGTCACATTTTGATTATTAATCACTTCAATCAGAGCTTCTTTATTTTTTGAGCGCATCTGTTCCCGGTTCAGTTTTGCCTGAGCGCTGAAATTCTGTGCCGCCGCCGTACTTGTCAACACTGCCTCGCCTACATCTTCGGGACTTTCCGCTTCACTGTTCTCCAAATCTTCCATATCCTCCTCATCGGCAACTTCGATTTCCTGGATATTGTTCTCTGTCAGGTCGAGCAGGACCTCGTCCTCCGCCGTCTCTCCGCTTTCGCCCACCGCCGCATTGGATAACACGGAGGACTCTTTCGCCTCCATGGCGCCGGATTTAAAATTCAAATATCCGGCAACAACAATCATCACCGCCAGGGCCGCAATAATTACCTGATTTTTTCGGACACTTCTCTTCTTCAAACAGGACCCTCCTTATTCACCTTTCATTTTTACTACTTTAATTTTATGTATGGGAATATTAAATAGAACCTGAACTGCCTGAGTAATTTCGTTGGCGACCTGCTCATTACCGCCGCCCTCGGCCGCCACAACAACACCCTCTATCTCCGGTTCCAGTTCTTTAACGACCCATGGTACGTCATTGCCGCTGCCATCCTTTGTATAGAGAGAACTTTCGCTTTTGCCCGCCTCGCTGCTCTGCCGCGTGCCTCCCTGGGAATCGGTCTCGCTGACTGTATTTGTATTCGTTGTTAAATCCTTCTCCACCACATATTCTTTCGATGCTTTCGCCCGAATCATCACCTGTATTTTCCCCACCCCGTCCATCTGCTCCAAAATATCTTTCAGCCGTTCCTCCTGATTCTCCACATAAAGGTTCAGCGCCGCCTGGGCAGAATCGGCCGAAACATTCCCCCTGTCCCAAGTCTCAGAAGCCATACCGCCTCCGGAGGCTTTCCGGCCGCCGCCTGCCGGACTGCCGGAAGCGGGCCAGACGACAACAAGGCATAAAATCCCGGCCAATATGATAATAAAAGCGCTTTCTTTATTCCATTTAAAATTAAAATTTTTAAAATCCAGAAATTTTTTCATGATAATATCTCCAATTCCAACTGTTCTTCTTCGATTCCAAATTGAAGCGATATATCCTTTTTCCACTGCTCTATTTTTTCTTCCGGCAGGGATGATTTTTGAATTTCGGAATTATTCGGAGTTGTCCCGCCTTTTCCTTTGCCCACCTGAATTTCTCCGATACTTATTTTCCTCTCCTGCTCAATTTCCTTTGGCGAGCCGCTCTCCTCCATATTTCTGTCCTTCGGCACGATGCCCACCCGCATCTCATAAATCTGCCCGTAATTTTCACTCTCCACATCGCTGTCCATATCCAAATCACAATATTTCATCACCATGGCGTTCGCCTCAAAATACAGCCGGACCTCCTCCTGAATCATCTGCCTGTATCCATCGGCAAACTGGCCCTCCTTCCCCACAATGCTCTCCCCGGCCCGGGCATCCGCCGCTGAAATGCGGAAGCTTTCCCGGATAAAATTCTGATAAAGCTTTTCATCCATCCCTGTCAGCTTTGTCAGCGGAAGCAAAATGACGAGAATCAACAGAAGCCCCATGGTGAGATGGATATATTTTCTGTATTTTTCCTCGGGAATCAACTGTCCCGCCATCGTCATAAGCAAAAGAAAAACAACCACATTCTGAATCCATTCCCGGAATATATCCATCATTTTTCCGGCTGCCTCCCCTCATCCGCCGAAGACAGCGCCGGACGCTGCCGTCATCATCGCCATAGACAGGAAAAACAGTATAAATACCATTCCCTGTACTTTTAAGAGCAGCAAAACACCCTCAGACACACAGTGGAGACAGGTGAGCATCCGCTTGTCCGCCACGGGCTGAACAATAGCCTGGGCCGCCTGATACATGAGCACGATCACCGCAAGCTTTGCCGCCGGTATCAAAAACAAAAAGGCAAGTACAATCAGGCCGGCAGCGCCAATTCCGTTTTTAATGAGAACCGCCGAACCGATAACCGTCTGCATGGCCGTTCCCATGGCATCCCCAACCCCCGGCACCGCCGATGTGACCCGCATGGCCCACCCGTTTTTCAGTGAGTCAAAGGCCGGCATCACCAGGCTTTGTATAAAATTCAAACCGAGAATGACGCCGAGAACTGTTTTTATGGACCATCCGGCCACTGTTTTTATCAAATCGGCACATTTGGAGAGAGAATCCTCCTTTGAGAGCTGATTCACCAGTGAAATCAGCACATACATATGAATAAGACTTAAAACAAATCTGGAAATCACCCACTGAATGACTGTGATTCCCGTAACCATGGCCTGCTGATACCATATTCCGCTCTGAATATTCCCTGTGAAGGTGACAGATAAACAGAAAACCGGGACAAGGGCGGACATAAAGCGCAGCATATTTTCCATCAGGCCGGAAGCCATACGGGCCGCCGTCATAAAGGATGTGAGCAGCAGTGAAAATAAAACCATATATGTCAGATAAAATCCTGTTTCCGCCACAAAGGTTTTTGAGAAAGCCATGGAAAAATTGGTAAATACGGCGCTGATAAATACGATGCCGACCATCTGAACAAGCAGGCTCCGATTGCCCCGGAGTTCATAAAAAAGCTGGTCCAGCAAATATTCCTTAAAGCTTTCAAACACCCCCTGAATATCGCCGCTTGTGAGCCGGCCCACCAGTTCAGAAAATGAAATCTGAACCGTTTCGGGGAGCATTTCTTCCATAGCCTCCTGAATCTCGCCATAATCCAGCATATCCTCCCCGCCCTCTGCCATCGCCGGAATACATAAGGCTGTCCATAGCATAAAAGCCAGAGATATCCACCGGCGGAAATATTTTCCTTTCCCTGCCCTCATCATTCCCCCATAAATTCCTGGATTGTGGTGAGCAGCGTTGTCAGAATCGGAAGGCTCATCACAAGAATACTTAATTTGCCGAACATTTCTATCTGGGAAGCAATCCCGCCATACCCGGCATCCTTGCACAGATTTGCTGAAAATTCGCTGACATAGGCAATCCCGATAACTTTTAGAATAATTCCGATGTAGGCGCTGTTTACCGACAGATACTCCCGGATTTTGTCAATTCCCGAGAAAATGACTTCCAGTTTTGACACTGAAAATCCAAACAGAACAATACAGGCCGCAATGCCTGTGAGCAGCGCATATTCGGGCTGGACGCTCTTTAATTTCAGAGCCAGAAATACCGCCATCAATCCAATACAGGCAATCTTAATCAACCAAATCCCCCCTCACAGTGAAAACATCTGCTCTACTGTCTGGAAAAGCTCATAAATATAGGGAACAATCCAAAGCAGCACAAGAATCAGTCCTGCCAGGCTGACTAAAAACGCCTGTTCATCCCGCCCCGTATGTTTCAGCACCTGGGTTAAAATGGATATCAGGATGCCTACGGCCGCAATTTTATAAATAAGCTGTATGGACATAGACGCCCCCTCTCTATATGAATAAAATGACCAGAAAACCACCGATTGTCAATGATAAAACCCGGTACAGTCTTTCTCTGCCCGGCCGTTCCGACTCCAGCATCGAAATCCGCTCCCGGATTTCCTCCCTGCACGCCTCCACAGCCGAAGCCTGAATCTGAATATCCTGAATTCCGATAAAATGTCCAAGCCGTAAAAAAAGCTCCCTGTCCTCCGCGTCAAACAAATCGCCCATTTCTTCCACCGTCTGCTGCCACAAAAGCGTACCTTCCGGCTTCTCCTGCTGCTCAAAATGCTCCGACAGCCGCCGGTAAAAATCCGATACGGGCTTTTCCATCTGGGCGCTGATACGCATAAAAACCATATTCAGGGGAAGACGGTATGTCCCCGTCAGATTTTTAAACACAGTCAGACTCTGATTCATTTCCCGAAGCAGCCATATTCTCCGGCGCAGACCCAATCCCTTTTCCCATCCGAGAAAACCGCAGCCCCCAAAAATCAAAAGGCTGCCGATACATTTCATCCACCACATCTCATACCGCCTTAAATAAAACCCGGCCCTTTGAATCCAGGACAGCGTCCACTTTTCCGGCCCTCTGCCAGCCATTCAGAAACACATACCTTTCAAAAAGTCCAAAACAGCCCTTTTGCTTCACATCATCCAGACAACTGCCGTGGATGGTCGTGAGTATCCGGCAGCCGCTGTACACAGCCTCCAAAACCGCATCCATATCCCCGGGGCCTCCCAACTCGTCAAAAGCCACCACCCGGGGCGCCATGGAACGAATCATCATCTGTATTCCTTCCGTTTTCGGACAGTTTGCCATGACATCTGTCCGTATCCCCACATCATTCTGAGGGATTCCCATATAGCAGGCTCCCACCTCCGAGCGCTCGTCCACCAGGCTGACACTCAGTCCCGGATATTTCTGAAAGCCATTGGAAAAGAGCCGGATAAAATCTCTCAGCAATGTGGTTTTTCCTCCCCCCGGCGGCGATACGATAAGGGTGTGGCAGGGCCGTCCATTTTCCCACAGACAGGAAAAAAACGGTTCGCCGCAGCCCTTTATCTGATGGGCTACCCGGATATTCAGCGAGGACACATAGGAAATACTTCCCACTTTTCCGTCGGCTGCCGCTGTCTGTCCGGCCACTCCGATGCGATGTCCGCCCCGAATGGTGATAAATCCCTGACGGATTTCATTTTCATAAGCATAAAGAGAATACTGACATATGTAGGCCATGCTCTCCTGTATATCCTCCGCCGTCACTCTCAATGCCCTCTGTTCGGTTTTTATCTGCTTTCCCCCTGCATCCAGAAACCATTCCTCACCCGAAAGTCTCAGGGCCAGCGGCTGACCGCTGCGGAGCCGGATTTCCTGAATACCTTCCCATTCCTTCTGAAATGGCAAAAAACTTCGCCGCAATCTTGCCGAAAGAATATTCTCCAAAAGACCACCACCTGAAACTAATATATGTACAGGCTTTGAAAACATTCCGGCAGATAGAAAAAACCTGCAGTATGTTCACAAAATCATACTGCAGGTCTGCATCTTATCCACACTGTTTATTTATCTTTCTTCCGGAATAATAATTGCCGCCACGATATAAACGAATAATCCGGTGCCTGTAAAGCCAAGGAGAAGGCATAAAAGCCGGATAATGGTTGGGTCCACATCCAGATATTCGCCAATACCCCCGCAAACACCGCAAAGGACCCGATTGTCTCTCGAACGATATAATTTTTTCATCATCTTTCACCTCATTTATTTTTTTATATTCATTGTGATTTTTCCCGCATCACACCCAAGAGCCCACTCTCTTGAAGCGCCGTTATTAATATACTGCTCATGGTCCAAACCTGAAATTTTTTTATCATTAATCGTCAGGCTTCCGGCGCTGACATTAATATCATAATTATAATCTCCTGCATCCGCCTTCAACAGGGTAATATCAATGGAACCCGCATCCACGTCCACTTCACCGCTGTCAGACACACTGCCCTCAAAGGTAATCTTTCCCGCATCGCAGTCCAGATTTACCCATCCTGCCTCAATATTTTTCAGAGTGGCCGACCCGGCATCCACATCCGCTTCCAGCATATTGCACTGAATGTCCGTCTCAATCCTGCAGCTTCCCGCATCCACATCGATAGTCACCCCATCAAAGCTGCTGCCTGCAGGAATATAAAGAGTCGCCTTTTTTTCATCGCTGCCAATCCAGCTTAGACCATGTTCAATGTTCTGAACTGTCAGGGTGCTTCCATCGCAATACCATTCAAAGAAATCGGCGTCATCGCCCGCGTCCAGCCAAACCTCTTCGGAATCCGAAGCTTTTACCGTCAGGCTGCCGTAATCCATATCGATATTCAGCAGTTCCATCTGTCCAGATAAAACCATCTTATCCTTCCCGGCTGTATTCAGGCTGCGGCCTGTTATATGGTCAGACTTTTTACTTTCGGAATCAAACCATCGGAAAGGCCCGATCCGCCATGCAAAATCACCGTCATCAACCATCGCTCTCACATTATTATAATCCACACCGAGAATTGCTGCCGAAAGACATAAACCGCCGCCGAGCAGCCCGAAAATCAGGGCCACGATCAGCCATATTTTTGTTCCCCTCTTCATGATGCAGCACCTCCCCTGTGAAATATTCTCTGAAACAGCTTCACGATTCCGCGTACAATCCACGGAATCAACCGGCCGCAGACTAAAACCGTAAGTATAATACAAACAATTCCAAGTGCCAGCATGATAAACGCAAAGCCCATCATCATAATTCCCTCCGGCACGGAAGTAATCATGTGGACAATACTCATCACAAAGAGTACCACGCCGCCCACACTAAAGCCAAGAGCACAGCCGCCCACACCGACAACTATCGCAAGAAGAACGCCGAAAATACCGGCCAGAAGACCGAAAACGCCGCTTCCGACTCCGGCGATAAGCGGAAGTCCTACGATGCAGAGAACAATGATCAAAAGGATTTTCCCCAGAGTATTTCCCCGGAAAGGTACTCTTCCCGAACTGTCCCTGTCCGCATCTCCCCACTCGTCTCTCTCATGACTTCTATAACGCCCTTCTTCCCTGTGGCTTTCTCTATAACCACCCGGCGTTTCCTGCCAGTCACTCCCCGAATTCCTGTGACTTTCCTCCGACCGGCCCTCTGCCTCCGAGCGGCTCTTCGCCTCTGACCAGTCATCGCCTTTATAGACATCCGGCATATGTTTCTGAGGTTCCCACCGGGCATCCTTTACGCCCTGCTCGCTGAATTCACTCTGTTCCTCACTGTCGCCGATCAGAGAAGCGCGAATCGATATGGCTATCTTTTCCGGGCTGTCCAGCAAGCCGTCCACAGCGGCAAACTCAGAAATTCCGGCCTCATCCATATAATCTCTATAATATTCCAGAGCATCCTCTCTGTCTTTTTCATCGATATCCTGAAGCAAATACTCAAGTTGCTTCAAAAAGTCCATACGAGTCATTGCTTCATCTCCTCCCTGTCAAACAACTGTGTTATTTTAGACGCATATGATTTCCACTCATTACGGTACAGATTCAGCTGTACCAGGCCCGCCGGGGTAATTTTATAATATCTTCGGTTTCTTCCGCCAAACTGGACATCGTAAGTCTCCAGACAATCATCCTTCTGAAGTCTGCGAAGCACCGGATAAAGCGTCGACTCCGAGATATCAATAACCTGCCGTACATCCTGGGTAATCTTATAACCATAGGTTCCATCCTTCTCTTTGGAGACAACCGAAAGAACTATGGCATCCAGCAATGCGGCGCCCGTATTAAAAACCATCCAAATCTCTCCTTTCCCCATATAATTTCCTACTTTCTTTACAATATTATTTTTATGACTATATTATATATTGTATAATATTAGTTGTCAATCTATATTAATGAAATTATAATATTATTTTCCTTTCAAATTTCTTACAAAAATGCCTTTCGGAAACTCGAAATATCCATTTCCAAAAGGCATTTTAAATATATTTGTTATAATTTTCAACTTTAATTCAAATAGAGCGCTTTAAGCGCTTCTCTTTTATCCCGGCTAAGGCCCAAAGCCTTCTCGAGATAAGCGCCCATCGTTCCATAATACATCCGAATCGTGTTCAACATTCTGTCCAGATAAGCTTTATGGACGATAAACATCTGCATCAGGCCGTCATGGATACGATGGTTATTCATCTTATCCTCCACCGACCGGCAAAGCCGTTCATTCTCTTCCCGAAGAAAATCGTTCACTTTAAAATAATCGGCCTCAATAACATTTTCCGGGACACCAAGGGCGCTCAGCACGAGAATGGATGCGATTCCGGCCCGGTCTTTTCCCGCCGTACAATGCCAGAGGGTCGCGCCTTTCTCCCGGGACAGCAGTTCGTCAAACATCCGGCCATACTGTCTGGCTGCGTTATCCCCAAGAATAATTTTTTCATAAATTTCCGACATATACCGGGTTGAATCAAATCCCGGCGTCATCACCGAGGCCGCAAGCTGCTCCAGAAAATCTCCGTCCTGCCCCTCCCGGGTCACTCCAAGGGCCTTTTCATCCAATACGGGCATATGTAAATTTATGACGCCGGGCATCTCCGGATCCGGGTGTTCCTCCCGCTCCTTTGCTGTCCGAAAATCAAGAACCTCTTTTAAGTCATAGGCCTCCACCAACACTTTTCTGTCATTCTCCGTTGTCACACAAAGCTCACAGCTTCGAAGAAGACGATGAGGTTTTATATGTCTGCCATCCTTTGTCGGAAAACCTCCGAAATCACGTGTGTTTTTTGCGCCCTCCAGGGGAATTCGCTGAATATCCATCTGATTGCCGCTCCCTTTCTTTATTATTATTTACAATTTTTTCCAACACAAAAACAAGCGGCTAAGTCAATGAACTATGCCGCCCGCTTCACATTTTTCTCAATTTCGGCTTAATGTGCGCGCCACTCCAAATCTCCGTGTTCCAGTCCCATAATCAGGGCTTCCGCCGTCGCAATATTCGTCGCCATAGGAATACAATAAGCATCACACTGATTCATGATGGCATATATATCCGGCTTTTCTGTGGCAGCCATGGATGGATTATAAAAGAAGATAACAACATCCATTCGATTATCCTCAATCATCTCCATAAACTGGCGGTCACCGCCGACACTTCCCGGCAAAAATTTATTGACCTTCAGATTGGTTGCTTCTTCAATCCGCCGCCCGGTAACACCTGTGGCGTACAAAGTATGTTTACTCAAAATTTTTTTATATGCGATGCAAAAATTTTCAATGAGTTCTTTTTTATTATTATGCGAAATAATACCAATATTCATGCCCCATATTCCGCCCCTTTCACTTCTATATACCTTTCTATATACCTTCCCCATATATAGTTAATTCCTACTTTATATATTACTTTAATTCCATTTACTTTGTCAATAGAACACCTTCTTAATTCTTTCCAATAAACGACTTTTCTAAACAATTTTTTGCCGTCTGCACCAGATAAAACATGGCCTCCGCCGGATACTCACCTACTGCTGTTTCCCCGGTCAGCATCAGGGATGAAGCGCCCTCCAGCGCAGCGTTATAAATATCAGAAACCTCAGCCCTCGTCGGCACCGGCCAATGCTCCATGGAATCCAGCATCTGAGTCACAACCATAAAAGGTTTTCCGGCCCGGCGGCACTGTTCTCCGATATGCTTTTGAACCGCCGGCAGCTCCCACAGGGGCACGGCATTTCCCAAATCCCCTCTGGCAATCACAATTTCATCCGCCAGAGGCATAAAGGCGGCCAATGATTCCACTCCCTGCATATTCTCTATCTTGGCAAAAATTTTAATATCCTCTCCATGATTTTCCTCTAAGGCCCTCCGCAGACATTTTAAATCTTCCTCACTGCGCACGAAGGGCAGCATCACCCCGGTAACCCCATAATGGCGAGCGATTTTAAGATTCTCCAAATCCTGAGAAGTTAATGCGGGCGTCTCTATGATTTTCCCCGGAACAGCAATACTTTTTCTCGGCTTCAAAACGCCGCCCCGAAGAACCTTCGCAATCATCTGATTTCCGCTGCATTCCAGCACTTCCGCTTCCATCTTCCCATCATCCAATAAAAGACGCATCCCTTTTTTGACCTGGGCCATTAAAATCGACGGCACAGGAATACCGCGCTGTCCAAAAATAACATCCGTGTCCTTCTTTAGTTTTCTTTCTCCGCCGAAATTGCCGACACGCAGTTCTGGCCCCTGAAGGTCTATCAATATTTTTGTCTCCACTCCTACGGATTTTGCCGCGGAAACTGCCACATACAGCCAATTTGCCCGTTCCTTTAGCATACCGTGGGACAAATTCAGACGAACCCCCGTCATTCCCGCCTCATACATCCGCACCAATACCGGATGCAGACAGCAGGAAGGCCCCAAAGTTCCATAAAAATCCATACCTGTTCCTCATCTTATCTTCGCATTATTTTTCCAGATACCGTATTAATCCGTCATACTGTTTCATCATCTGAATATAGCCATGACGATAAAATTCCATTAATTTTTCCCTGTTGCGCTCCGTTCTCGAAATCGTTTTAATTTCAGGGCGAATGACAAAAATCTTTCCCTCTTCCTCCATTCGGTCCACCAAGTCCATCTGTCGGTTATAAATCGCATACCGCATCTCGAGGGCCTGGGCCAGCTTCGGATATTTTCGGAAATAACGCCGCCATATTCTGTCCGCCCTTGGCGACGGCGCTTTTCGGTAATCCTTATTCCGGGTCAAAACCACAAATATTTTGTCGAATCCCATCCTCAGAGTCCGCTCCAAAGGAATGGAATCGGCTACGCCGCCGTCCACATACATTGAGTTTCCAATCCGCACCATCGGCGTCACCAGCGGCATACTGCAGGAAGCCCTGCAAATCTGCATCAGCCTTTCCCGGTCACTCTCTTCCGTAAAATATTCAGCCTGACCGGTCCGGGCATTTGTGGCCACAATCTCACACAGTGAATCCGAAGCAAAATAGGTATCAAAATCAAAAGGATAGATACCATTCGGATATTTATCAAAAATCATATCCATATCAAAAATACTTCTCTTTTTTAAAATAGCGCCCGGCGTCATATAATCGTTTTCCTTCTCCGGCATAAGACAATGCCTTGTGCGGTCAAACTGCTTTGACACAAAGTCCACCGCATTGCAGCTTCCCGCCGAAACACCGACAATATACGCAAATTCCACATCTCTTTCCAAAAGAAAATCCAATACCCCCGCGGTAAAGATTCCCCTCGTTGAGCCGCCTTCGAGTACTAATCCTGCCTGATACATATATGCTCCACCTTCCTGTCTGTCCTATTTTTACTCCCATGTCATTTGAAAGAAAAACCCCGCAGAATCTTGCGGGGTTTTATCAGCCTGTCCGATATTCATCCATTAAACTCTGGACAAATATTCTCCTGTACGTGTATCAATTTTGATAACATCGCCGATTTCAACAAATAACGGCACATAAACAAGGGCGCCTGTCTCAACCGTTGCCGGTTTTGTTGCTCCAGTTGATGTATTGCCTTTAAATCCAGGTTCTGTTTCCGTAATCTCAAGTTCTACAAATAATGGAGGCTCTATTGAGAACACTTCACCGTTATGAGAAAGGATTTTAACCGTCTCATTTTCTTTAATGAATTTCATTGTATTGCCCACCTGAGCAACGGTGAGAACAAGCGAATCATAGGTTTCTTTGTCCATAAAACAATAAATATCGTTATCTTTGTAAAGATACTCTACCTCTCTTCTTTCAATATGTGCCTGAGGGCATTTTTCTGTCGGACGGAAAGTTTTTTCAACAACACCGCCGCTCTTGATATTTTTTAATTTTGTACGAACAAAGGCCGCACCTTTTCCAGGTTTTACATGCTGGAATTCAATAACCTGATAAACATTTCCTTCATATTCAATCGTCAAGCCATTTCTAAAATCACCTGCTGATACCATGCTTGGATTCCTCCTTAAAAATATTGCATAAATAACTTATTCTAGTATAAATAACTTCCCGCAATTTTTCAACTATTTTTTTCTCTCTGCCGTTTCTTTTTATAAAAATGCAGAACAATTTTTTCCAGTTTTCGTTTAAATACGATTTGAATCTCCTCTTTTGGGTGAATCGGCTGCACAAGAATACTGTAAATTCCGGCCATCCGTGCCCCCCAGATATCTGTAAAAATCTGGTCGCCGATAAAAATCACCTGTTCCTTCGGCACATCCATCAGCGCCGCCGCCTTTAAATAATTTTCAGGGCTCGGCTTATGGGCGTCGCACACCGTATAGGCGTGAATATTTTCATTAAACATCTGAACCCTCGGCCCCTTATTATTTGAAATCAGCGCACAGGCAAAGCCGATTTTCTTTAATCGCTCAAACAAGGCCTCCGCCCGCTCGTCGGCCGGCGCACCGTGGGGCACCAGCGTATTGTCTATATCAAAAATAATTCCCCGATAACCTTTTTTATATAACTTTTCAAAGGGTATGTCATAGGTGGACGCCACCCAGGCATCCGGATAAAACATTTTAAACATTCGGCCTTCCTCCCATTATCTCATATATTTTTTCCATATCCAGCGATTTGCGTATCAAATCTGCCAGTTTGTCATATTCCGCTTCTTTATAGGCTTTCATATCCGGCCTGCGGGCAGAGAATTTCTGCCGGTCTCCCCCGGAAGCTGCCCCGTTTTCCTCCGTCAAATGATATCTTTCCATCAAGGTGTCAATAAAACGGGGGAAGAAATCTCCATCATCAAAAATGCCGTGCAGATAGGTCCCCATCACCGTTTCCCCGCGGTTGATCACCCCATCCATCCGGCCATCCGAAAGACTTATCCAAGGTGAAAATTCTCCGGAACTGCCGATGTGTTCCAATCCGTCCGGCCGGGAATCATTCACATGAATCTCATCATCCTCTGTCCGGGAATCATTCGCAAGAATCCCCTCATCCTCTATCCGGGAATCTCCCATATGGATCTCATAGCCTTCCACCAAACAGCCGTTCCAGCTTCCGCAGCGAATTTCCCCGTGAATCCGGGTTCGGACTTTTTCTTTTCGGAAGTTTGTTTCTACAGGCAGCAGGCCCATTCCGGCCATCCGGCCGCCTTCCTCCACGCCTTCCGAATCGGACAGAATATTGCCCATCATCTGATAGCCGCCGCAGATGCCCATCACGGTAACACCATCTCTGGAAAGCCGGATAACCTGCTCTTCCAGCCCGTTATTCCGCATCCACCGCAAATCAGCCATTGTATTTTTTGTCCCCGGAATTAAAATCAGATGGGGACTGCCAAGTTTTGACACCCTGTCCACATACCGCAGAGATACGCCTTCCAGCCGTTCAAAAGCCGTAAAATCGGTAAAATTAGAAATATGGGGCAGGCGGATAACCGCCGCATCCAATCCTCCGGTCATTTCTTCCGCCAACAAATGCTCAGAAAGACTATCCTCATCATCGATATCAATTTTTTCCATCGGGACAAGGCCGACCACCGGAATATTCACCAAATCCTCTATCATCCGGACACCGGGCTTTAAAATCGCCAAATCGCCGCGGAATTTGTTGATAATAAGCCCCCGGATGCGCTTCTGCTCCTCCGGTTCCAACAATTTCACAGTGCCATAGAGGGAGGCAAAAACGCCGCCCCTGTCGATATCTCCGACAAGAAGCACCGGGGCATCCACCATCTTCGCCAGCCCCATATTGACAATATCATTTTCCTTTAAATTGATTTCCGCCGGGCTGCCTGCGCCCTCAATGACAATAATATCATAGGCTTCCGACAGCCGTTCATAGGCCGCCATGATATCCGGAATCAGTTCTGTTTTATGTCTGAAATAATCCATGGCCTTCATCTGCCCCCGAACCCGGCCATTGACAATCACCTGGGAACCGGTATGACTTGTCGGTTTCAGCAAAATCGGATTCATATCGGCAGGC
>URND01000002.1 GCA_900549105.1 uncultured Eubacteriales bacterium
CCGGGAAGGAGAATTGATCCCTACAGCGTTTGTCTGGGAAGATGGACGTAAGTATGCGATTGATAAGGTTTCAAAACCGGAACGTTGTGCCAGTCGAAAAGCTGGCGGAACCGGATACCGCTATACCTGTCAGGTGGGCGGGAAAATCTGTCATCTGACTTATGAAGAAAATTATAAATGGTTTATGGAACGTAAATAGCGGCGCCCTAAAAGGGAGCCCTGAATCAGGGCCCCCTTTGGAGAGATAGATATTCGATGAGAACATCAGCAGTCGGGGATACATCCTTTCCCGTGAGAACCGATTGCTTTCAATAGATCATACAGTTGCCGGTCAGCCAGAAATAGAAGCTATCCCACAGCGGATATTTCTGCGGAATCTGCATGAAGAGATGTTAGGACAGTGACAGACTGTGAATGGAACAAACAATACAATGATTGGTCTGGCTGCGGAAGCGGTCGGGAAGGAGGACAATTATGCAGAGAATACAGGATATGTTTATCAATATGGAAGAAGTGGCAGAGGATGCTTATAAGAATACGGAATTATTACTGAGTCAGTATACCAAGGTAATGTTCCGTATCGAGAAGAATCTTGTGGATATAGATTATGAAATGTATGCAGAAGAAGGCAAGCATCTGAAGGAAATGTTATATGATCTGGTAGATTTCGATGCGACTGCAGAGAAACGCAGAATCCAGGAAAAGCTTCTGAATAATGATATGAATCTCTGTTTGCTGGAAATCATGAGAGATTCCCTGATAGCTTTGAGGGATTATCCAAAGAATGGACAGCTGTATTATCGGCTTTTAAAATATAGATATTTTGAAGCAGGAAATACCAATGAAGATGTGATGCTGATGCTGGATGATATGCCAAGCACCACTTATTATCGAAACCGTAAGAAAGCAATCCGGTTGTATGCAACAATGCTCTGGGCATTTACACGACCGGAAAAGATACAGAATAAGATGGAGGAAATAAACTGGAAGAAAAGTGGAAGTAAAGTGGCAGTGAACTGACAGTAAACTGGCATGTGAATGGTATTACAATGAAAATAAGTGCATGTTAGAATTGATATGCTGAGAGAAATAGACCTTCGCAGACGTAATGTTTGCGGAGGTTTTTCTTTTCTCAAATTATAAGGCGTCAGGCTGTGCCCGAAAGGGCATGGCCTTTTTTTATACCCAAAAACAGGTTGCGGATTTGTAAAAGCTTCCTTTTTAACAGGTAGACGCTGGAAAGGAAGAGCATATCAAGATGCAGGGAAGAGGCAGGCATTATGCCAGATATCCATGATTTTCGATTTGTCACAAATCAACAAAAACGACAAATCGGAGGAACAATCATGGAAGAAAGAAAATACACATTTTATGACAGATATCAGAAGGTGAAATACGCTAATATTACAGTAGAAGAGCTGGAAGTTCTTAATATTTCTTATAATAAGGAACATTATATGTTTGATCAGCAGCATCAGAGAAATAATACAGTATTATTTTGTGGATTAGAATCAGAAAACGGTTGTGCGACAGACTTTATCGCAGATAGTGGACGTGACATTGCATCGGATATCACAACCGAGATCTTCTTTAAAGAACTCTTCAGTGATCTGACAGAGAAAGAAAAGAAAATAGTGAGTGATTATTTTATTATGGGAAAACAAGTTAAGGAAACAGCAGCGGAACTGGGCATCAGCACACGTCAGGCGAGTAGAGACAAGAATAGTGCTTTGGCAAAAATGTTAAAGAGAATGAAAGCAGCTGGATATGAATCATACGCTGAGGCGGCAGGTGCATTTCTGCAGGAAAGCGATTATATTCCAACACAGATGGAGACGCAGAATTCTATTATGAAGAAAAGGACCGGAGAAGTGAGATTGCCATCGGATCATAATGGTAATAAATAAAGTTAATTGAATATCCAATCATCAAAAAGGGCACTGGAGAAAAACCAATGCCCTACTTTAATTTTAGTATATCATTCGGTGTGCAGTCCAAAAATTCACAGAGTTTTGCAAGTATTGTGAAGTCAATCCTGCTTACTTTATTTTTGCAGTAGTTGTTAAGCTGTGTGCGTTGTAAATTACAGGCTTCACAAAGCTTATTTTTGCTGATATTCTTTTCTTTAAGTAGATTTTCTAAATCCATATATACAATCATAACGGCACCTCGTCTTTTCCTAAAATTATAAATACAACTGTATTGAAAAATAAGCTGTGCTGTCATACACTTGTATTATAATACAGGGGTATGAAGGAGCGAGAAGATGAGAAAAAGGTGGTTTATCAGTCTGATAATCGGTATAATAATTACAGGTGGTTGTCTGGGATATCTCCAGTTTGGAAGAGATATGGATGTGTATGGTTCCCATGCAATGACAGCGGACAATTACCATGAGGAGCGTTTGACGGTAGTGGTAAATAAACTGTATGTAGCGGACCAGAAAATATGTGCAGAAGAAATCGTGAAACGTTGCAGGGAAAATTCATTTAAAAGTGTGCGGTTCAGCTATGACCAGTCAGTTCCGAATGCGTTATATGTGACTGTATATGCTTCAAAGCGGCAGGCAGAGAAAGGAAAGCAAATGTTTTCATTTTCTTACTTGCCGGAGGACAGTGATGAAACGTATAATATTGTTAATGATTCGGATAAATTTATGCTGAAGCTGGAAAAATAACATCGCTGCTGATATGGCTTAGAAGAATATGGACTTTCGAAGCCGAGATTTCAAGAATTTGATAATGTGTTTCGGGTAGAGCTGTTCCGAGTCAATCCAATAACTGACCAAGCTAACCAAGCTACTAACCAAGATTTAGAGAGATTAGACCAAGTGGAAGATGAAAATGTACTGAGTGAGAAAGAAATAGAAATTCTGAATCTTGTACGTATGCAACCTTCAATCACACAGAAAGAAATGGCTAATGTGTTAGATTGGAATCTTGCTAGTGTAAAGTATTATATAACCAAATTGAAGGAAAAGAAATATTTGACGAGGCAGGGACGTAACCAAAAAGGAAAATGGATGATATTAACAAAACGAGATTGACACTTGTATCAATTCGTGTTAAACTATGCAATGTAAGGAGGAGAGAAAGATGCCTAGAAAACCATCATTAGACGGCAAAGATTCTAGTCTAAGAATCAGGATGTCACCAGAGCAAAAAGAAAAGCTAGTATCTTATGCAGAGCGACATTATCAGACTATGAGTAATGTAATATTCCAGGCGTTGGACATTCTTTACGCAAGAGAAGAACAACAAAATAACAAAGAGTAGAATGGAGTTATTTTGGAGTTTATCTCTTCATAAACAGTACGGAAAATATAAGTTTCCAAACAAATGTTCGATTTTAAACCTGCTGATTATACCCCTTGCGTGCTATAAAACGTAGTCTGCAAAGGAATTTGAATAATACAAATGAGCCAGGAAATCTTGATTTTACGGTGTTTCTTGGCTCTTGTTATGTCTGGTGACAATAGAATGACAATAATTTGGGGAATTATTTAAGACTATTTATTGGTAAGAACGTTTGGAGTAAAAAAGTTTTATTTGTCTTAAGTTATATATTAATTCTTCATATGTATTGTAATCACGATAAAGAATGTCTTTCACTATAGGTGTTAAGGAAAAGATGCGTGAAAAAATAAGCAATACAAGTGTTATTGCTTGTGTTGCCATTAAAAGCATGACGGTTACTTGTAAATTCTTTGTTTCAATTAATGTTTCCTGCAAATAGGACAGCGTATCCATTCAAGCGCACTTTTCATATCTATCTTTTCATTGCCTCGTAGTAACCCAATTTATAAAATCTGTACCATTGCTCAACTTCTTGAGATGGCATAACATTAAGCCCCAACAATACTTCTTTTGCAAACTCCAAACTCGCTGTTCCATTAGCGGTAATAATATTCTGACTTCTGACCACTTGCTGATTTTTATAATATTTAGCTCCAGAATATTTTTTTCCAATATAATTCTGTATATCTTCCAATGTATTGCTTGTGTGTTCAATCTCATTCAACAAACCCATAGTTCCAAGAAAAACACTTGCGTCACAAATTCCCGCAATAATCACATTTCTCAATAGGGCTTTATCTACAATGGGAGCTACTTGCTTTGCTTCATCTGTCCTCCAAGATTTACCACCAATCAAAACAAGTCCATAAAATTCTTTATCTATACATTCAGACAAGGTGTAGTCTGGAATTACAGTAAAACCACCTATTGATTTAACAGGTTTCTTTGTAATGGATACTGTTTTTACACAAAATCCATCTGTTTGATTGATTGCAGCGGAAAGAGGTGTCGCTTCCCATTCGGCAAAATCATCTAAAATAACGAATAAAATTTCTTTCACACTAATTTTCTCCTGAATTCTGTCTGCTCTTTTTTACCGTAACAAAGGTAAATTACCTGTCAACTTATTGACCTGCTTTTTGTTGCCGCAGATTGCTATGCCAATGTATTTCAACTCCCTCTCGGAAGTGTTTGCCATTTTATCAATGAACTCATCATAAGTTTTACACCCCTGAGCCAAATCAGAGAAATCAACAACTGTTAGTTCTGAAAATTGCGGTTCAAACAACTTTGTTCTGATGGATTTTAACAGCTCTGTATTTCCCTTTAATATCGGTACGGGAAACTGTATGATACCCATGTGGAAGTTTCCCTCTAAATCAGACACGTCATTTCCGACAACATCTGGCATTTTCATTCCCATAGTAATACCAAGAATAGCAGCCGTATTAGCAATAATGCCGATTGGCAAATTTTCATCAACTACAATCACACATTTTTCATTTTCTATATTCATTTTCTTTTCCTCTTTTCTTAATCTTCAATCTACTTTCCGAAAGAAACAAGCCTATTAAGGTGAGTATCGTTCCTATTGCGGATACCCATGTAATTTTCTCCCTTAGCACAATAACCGATGTTGCAACAGTAATGACAGGCACCATATAGATATACACACTCGTCTTAACAGCACCAAGCATTTTGACAGCATAATTCCAAGTAACAAAGCAAAGAGCTGATGCACCTATGCCCAGATAAATGAGATTTAAGGCATATTCTGGTTTTACAACCTTTTGAATGTCTAAGTTGAAATCAAACACAAAAAGAAATGGAAGCATAAAGACAATTCCGTATGTAAATATTCTCCTTGTAGTTTGAACGGTGTTATACCCATAACTGCTGATTTTTCTCGTAAGCAACGAATAAAGCGACCATATTAATGCTGCAGCAACCGCTAAAATATCTCCGATAGGATTTAATTCTAATTCCCTGCCGTTAAAACATATCAGGCATATTCCTACCATAGCAACGAAGAAGCCAATAAAGAACTGTATTTTTAGTTTTTCTTCTGTTTTCATAAAGATATGTGACAAAACAGCCGTAAAAAACGGAGCGATGGAAATAATAACGCCAACATTAGAAGCCATTGTATAGGTCAATGCGATATTTTCGAGCAGATAATATAAACATATACCGCATAACCCCGCCGCAGCAAAAGTAAGCTCCTGCTTTCGGTCTTTTAACTTTAAGCGTTTAGGATAGACGATTATAAGAACCAACAATCCGAGTAAAAATCTGAAAAAAAGTATTTCTATTGGCGTAAAATCTACAAGAAGTATTTTTGTGGATATGAAGGTTGTTCCCCATATCAAAATCGTAATCAAGGCGGCTATATGCCCCCTAGTAGTCTTATTCATTGCTTTTTCCGCCCTCCTTGAAAATTCGTTTGTACGCGGCAGGCGATAATCCTATAAACATATTAAAGAAGTTTGAAAAGTGGCTCTGATCTGAAAATCCCGTCTGTATAGCCGCATCAATCGGGGAAACCCCTTGTTCCAACAATGCCTTTGCTCTATCAATACGAATGGCTTGAAGATACCGATATGGCGTGACGCCTTTCGATTTGGTAAACGCACGAAGCAAAGTTGACTTACTAAGACCGCTGCATTTACAAAGTCCTTCTAACGTGATATGTTCGGAAAAATGTTCTTCCATAAATGTGCAGGTATTCTCTATTTTCTTGCTGCACTCTGGAATACAGTTAGAGAAAGGCTGACCGTATTGTTCAATGAGCAGAGAAATGAGAAGCAACAGCATTTCTTCTTTTTCAAATTCCTTAGAGCCATCCATGATTTTCTGATGCAGAGAATGAAGATAACTATTCAGTTCATCATTTTTAATTACATTCTCTGAAAATCCAAGCAATGTCCTTTTCCCTGTAATTTCCTCTACTAATGAGGACATCGTTTCTTTGGAAATATTCAGCCCTCTGTAATCAAGCGTTCCTCCATCACATTGCACACAACTGTGATTGTCATTTGGATTGAATAAAAGTATGTTGCCTTGACCTATCGTATATTCCTTGTTTTTACAAGATAAGGAGCGTTTTCCTGCTTCTATAAACCCAATCACATAATAGTCGTGAAAATGATTGGGAAATGGCTGCCGGGTTCCTTCAAAACGATATGCTTCAAGGTGTAAATCTTCGTCATAGCAGACTGTCCGTACTTCTTTTTGCACAATAATACCTCCTTGTTTTACATATTATACTCGAAAAGTTCGGCAATTTCTTGTATGATATCTTCATTTTTGAGAAAAGCGGCAAGGATTGTGATGTCCCCTGCCGCCTGTTTGCTATGCGTAAATGATTTCCTCAAAGATTGTTTTTGCCATTTGTGTTTCCTCCAGATAAGATATTCACTCCATAGTTATCATGTCTGCTGTTCATAACACGATTCGAGTGTTCTCCTTATCTGGTTTAACTCATGTTTGGTAATCCTATAAGTGAGTGGGGTGTTATTAAAGAACTTTCTTGAAAAAGTCAAGAGTTTTGTTTATAATTTTTTTGTGGTAATTGCAAACCAATAAAAGATTATTCCGGCATCCTTTGAACCATCTGCCTGGACTTTGCCGTACCGTAATATTTAATCACGTATAGAAAAGTATTGAAGAGGACATTCGGAAAATTAAGAAAAGGTTTGAAAATAATATTTTGATGCAAACAGTAGTGAGTGGTAAAAAATGAATTTAAAAATGGATGATAAAATAGCAGAACCATACAAAAGTAATTTTCAAAAGATACGGGTAATAACAGAACAGTGGGTAAACAACAATTTCTTTTTTATGAGCTACAATAAGCAAGATTTGCAGGTAAGAGATTTTTTGATGGTGCCGAAGTATTTTTTCTCTCCGGAAATTATTGAAAAGCGTAAACCATTATCAGATACGTAAGAAGAACAGCATTTATAAAGCAATATAAATTAGATGCGAGAGGCTGGGTATTGGATGTCTTAAATTGTGTGAATAAGATTGAAGGACGCGATTTTAATCTGGAGCAGATGTACAAATTTCAAGATGCTTTGGCAAAGAAATATCCTAACAATAATCATATTAAGGATAAAATACGTCAGCAGCTTCAAATATTAAGGGATAAAGGAATTATAGAATTTAGAGGAAGGGGAAATTACAGAAAAACAGCGTATAATTGAATTCAGAGAGCTGAGAAACCTTGAAGTGTTTGATGAAAACGGAGGAGAAATTTATGAAAAAGTATAAAAGATTAATGCTGTTTTTTGTGTGTATGTGTTTTGCGGCCTTTAGCCTGTCTGCATGTAAAAAGTCAATGGAGACAGAAGCCAACGAAGCGAAGGAAACGCATGAAAAAGAAACAGTGGAAAGTGAAATGCAAGAAAAAGAAACGGCGGAGTCTGAAAAAGAATCAGTGCCGGAAACGGAAGGGTCAGAGGAATCGGCGATTCAGTCACCTTCGGTATGCGGCAGTCTTTCTGTTGAAGGAACACAGCTTGTGGGCGAGCATGGCGAGGCTGTTCAGTTAAGGGGATTGAGTACTCATGGGATTGCCAGTTTTCCGCAGTATGTCAATGAAGAACTTTTTGGAGAGTTCCGCCGGGAGTGGAAAGCCAATATCATCCGCTTGGCCATGTATACGGCAGAATCCGGGGGCTATTGCACAGATGGGGATAAGGAGTATTTGAAAGATTTAGTCCGAAACGGTGTGAAGTATGCCACCAGCCAGGACATGTATGTTATTGTTGACTGGCATATTTTGTCAGATAATAATCCAAATATGCATAAAGATGAGGCTATAGATTTTTTTGCGCAGATGTCCAAAGAATTTTCCGGGCATAACAATGTCATTTATGAAATCTGTAATGAACCAAACGGCGGTACTTCCTGGGAAGAAATCAAGTCCTATGCTCAGGAGGTTATACCGGTGATTCGCGCCAATGCGCCGGATGCGGTGATTTTGGTGGGAACCCCGAATTGGTCCCAATATGTTAATGAAGCGGCGGCAAACCCGATTACCGGCTATGAAAATATTATGTATACGCTGCATTTTTATGCGGCTACGCATACCGATGATTTGCGCAGCACCATGACAGCGGCCATTGATGCGGCGCTTCCGGTATTTGTATCAGAGTATGGCATCTGTGACGCCAGCGGCAACGGAAATATCGATGAGGCACAGGCAAATGCCTGGGTGCAGGTACTGAATCAATATAATGTTAGTTATATAGCATGGAATATTTCCAATAAAAATGAAACATCGGCGATTATTAAAAGTACAGTGGAAAAAACCAGCGGATTTTCCTGGGAGGATTTAAGCGCTTCCGGCCAATGGCTTTACCAGGTTTTAACAAATGAAAAGGGGAGTGCCTTGGAGGAGGAGGCAGGCCCTGTTCAGAGCAGCAGCCTGGATACGGTCACAAAAAGCGGCGACATGGAGGTCCTGGGGACCCAGGTCAAACATTGGGAGTCCAATGGCCAGCAATTTTATCAATATGATTTGACTATAAAAAATACTTCAGGACAGCCGTGCCAGAGTTGGGCGGTGGACGTGAAGTTCAACAGCGATATCTCTTTGTCTGACAGTTGGAATGGGCAGTATTCTGCCGAGGGAGATACGCTGCATATTTCTTCAATGGATTATAACGGAAATCTCTCCGCAGGCGGCAGCACGGGCGATGTGGGATTTATTGTCAGCGGCGCAGCGGGGCTGGAGATTTTAGATAATTAATTATAGACATTAATGCAAGGGAATGAAGAGATGTTTAAGATTACAGAAGGCGATTTCAGAAATCAGGAATATGGTTCGGAAAATTATCTTACAAATTGGCCAATGTTATACATTCTTGAAAATGGAAAACAAGTGTATATTGGTGAATCAAATCATGTAAAGACGCATATGATGGAGCACCATAGTTCTTTAGATAAGCGGATTTTTGATAAAGTACATTTTATTTACTCTTCAAAGTTTAATCAATCAGTCACATTTGATTATGAATCAAAGCTTATACAGTATATTGCGGCAGATGAATTGTTTGAAGTCAGAAATAAAAATGCTGGTATTGCAGATAAAGAATACTATGGAAAAAAAGATTATGATGAAAAATTTCATATTTTGTGGAGAAGGCTTCAAGAGGAAAAACTTGTAAAGAATTCCTTAGAGGAAATAGAAAATTCAGATTTGTTTAAATATTCTCCGTATAAAGAGTTGAATAATGACCAGAGAATTGCTGTTGAGGAAATCCTTCAGGCGATGAAAGAAAATAGAAAACAGAGTGTAGTTGTTAATGGAATGCCTGGTTCAGGAAAGACGATAGTAGCTATTTTTCTAATGAAATATTTAAAAGATAGTGAGGAATTTAAAGATAAGTCAATTGGTATGGTTGTTCCGCAGACATCTCTTAGAAGGACTTTGAAGAAAATTTTCAGAAGCATTTATGGACTTCGTCCCTCGGATGTTTTAAAACCGTCAGATGTTACAAAAAAGAAATATGATATTCTGCTTGTTGATGAGGCTCATAGACTGCATCAATATAAAAATATTTCATATAGAGGGGCATACAAACAGGCATGTGAGAGAATTGGCTTGACTATAGAAAATGATGAGTTGGATTGGATACTGCATCAGTGCGAATGTCCAGTGTTGTTTTACGACAAACTTCAGGTCGTTGGTCCTTCTGGAATCGACGTAATTCGCTTTGTAAAAAGATGGCTATTGATCGACGAAGCAGATTGACTCGTTATTATACATTATTATCACAAATGCGGGTCAGAGGTGGAAATGATTATATTTCGTATATTGAAGGTTTGTTGAGCGGAAGGATAGCTGGGAGAAAAAGTTTTACAGATTATGAGTTTTTCATGGTAGAAGATTTTGAAATATTTAATCAGTTGCTTTTGGTTAAAGAATCGAAATTTTCATTATCCAGAATGGTTGCTGGGTATGCGTGGGATTGGTGCAGCAAAAAAGATAAGACACAATATGATATTGAGATTGAAGGGATAAAGAAGCAATGGAACCATTGTACCGAGAGTTGGGTTGATTCCGAGGAAGCAATTAATGAAGTAGGATGTATTCATTCAGTTCAAGGATATGATTTGAATTACTGTTTTGTCATTATCGGAAGAGAAATTGGATATGATCTTGAAAAAGGATGTTTTATAGTTAGACCAGAATGTTATTTTGATAGATATGGAAAGAATACAGCAACCAATGAAGAACTTTTGGATTACATCAAACACATTTATTATGTGCTCATGACAAGAGGAATTAGGGGAACGTATCTTTATATTTGCGATGAAGGATTAAAGGAGTATATGAGACGTTATATAGATGTATGGGAGGCGGACTATCATGAATAAAAATACAATTGAAAGAATCAGGAAATTTTCAGATGACAGAGACTGGAATCAATTTCATTCGCCTGCCAATCTTGCAAAATCGATAGTGATTGAGGCGGCAGAGCTTTTAGAATGCTTTCAATGGAATGATGAGGAGTATGATATCCAGCATGTAAAGGAAGAACTGGCGGATGTTTTGGTATATAGCCAGAATCTGTTGGATAAGTTGGGCTTAGATGCAGATGAAATTGTAAATATGAAGATGTCACAGAATGAAGAAAAGTATCCGGTGGAGAAAGCAAAGGGAAGTGCTGCAAAGTATGACCAGCTCTAAAAATAGTACATTAGATTGCTATAATGAAAATTCAGATTCATATGTAGCAGAGACTGTTGGGGTAGATTTTCAACAGATTCAGGATAAGTTTTTGAATAGGTTTGATTTAGGAGCCTATATTCTTGATTTTGGTTGCGGTTCAGGGAGAGATACCCAATATTTTCTAGAGTAGGGATATAGAGTGGATGTGATAGATGGCTCGGGAGAACTATGTAGAATAGCAAGTGAGTATACAGGAATTCAAGTAAAGCAGATGTTGTTTCAGAAATTGGATGTCTGTGAAAAATACGATGGTATATAGGCATGTTCATCCATATTGCATCTCTCAAAAAAGGAATTGAAAGTAGTTTTCAGGAAAATGATAGCAATATCTCATTCAAAAGAAAATCCATTTAAAAGATATTTGGATTATTTGAAAGAAATGAGGCTTCTTAACATGGAGGAAGAATTACCATTTCGGAGACTTGGCAGAGAATTTATCAATTTGCTTGAGACAACAAACATGTCAAAGATTTCTGATAAGGAACATATCAAGAAGATCATGCAGATGCCAGTACACTTTTTGCAGGAATCCGGAAAAGGATTTTTTATAAAAAAGGATGGAGTTACATTGTCAATGAGGGAGGAACTGTGATATGTGGCAGGTCATCTAATACTGGTAGAACAGATGAAGGAAGTTATTGAGTATAGGACAATGGACTATTATCGGAGAGGATACAGGCTTAAGGGGTGAAATCATGGCGTACAGCGAGCTCGTGAAGAACTTTAACCGCATTCGTGAGTATATGCGTGAGTTTTATGTTTATGGTTTTAAAAGCCGGGATGAGTATACAGGGAAAAGCGCTCGTTCCTATGATGACGAGCGGCGCAGGTTGGAGAGTTGGCTTGGTGATTATATGCGGTTTCGGCAGACGCCGGATGGCAAAAATGTTTTCATTTCCATAGACAGCCGTGTTTCACGGCATAATCCGCTATATAAGGCGTGGAAAGCGAAGAGTTTTACCGATGGGGATATTACGCTGCATTTTATTCTGATGGACATTTTAGCTGTGTCAGATACGCTGATAACTCTTGGGGATATCACCAGCCGGGTTGACGCCTATCTTTCCGGTTTTGAAATGCCGAGGCTGTTTGATGAATCAACGGTGCGTAAGAAATTGAAAGAATATGTTTCAGAGGGAATTGTCATCGCTGAAAAGCGGGGAAAAACGATGTACTACAGCCGCGCAGAGATGTCGGAAGTTTATGGCACGGATGTATTAGACTTTTTTTCGGAAGTGTCACCGTGCGGAGTGATTGGCTCTTTTCTGCTGGATAAGGGAGACAGGCCTGAACCCCATTTTGCTTATAAGCATCATTATATGACCGGGGCTTTGGACAGTGAAATTCTCTGTCGGCTTTTTATGGCTATGCGGGAGAAGCGGATGGTCACTCTTGAGACAATTAATCGGAATAAGGCGAGGGTTACAGAGAAAAAAGTGATTCCTCTGCGTATTATGTTCAGTGCTCAGAGCGGCCGCCAGTATCTCATGGCTTACTCACCGCGATTTCGGAGAATCACCCCCTATAGAACAGACAATATTATTTCTGTGAAGGCTGATGCGGTCAGTCCCCGGTTTGATGAACTGAGGGAGAAGCTTGATGCGATGAAGGAACATATGTGGGGTGTGAGTACGCAGAGTAAATCGGGGCAGCGCATGGAGCATGTGGAATTTACCCTTCGTTATGGGGATGATGAGCAGCATATTCACCAAAGGCTGGAACGGGAGAAACGATGCGGAAGCGTTGAGAAAATTGATAATCATACAAGCCGGTTTTCTGCGGATATTTATGATGCAAGTGAAATTGTTCCGTGGATTCGTACGTTTATCTGCCGTATTACTGATATTCATTTTTCGGATAAAAATCTTGAAATCCAGTTTAAGAATGATATCCGGCAAATGTACAGGCTTTATGATGTGGAGGGCGGTGAAACGGTATGATTTTCAGTGAACTCTACAGTGTTTATTATAATACAGTTGCGGAAATTTTGAAGGCTGCGATTGACCATCCTCTGGGAAAAAATGAATTGAGGCGGATTGTGGAGGAGCGGGCCTTTGGCGAAAGTATATTGAATATTGAACCTTCATTGATGGAAGGCAGATGGCAGCTATTGAAGCGGGACGGAACTACCCCTATTCAGAGTGTGCCTTCGATGCCGCTGACGATGATACAAAAGCGTTGGCTGAAAGCAATTTCCCTGGATTCAAGAATTCGATTGTTTCAGGATGAACTCATGGTTCTTCCGGATGTGGAGCCGCTTTTTACGGAAGAAGATATCTGCATCTTTGATAAGTATGCGGACGGTGATAATTATAGGGATGAAGCATACATAAAAAATTTTCGGCGGATTCTGGATGCTGTCAGAAACCGCTATCCTCTGAGCATCGATGTTCTTAATCGCAGAGGTCATAGGACACCTATAATATTAATGCCAGAATATTTGGAGTATTCTGAGAAGGATGATAAATTCCGGCTGATCGGTTCGGGATGCCGTTTTGGCAGAACAGTGAATCTGGGAAGAATTATCCGTTGCGAGCGGTATACGGGGGCAAATGTCATTGGTTCTAATGAACGGAAGCTTCAGAGGCCGCGAAGTGTTCAATTTGAACTTGTAAATCGGAGGAATGCCCTGGAGCGGGTTCTTCTGCATTTTGCTCATTTTGAGAAGCAGGCGGAACGAATTGATGGCCAGCGCTATAAGGTAACGATTTATTATGATAAAGATGATGAGACGGAGATGGTTATTCGAATTCTTTCATTTGGACCTATGATAAAGGTTACAGCCCCGGCCCATTTCATAAACTTAATAAAAGAGCGGTTGATTCATCAGAAAAGTTGCGGGTTTTAAAAGGTTCGCAACTTTTTTTCCGTGATAAGCTATTTGCCGTTATATAAAATGGGAATAGAAATAAGAAAGGGTGAGCAGGATGTTTGAAATAAGGGGAAAAGTAAATACGGCTGTCTGCTATGCAAAAGTTATTGAGGATGGTGCAATCGAGCAGATTCAAAGAATGTGTGATTATAAACTCACGGAAGGAAGCAGAGTGAGAATAATGCCGGATGTGCATGCCGGAAAAGGGTGTACGATTGGCACGACAATGACAGTTTCCGATAAAGTTTGTCCGAACATTGTCGGAGTGGATATCGGCTGTGGAATGTATACGCTGAAATTGACGGCTCAGACGCTGGATTTTGAAAAGATTGATGCGGCCTGTCGTTATATTCCTTCGGGGAAAAATGTCTGGGAAGGACGGATGGAGAGATTTGCGCTGACGGATCTGCGATGCTATTGGTCGCTGAGAGATACGAAAAGATTGGAGCGTTCTCTTGGAACTCTCGGCGGCGGCAATCATTTTATTGAGATTGATAAGGCGGCGGACGACACTTTTTATTTGATTATTCATTCGGGAAGCCGTAATCTCGGCAAGCAGGTGGCAGAAATTTATCAGCAGCTTGCGATAGACCTTCATATGGGGAAAGAGGATTATTTCAGGCAAAGAGATGAGATAATCCGTACCTATAAGGAAGCCGGAAGACGCGGAGAAATACAGAAAGCATTGAAGGAACTCAAAAATAACTATGAGACGCATGAACTTTTTATTCCGGAGGACCTTTGCTGGCTTGATGGGACTTTCCTCGAAGATTATCTGCACGATGTGGAAATCTGTCAGAATTTTGCCCGGAGAAGCCGGGAAAGGATGGCAGAAATTATTCTGGAGAGAACCGGCATGGGTGCAGAGGAAGGTTTTCATACGATACATAATTATATCGATACCCGGGAAATGATTTTGAGAAAAGGTGCGATTGCTGCCCACGCAGGGGAAAAGGTGCTCATTCCCCTTAATATGCGTGACGGCTCAGTTATTGCCATAGGAAAAGGAAATCCTGAGTGGAATTATTCGGCGCCCCATGGCGCGGGACGGGTAATGTCCAGGGCCAGAGCGAAAGAAACCCTGGATATGGAGGATTATAAAGTTTCCATGCAGGGCATTTATACGACATCTATTAATGAAAAAACAATTGATGAGGCGCCGATGGCATACAAATCCCTGGATGATATTATTGATGTTATTCGGGAATCGGTGGATGTTATCGATATTATGAAGCCGGTGTATAACTTTAAGGCTTCGGAGGATGATGTGCCATGGAAAAAGAAAAAGGAGAATAGAGATGGAGAAACTGATTGTCAGTAAGCTTCGGGAGATTGAGGAAGCAGAGAAGGTTCGCATCCTGCTTGCTGTGGAATCCGGCAGTCGTGCCTTGGGGTTCGCCTCCCCGGACAGCGATTGCGATGTGCGATTTATTTATATTCCTCATTATAGCCTGATGTCTGTAGATTATTCCGGCGTTATATCCAGGATGTCATCAAAATGAATTTTGTAATCATCGATTTCCAGAGTTCTGGCGACGCAGTCAATTCTTCGAAGGGCGCCGGAGAGGGTAAGATACATCCCTTCGGCAGTTCCGCCGGAACCGTCCGGGCCGGGTTCAGAAATAAAAAAGGTTACGGAAACATGCCGGCATGTTTCCAGAAGAAGCAGCTTTTTATTGAGAACAGCAGCCATCTCCTCGGATAAATCGATACGATTTACCCGGGGAGTTTCTTTTGAATGAATAGCTTCAGCATGCCCTTTCAGAGCTGCAAAAGGTGAAAATATCTTTGCCCGGTCACTATTGGACATATGGGGATGTTTGGATTCCGGCCGCGGCAGATGGATAATATCATCATATTTGTTGGAAATCTTTAAAGCCATAGATACACCTTCCTTGATTTTTTATGATTTTGAAAATCGAAAGGATGATGTCAGGCTTTGTGACCGCCAATCTGCTGGTTGCGTTCAATGGCAGTGGCTCCATCCTCGAAACTCATGCCTTTCAATATAGCATTTTTCCCATATTTCTTTTGAATATCCAGTATGGCCTTCTGAATTTTCCTGTCCCGTTTTGCAGTCCTTTCTTTTCTATCGATTTCTTCCGGTGTCGTAAATAAATCATATTGAATATAATTGTCTGCCTTGGATTCATCGATAACATTATTGAAGGTGACGCTCAGCCGATGAATCGACAGCTTTGAATTGACGATGCGGTCATAAAGGGACAGGGCCGCTGCCGACAATTCCGTGGCGGAAGAGGTGTGGACATTCAGATTCACACTCCCATGGGCCGGTTTTGGCACGGCCTGCCCAAAGTGGTTTATATGAAGCGGGCCGGAATAATTCTCTGAGTTCTTATCATAACCGATATGAAGGACAATTTGATTTGCCGCCAATCCCTTATCAAACAGGTCCAGCGCCAGACTATCGGTCATTTCATGGACAACCAGCCTTGCCTTTTCCTTGGAATAGGGGCATGAAAGAACCTGTCCCGAACCGATGGAATTGCTGTTTGGTTTATAGTTTTTGATATCCTGCATGGTGACCGGTTCCACGCCCCAGGCATGGTCGATAAGCAGTTCAGCGTCCACACCAAAAAGTCGGAACAAAAAGTCCTCATTATAAAGGGACATCACAGCCACATCTCCCATGGTATACATGGCATTGTCCCTCAGGCGTTTGGCGATACCATTTCCAATGCGCCAGAAAGAGGTGAGGGGCTGATGTTCCCAAAGCAACTTTCGATAATTCATTTCATCCAATTCAGCAATTCGAACGCCGTCCTTATCGGCATCCACATGTTTCGCCACAATATCCATGGCAATTTTTGCAAGGTACATGTTTGGACCAATGCCTGCCGTGGCCGTAATCCCGGTTTCAGACAGAACATCCAGAATCATGGTTTTTGCCAAATCATGGGGCGACATGGGAGTGCCGTCTGAGTTGCAGTAAACAGATTGATAGGAGGTCACATCCATGAATACTTCATCGATAGAATAAACATGGATATCGGAGGCGCTCACATATTTCAGATAAATATTATAGATATTGGCGGAGACATCGATATATTTCTGCATTTGCGGCGTGGCAACGATTAAATCAATTGTTTTGCCGTTGGCGGCTTTAATCTCCTTTAATTTTTCTTTGACTTCGAACAATCTTGGACGGCCGGGAATGCCAAATGCTTTAAGTGAAGGAGAGACGGCCAGGCAGATAGTTTTATCCGTGCGGCTTTCATCAGCCACCACCAGATGGGCAGTCAGGGGATTAAGCCCCCGTTCCACACATTCGACGGAGGCATAAAAACTTTTTAAATCAATGGCAATATAAACGTTGGACATAATAATGCGCTCCCTTCACTAATCAAAAACAAACAAACGTTCTGTATAGAAATAATTCTAGAACAAAAGTTCGGATAAGTCAAGGGAGCAATGGAAAAAAGTAAGTGGAAGTTTATGGTATCATGCCCCAATATCTTTCTTTGTATATTTTGCAAAGGCGGCCGCGATGCCAATTGCGGCGTAGAGTATGCCAAGGGCCAGCAGCCGCAGGTCGATGGCGTTGTCGGAAATGATATCTGCGGCTTCGGCATAGGCAAAAGGCGTGATGTATTTTAGAAATTCGGCCTGGCTGCTGATGTTTTTAAAGATGTTTAAAAAGTAGAGCAGGGCTGCCAGCCCGAGGCCTGCGCCGACACCGCTGTGGCGCAGAAAGGCGGAGATGCCAAAGCATATGCCTGCAATTTCAAGCTGCAGGACAGTGTAGGCGCCATGGAGCAGCAGAAATTCTCTGACAGCCGGTTCTTCCCCGATAAGGGCGAAGGATGCGGCTGAGACGGCCATAACAAACAGGTTCATAATAACTAATTGGAAGATAACAGCCAGCAGTTTTTGGAAAATGACGGTTCGCCGACGGATGGGATGCGTCAGCAAAAATTCGGCTGTTTTTTCTTTTTCCTCTTTGGCAAGGGCGTTGACGCCGAGCAGAGCGGCAAAAAATCCGCCGCCAATGCTTAAAATATTGCCGCATTCAATGGCATAGAAACCCATGACATCCCCGAAGTTTAAACGGTCCATGCCGAAAGCCTGGGTAAAGCTGCCCATGTTGGAAAACATATCGGTAAGGCCCTCCATATCCGTGTTCATTTCAGGAAACATTATCATACAGATAAGGAGCATAAGGGCAATGGCTGTCGTCCATACGCATAAGGAGATGCGGTTTTGTCTGAGTTCATGAAAAAAGAGTGTCATTGCTTTTTATCCTCCTTTGCATAATAGTGAAGAAAAATTTCTTCCAAATCCGGTTCGGTGATTGTCATGTCAGTGAGGGTCAGATGACTTAATTCGGTTATCAAACGGTTGATGTCGCCGTCATATAAAAAGCTGACAGAGTTTTCTGTCCGGATAATATTTTTCATGGATGGCAGTTGGGGCGGCACAGAAATGCCGTGCAAAGTAATCTGCCGTGTTTTTGTATCCGAGAGGTTTTCAACTGAGTCGCAGGCAATCAGGCGGCCCTCCCGAATAATTGCCGCATTGCCGCAGTGATGTTGTATTTCCGAGAGAACATGGGAAGAGAGAAAAATCGTGGCGCCCTCAGCATTTCTCTCATGGATTAATTCAAAAAAAGCCTTTTGCATAAGCGGGTCCAGCCCGCTGGTTGGCTCATCCAGAATATATAATTCGGGTTTATGCATAAATGCGCATACAATGGACACTTTTTTTCGATTGCCGAGGGACAGTTCGTCGACTTTCTTTTTTGTATCCAGCTTAAATCGTTCGCACAGATAATGGGCTTCCTCCCGGCAGTTTTTGCCGTGAAGGGCGGCCGACATGTTCAGAATTTCGTTGACCCGCATGCCGTGGTAAAACATGGATTCAGAGGGCATATAGCCGATATTGGAAAGTATCTCCACAGGATTGGCGCTGATATCTTTGCCAAAAATCCGGGCATTGCCGGAGGTTGGCGCAATAAGGCCGAGCAGAGTCCGAATTGTCGTGCTTTTTCCCGCGCCGTTGGGACCGATAAAACCGAATATATCTCCTGATTCGACAGCGAGATTCATATCGATGATTCCGCGGGCTTTTCCGTAGGATTTTGTCAGATTTTGCGTTTCTATTACTTTCATTATTCATTTCCTTTCCCCGGTGTTTCACGGCAGTAGGCCATTTGCCAGAGGTCCAGGATTTCCAGGAAATCCTTTTCGAGCTGGTCAAAATCAAGGCTATCCTGCTGCAGGGCTTTCCAGAGATAACCTTCTGTTGTCCAATACATGGTCTTTATAATCATCTCCAGGTTCAGGCCGGGCCGAAAATCTTCCGGGTGAATTTTCGGCATGAAGACCGCAGCGCTGTCCCGGATGATCCCTATATAACTTTCTTGAATTTCGGTGGAAATTTCCGGGTCTTTTTCATAAAAAGCCTTTAAAGCAAATGCCGTCAGATCCGGGTATTTTCTCATAATAGACAGTTTCGCATACATTCCCCGGCGCATCATTTCAAATAAATTCTCCGATTCATAACATGCGTAGTCTTTAATCGTCTGCATGGTCATTTCTGCGGCCTTATTCCACAAAAAGAAATAGAGTTCCTTTTTGTTATGAAAGTAGTGGAAAAGTAACGATTTGCTGATTCCGGCTGTCTGGGCGATTTCTCCGACGGGGCTTTTTTTATAGCTGTTCCGGCTGAATACGTGATATCCGGCGTTGATAATCCGCTGCTGTTTTTCCTCCGGCAGAGTAAAAAATTTATCATTCATAGGCATACCTCCGTTAACCGTTGTGGTTAACTCAAGTATGACACGATTGACCGTTTTTGAGAAGACCCATAAAATAAGCTTATTCATGATTGGCGGCTTGTCCGCATATATTAATGTAAAATAGTAGGAGAAGCGTGGAGGCGGTACATGGAAAAAAGAGATGGAAGTCTGCGGATTGTTCAGGTTGAGATTATGCTTTTGGCGTTTTTAATTCTGTTCGGCATTTTAAAATGGCTGTCTTCGAAGACATCTGTCTTTGCGGCGGCCGGCGGCGGAGAAGCGGAAACGGGACAGGCTGCGGCGGAAGAGGATTTTATTCGGTGGGTTGATTTTAATGTGAGCGATGAGGCATTGAGCCAGGCTTATGACTATGATATTGGGACGTATCTGTCTGAAAATCATGTGAATTGGATTGAACTTCTGGCCTATCTTGCAGTTCAGTATGGCGGGGATTTCAGCCGGTACAAAGCCCGGGATATGGCGGAGGCGGTGGAAAAAATTCAAGGCCAGGGCATTGAAGCCCTGACGGAAAATCTGAAATATTATGATTATTATCGGGAAGCCTATGAGGCGGTGCTCGGCGGCATGGTTGGGGTTTATGAGGCGGAAGAGGCGGGAACAGCTTCCGGCGAGGATGAAAGTTCTGCGGAAAACAAGGTTTGGAAACAGGTGTATGGACTGAAGGCTTTCAGCCCGATTGCGAAGGGTTTTCCCTATTCAGAATATGACGATTTTGGAGCATCCCGAAGCTACGGTTATCAGAGGAATCATTTGGGCCATGATATATTGGGGCAGGTGGGAACGCCGATTATTGCCATTGAGAGCGGGACTGTGAGTGCTCTTGGCTGGAATCAATTTGGGGGCTGGCGCATTGGCATCCTCAGCTTTGATCGAAAGCGGTATTACTACTATGCCCATCTCAGACAGGACAGGCCCTATGCGGAGGGGCTGGAAGAGGGAGACATTGTTCAGGCCGGGGATGTGATTGGATATATGGGGCGGACCGGTTACAGCACAGAAGAAAACACGAACAATATCGACGTATATCATTTACATTTGGGGCTGCAGTTGATTTTTGATGAATCACAGCGGGAAGGGTCAAATGAAATCTGGATTGATGTGTATCCGCTGACCCGTTTTCTGACCCGGCATGCCTCGGAAACAGTTCGAAATGATAGGACAAAGGAGTGGAGCCGGCGTTATCAAATCCGCGACCCGGAGGTGCCGCATGTATCCGGGGAAGAATAAGATGCGGTGCAAGTTTAGCAGAATATTTGATATTTTCTAAAAGAATCTCTGCGAAAAAATGTCGACTGGGGTCATTCGGTGTCAAATAGGGTCAGCCCGGGTCGAAGATTGCGATTGGTTAGTCTTGCGATAATCCTTTTTCAGAGAATATAATACAAATAGTTTCAAAGACAGAAGGAGGAGAATAAGGTGAGCAAAATTAATGTGGCGATTGTGGATGATAATGAGCGGATGTTGGGGCTTTTGGAAAATATTTTGAGTGAGGACAAGAGTATTTCTGTTGTCGGAAAAGGCGGCGACGGTGTTCAGGCGTTGGAATTAATTCGCGAAAAGGAGCCGGATGTGGTGCTTCTTGATCTGATTATGCCGAAACTTGACGGCCTTGAGGTTATGCAGAAGGTGAACCGGGAACCGGCGCTCAAAAAGAAACCGGCGTTTATTGTCATCTCAGCCATCGGACAGGAGAATATTACGGAAGATGCCTTTGGCCTCGGAGCCAGTTACTATATTATGAAACCATTTGACAATGATGTTGTTTTAAATAAAATAAAGCAGATACAGAGGGATAAGACGGCAAAGCTTGTTCATACTAAGCATAACATGGTATCCGAGGGTGTCAGCGAATATTCGGCGGTCAATCTGGAGACAGATGTCACGAATATTATCCATGAGATTGGTGTTCCGGCCCATATTAAAGGATACCAGTATTTGAGAGATGCCATTATCATGTCGGTGGAAAACCGGGAAGTCATTAACTCGATTACCAAAGTGCTGTATCCAACGATTGCAAAGATGAATCAAACAACGCCGAGCCGGGTGGAGCGGGCCATCCGTCATGCGATTGAAGTGGCGTGGAGCCGGGGAAAGATGGATACAATCAATGAATTGTTCGGATATACGATTAATACCGGGAAAGGGAAGCCGACAAACTCGGAATTTATTGCCCTGATTTCTGACAAAATGCGTTTGGAATATAAAACTAAGGGGTAAAATAAATAAATATCTTTTAATGTTCTCTCAAATATTGTATAATATATACAATAAATGTATTTGAGGGAGGTAGCGGATTTATATGAAGAAGATATTATTTGTATCGTCGGAAGCTGTACCGTTTATAAAAACAGGGGGATTAGCAGACGTTGCCGGCACATTGCCAAAGTCATTCAATAAAGATGAATTCGATGTCCGTGTTGTTATCCCGAAATATCGGGCAATTCCCGAACATTACCGAAATCAGATGAAGTATCGCACACATTTTTACATGGATTTTGCCGGAGAAAACCGGTATGTCGGTGTTATGGAACTTGAGTGGGGCGGAGTTACGTTTTATTTTATAGATAATGAATATTATTTTTATGGAGATAAACCGTATGAAGACGGCGTTTGGGATTTAGAAAAATTTGCTTATTTCAGCAAAGCGGCTCTTTCAATCCTGCCGCTCATTGATTTCCAGCCGGATGTGGTTCACTGCCATGACTGGCAGACGGGGCTTGTCCCGGTGTACTTAAAGACAGATTTCTGCAGAGGAGATTTCTTCTCCCGGATGAAAGCTGTTATGACGATTCATAACCTGAAGTTCCAGGGAACATGGAATCCGAAGGATATTATGAATATTACCGGGCTGCCGGGTTATCTGTTTACGCCGGATAAGCTGGAAGCCTATAAAGATGCGAACTATCTGAAAGGCGGCCTTGTGTATGCGGACTGGATTACCACTGTCAGCCCGACCTATTCGGAAGAAATTAAGATGCCGTTTTACGGCGAGGGGTTAAACGGCTTGCTCTGCGCCCGTGCCGGGCAGCTCAGCGGTATTTTGAATGGAATTGATTATGAGGAATATAATCCGGAGACGGATTCGAATCTTGCTTATAAATACAATGCCATTAACTTCCGTAAATTAAAAGTGAAAAATAAACTGGCTCTTCAGGCTGAATTGGGCCTGGAGCAGAATGAGAAAAAATTTATGATCGGACTTGTGTCCCGGTTGACGGATCAGAAGGGTCTGGATTTGGTGGCCTATATGATGGACCAGATTTGCACCGAGGATACGCAGCTTGTAGTGCTTGGAACCGGCGACAGCAAGTATGAGAATATGTTCCGGCATTTTGCATGGAAATATCCGGAGAGGGTATCGGCAAATATATTCTATTCCGATGAACGCTCTCATAAGATTTATGGTTCCTGCGATGCATTTCTCATGCCGTCCCTGTTTGAACCTTGCGGTCTCAGCCAGTTGATGAGTTTGCGTTACGGCACGGTTCCGATTGTCCGCGAGACGGGCGGTTTAAAAGATACGGTTCAGCCGTATAATGAATTCGAATCGACAGGTACGGGCTTCAGCTTTGCAAATTATAATGCCCATGAAATGATGGATACTATTAATTATGCGAAGCATATCTATTATGATAAGAAACGGGAATGGAACAAGATTATTGACCGGGCAATGGCTGCAGATTTCTCATGGAATATGTCTGCACGCAGGTATGAGGATTTATATCGGATGTTATGAGTGAGTATTTAAAGAAAACCTGGGTGGTATTTCTGCTGGCATCGGTGTGCTGCTTCTTGTGGGGAAGCGCTTTCCCAGGTGTTAAAATCGGCTATGAATGGTTTCACATTGCATCCGGGGAGACGGCAGCCCAGATATTATTTGCGGGGTGCCGTTTTTTCCTTGCCGGTATTTTGGTGATTCTTTTCGGCAGCTTGACATCGGGAAAGTTTTTGCGGCCCATCGGTGGGGAGTGGAAACATGCGGCAGTGATCAGTCTGTTTCAGACAATTTTGCAGTACATATTATTTTAGATCGGCCTGGCCCACACGGCAGGAACAAAGGCATCCATTATTATCGGTTCCAATGTATTTATTGTCATTTTGACGGCAAGCCTTATTTTCCGGCAGGAAAAGCTGACGCGGCAGAAAATCGTGGGCTGTCTTATCGGCTTTGTCGGCGTTGTTCTTATTAATCTGGCGCCGGGGGAAATGTCGCTGGCTGTGAGTTTTGGGGGCGAGGGACTAGTCCTGATTTCAACGGTAGCCTATGCCTTTTCCTCTGTCATTATGAAGAAATATGCAAAGAAGGATAACCCGGTCATGCTGAGCGGCTACCAGTTTTTTATCGGCGGTATTGTCATGATGGCCGCGGGATATTTGATGGGCGGACGGGTTTGGGCAGTTTCCGGGAGAGCCATGCTGATTCTTTTATATCTGTCCTTTGCCTCGGCGGCGGCTTATACGATATGGAGTCAGCTTCTCAAATATAACCCGGTATCAAAGGTGGCTGTCTTTGGGTTTATGAATCCGGTGTTTGGAGTGTCTCTTTCAGCAATTTTGCTCCATGAAAATAATCAGATACCTTTATGGCAGGGGATAGCGGCTTTAATCTGCATTACTGTCGGAATTATTATCAGTCACAGAGAAGGGCGAGGGGCGGAAGCTTCATAAAATTCGCCCGGCGGAGATATTTTTCCGTTGACAGTCTGTGTCATATAAGTTAGAATAAGAAAGAATCGGCCATGAAGGCCGACATATGGTTAGGTTGAATGAAACCACGAAGGTTTCGCTGCTTTTTGTGCGAATCTTTGTGGTTTTTTCGTTATTATAAAGCCGAAGAATGGAGAGAAAGAGATATGAAAAAAAGAATATTTTGCATTTTATTAACGGCTGTCATGTGTGTGTCCCTGCTGGCGGCCTGCGGTTCAGAAACAAAGGAAACAGCTGCCGGAGAGACGTCAGCCGACAGTCATAGTACAACCGGGGACAGTGCAGGAAATCCGGAGGAGGAGAAGATGCTGCGAATCGCCTTTCCGGATACGCTGACAACTGTGGATGTGGCGAATGTCACCTCGGCAACAATGTTAAAAGAGGTGGCCGGTGTGTGTGAAACCTTGGTCCATGCGGATGAAGACTTTATTCTTCAGCCGAATCTTGCCGTGGAATGGGAAATGACCGGAGATACAACCTGGGAATTTAAGCTGCGGGATGATGTGACTTTTCATGATGGAACGCCGATGAATGCTGAAGCGGTGAAATGGTCCATTGAGTGGGAACTGGAAAATAATCCGGCTTTTGCCGGTTCGACTTTTATTGAATCGGCGGAGGTTTTAGACGAATATAGGATTCAATTTAATACTTCGCAGAAGACAACGGATCTGCCGGCGGCCCTGTCCTATGTGGGGACGGCCGTTGTGGCGCCTTCCTCTGTGGATGGGAATGGAAATTTTGTTAAGGCTGTGGGAACCGGATATTTTAAGCAGGATGCCTTTGATGAAACCTCCGGAGTTTTTGAATGTTCTGTGTATGACGGATACTGGAAGCCGGTGGAAACCAATGTTACCCGCCGCGTTGTGCGGAGCATTACCGATGCCGGCGCCCGGAGCCTTGCGGTGCAGAGTGGAGAAGTTGACATTGCGTCGGATATACCTTTCAGTGATTTGGAAAGCCTTGCAAATTCAGAAAATGTCAAGGTTTCAAAATTTAATACGGCGCGGACTTATTTTTATAATTATAATATGAAGAAAGACATTTTTCAGGATGAGCGGGTGCGTAAGGCTTTAATTTATGCCATTAATAAAGAAGAGCTGGTCAACGATGTGCTTCTCGGGGTGGGCGGCGTGCCAAAGGGTATGCTGATGGATGATATGCCGTGGGCCAACCTTGATGTGGACACTTACGATTATGATGTGGATAAAGCGGTAAGTCTGCTTGAGGAGGCCGGATATACGGACAGTGATAAGGATGGATATCTGGATAAGGATGGAGAAAAACTCACTTTGAAGCTGGTTACCTTTACAAAAAGGCCGGGCTGTTCTTTGATTGTCCAGGCAACCCAGGGCTATTATGCGAATATCGGCATTGATACAACGGTGGAAGTGCTGGAGTGGTCGGCCATGAATGAGCTGATTCAAAACGGGGATTTTGATATGGCCCTGAATTCAGCGGCATCCGCCTATATACCGACACCGGCCTACTATATGGAAACTTATTATAAAAATAACGACATTGGGTATGAGAATGAGGCTGTGAACGCTTTGCTGGATGCATGCAAGGCGACGGCGGACATGGAAGAAAAATATGCGTACAGCAAAGAAGCCCAGGCACTGGCCCAGGAGGATGCGGCAATTTTTACGCCGGCCTTGTACGGCGCTGTCTTTGCCTTATCGAAAGATGTGACGGAATTTCAGTATAACGCGGCAGCCCATGATTTTATTGTGCCTTATGAGACGTCTTTAAACTAAACTGTTTTTGGAGAGATACCTATGGTTAAATATATTGTTAAACGCATCATCACTGTTTTTATTGTTTTATGGATGGTGGCAACTCTGACTTATTTTACGGTGCATGTGACACCGGGGGATACGGCGGCGGCCATTTTGTATTCCATTGGCGGGGAAAGTGCTGTCAGCAGTGAAAACCTTGAACATGTGCGGAACAAATATGATTTGAACCGGCCGGTGTATGAACAATATTTTGAATGGGTGACTCGTGCCTTCCGGGGAGAACTGGGAACATCTTATAAATACAATAAGCCGGTGGCCTATATGCTGAAACTCCGGGTGCCGAACACGATTCGCCTTGGGTTTGCGGCGGTGGCCTTATCGGTGGTTATCGCCATTCCCTTCGGTATTATCAGCGCTCTGCATCACAATCGTCTGCCGGACCACGTGGGGCGTTTATTTACTCTGTTAATATCTTCTTTTCCGGCTTTTTGGGTAGCTATTGTGCTGATTATTGTCTGCGCTTTGAAGCTCAAATTGCTCCCGGCGGGCGGTATGGAGGGGCCGCAGAGCATTATTCTTCCGGCGGTGACCCTGTCGATGGGGATGACGGCGGCGACAACCCGCATGATGCGCAGCAGCATGCTGGATGTGATGGGGCAGGATTACATATGGGTAGCGAGGACGAAGGGACTTCCATGGAATAAAATTATGACACGGCATATGCTCCGAAATGCGCTGCCTCCGATTATTACAGTCATCGGGCTTCAGATTGGCCATATTCTCGGCGGGGCCGTTATCATTGAAAATATTTTTTCATGGCCAGGGGTTGGCGGTCTCCTGATTGACGCCATCAATGCAAAGGATACGCCGATGATTGAGGGCTGTGTTTTGCTGATTGCCTTTGGGTATGCAGTGATAAATCTGATTGTGGATATCCTGTACGCATGTCTGAATCCGAAACTTAAATTGACCGGGGAGGATGGCTGATGCGAAAACAGAAGAAAAAAATAGTCAACAGAAAAAATTATATTCTGTACATCGGGGCCTTTTTATCGGTTTTTGTTTTGCTTGTTACGGTTTTCGGCCCGCTTTTTGAGCCTTATAATCCGACAAAGATGGAACTGTCCCAAAAATTTATCGCCCCATGCCGGGAATTTATTTTTGGAACGGACCATCTCGGAAGAGATATTTTCAGCCGGGTGATTGAGGGGGCAAGGGTTTCACTGGTTATTGCGGGCTGTGTTGTCCTTTTCAGCGCGGTACTCGGCGTGGCGCTTGGGATGATTTCCGGCTATGTGGGAGGCGCTGTGGACATGATTATCATGCGGGTGGTGGATGCACTGCTGGCATTTCCGACAATTATTTTTGCCCTGGCCCTTTCAACCATGATGGGGACCGGTCAGACTAACCTGATTATTGCTATTACCTGTATCCAGTGGACGCGGTATGCCCGAATCGCGCGGGGTGAAACGCTGATGCTGAAAAATGCCGAATATGTGGAAGCGGCCAGAAGTATCGGCAATAATACGGCTCAGATTTTGGCGAAATATATTTTCCCCAATGTGGTGTCAAAGATTATTATTCTTGCGTCGCTGGATATTGGAACGATTATCTTATACTGTGCATCTCTGAGCTTTTTGGGCCTGGGGGCCCAGCCGCCGTCCCCCGACTGGGGCGTTATGATCAGCGAGGGAAAGGATTACATACAGTATGCGCCGTGGCTGACACTGTTTCCGGGCTTAGCCATTGCTGTTTCGGCCCTGGCCTTTAATATGCTCGGCGACGGCCTGCGGGATTTGCTTGACCCGAGAATGAAGGAAGTAGTGAGGACGGATTAACATGAAGAAATTGTTGGAAATAAAAAATCTGGATGTGGGATTTCTGTCGGCCAATGCCTATGTGCAGGTGCTGAACCAGGTTTCACTGGATATTTATGAAAATGAAGTCCTTGCGGTTGTCGGAGAAACGGGATGCGGTAAATCGGTGACCGGGAGTACGGTGCTTCATCTTCTGCCTGAAAATGCCATTGTGCAAGGGGAGATTTATTATGAAGGGCAGGAAATACTCGGGCTGACGGAGGAGGAATTTCGAAAATTCCGCGGCAGGGAAATCGCCGCCATACCGCAGAGCCCTTCAACTTCCCTGGACCCCATGATGGAGGTTGGGGAGCAGGTGGCTGAATGTGTGACGGGCGGCCGCCGTCGGAAAAAAGCGGAGCGGAAGAATATCCAATCAAGAGTGTGGGATATTTTTTCCCGGCTGAGGCTTCCGGGAGACCGAAAAATCTGCCATGCCTATCCGTGTCAGCTCAGCGGCGGTATGAACCAGCGGGTTCTCATTTCCATGGGGGTGATTATGGAGCCTAGGCTTCTCATTGTGGATGAGCCGACCAAGGCAGTGGACTGGATTTTGAGAAAAGAAGTTGTCCGTGTACTCCGGCAGATGAAGGATGATCTGAAGTGCTCGATGATGCTTATCACCCACGATTTTGGGGCCGCTTCTCAGATAGCGGACCGAATTGCCGTGATGTACTGCGGCCAGATTGTGGAAACGGGAAAAGCGGATGAGATTCTGAATCATCCGAGACATCCCTATACCAAAGGTTTAATTCAGGCGCTGCCATCCAGAGGCTTCCATGTGATGGAGGGATTTATGCCGTCATTTTCAGAACTTCCGGAGGGCTGCCGTTTTGCGCCAAGATGTCCTCAGTGTTTGGAACGGTGTCGGCATCAGATTCCGGAAATATACAGGGATGAAACGGGGCGGCAGGTCCGCTGTCTTTTGTTTGAGGAGAGCAAAGGGGCCTATCGGAGTCCCTGTCTTGAGGAGGCGGTGTTTCATGCTTGAAGTTTCACATTTGAGTAAAACCTATACCTCCGGTTTTTTCGGAAATAAAAAGGTAGATGCGGTGAAGGATGTTTCTTTTAAAATCAATGAGGGAGAAATTTTTGGGCTGATCGGGGAGAGCGGAAGCGGTAAAACGACCCTCACCCGCATGATTGGCGGCTTTTTGAAGCCGTCTTCGGGGGAGATTACTTTTGAAGGGAAAAATCTGATAAAGGCGCGGGCGAGGGAATGGCACGAACTGCGCCGTCAGATACAGTTTGTATTTCAGCATCCCCAGATGACCTTTCATCCCCGGAGAGATATTTATTTTGCCTGCGCCGAGCCGATTCGGCTGTATCATCTGGACAGGCATATTACGGAAAAGGAAATGGTCCGCCATATGCTGCGGCGAGTTGGAATCCCGGAGGATCAGTGGCACAAATATCCCCATGAAATCAGCGGCGGTCAGGCTCAGAGAATCGCTATTGCCAGAGCTTTGTCCCTGAATCCAAAACTTTTAATCTGTGATGAGCCGACTTCCATGCTGGATGTTTCTGTTCAGGCACAGATTTTACGGCTCCTTTTGCGGGCCAATGAGAAATATCATGTGGCGATGCTTTTTATCTCCCATGATTTGGATGTCATCCGGGCGGTCTGCCGACGGGTGGCTGTTATGCATCAGGGAGAGATTGTCGAAATGGGAACGGTGGAGGAAGTTTTTGGAAATCCCCGCCATGATTATACAAAAAAACTGCTTTCAGCCCACATGCAGGTATAAAGAAAACTTGTATATTTTTTGAAAAGTGGTAAAATAAAGTTGGTGTTAAGCAAGGTCGTTTGGTGGTTCGCGAGGGGCAGATTATCGAAGGGCTTTGTTTTTCGTGATATGATTTGGGACCGTGTGGCGGCGTGTCTCTTTAAATAGATAAGGAAATGAGTACAAAAGATGTTAAATGAAAAAATACTGAAAGAAGAACTTCTTGTTGGCGTGGATGTGGGCTCAACAACAACAAAAATTGTTGCGATTGATGAAAAAAGTAAGAATATTGTATTTTCAGATTATCGGAGACATAATGCGGCGCAGGTTCAAAGCGTATACTGTGCGGTGAATCAGTTGATTGAACATTTTCCGGAGGCACGGGTGCGGCTGGCTTTGACCGGTTCCGGGGCAAAGCTGATTGCGGAAAGTCTGGATGTACCTTATATTCAGGAGGTCGTGGCAAACTCAATTGCATTGAGAGAGCGTTATGATAATATCCGTACAGCCATAGAGCTTGGCGGGCAGGATGCAAAAATGATATTTTTCAGCCGGGATAGGGCGGACAATTCCTTAAATGTGGCCGATATGCGCATGAACGGCAGTTGCGCCGGGGGAACAGGGGCCTTTATCGATGAGGTCGCATCTATTTTAAAGGTTCCGATTGAAGAATTTAATGAATTGGCGGCTCAGGGAACCTGTGTTTATGATATTTCCGGGCGGTGCGGCGTTTATGCGAAAACAGATATTCAGCCGCTGCTGAATCAGGGGGTGTCAAAACAGGATTTGGCCCTGTCCGCTTTTCATGCCATTGCGAAGCAGACCATCGGCGGCCTGGCCCAGGGGCTGGATATTGAGAAACCTGTTGTTTTTGAGGGCGGGCCTCTCACTTTTAATCCGACGCTGATTCGGGTATTTATCGAGCGGCTGAATCTGGCGCCGGATGAGGCGATTATTCCGGAGCGCCCGGAGATTATGATTGCCTATGGGGCGGCGCTTTCGCTGGACACAATGTTTTCCAAAGACAGCAGAGAAGTTTCTATACCGAATATATTAAAGCTTTTGAAGGAAAATCCTATTGCGGAGGCCAGTCAGGCGATGAATCAGGCCGAGCCCTTTTTTGCATCGGCGGAAGAAGAGAAATCTTTTTTGGAGCGGCATCGATTGCCGGAATGCAGTTTTAAAAAACCGGCTGCTGGTCAGACGGTTCACGCCTATCTGGGCATTGACTCGGGAAGCACGACAACAAAATTTGTTTTAATGGATGAGGATGAAAATATTCTCGATTCTTTCTATGCGCCGAATGAGGGGAATCCTCTGGATGTGGCAAAAAGGGCGTTGATTGCTCTCAGAGACAGTTATCGGGAAGCCGGAGTCGGGCTGGATATACTGGCTGTGGGAACGACTGGCTATGGCGAGCTCCTTTTTGCGGAAGCCTTTGGCGCAGAGTGTCATGTGGTAGAGACTGTGGCCCATGCCCGGGCGGCTGAGAAATATGTGGAAGATGCCACCTTTATTTTGGATATCGGCGGCCAGGATATGAAGGCTATCTGGCTGGACAGCGGTATTATTACAAATATTGTTGTCAATGAGGCCTGTTCCTCAGGCTGCGGTTCCTTCCTTGAAAACTTTGCGGCATCCTTACATATTCCGGTGGAAGAAATTGCCGGAACAGCATTTTCCTCCAAAAATCCGGCGGCCCTTGGCAGCCGCTGTACCGTGTTTATGAACAGCAGTATTGTGACGGAGCAGCGCAACGGTAAATTATCGGCGGATATTATGGCCGGGCTTTGCCGTTCAATTATAGAAAATGTATTTACGAAGGTTATTCGTATTTCCAATCTGGACTCCCTGGGCGATAAAATAGTCGTTCAGGGCGGCACCTTCCAAAATGATGCGGTGCTGAGAGCTATGGAGCAATATATTGGAAAAGAAGTTATTCGGTCGCCTTATCCGGGAATTATGGGGGCCATTGGCGTGGCATTGCTCACAAAAGAGAGGTTCAGCGCCGGGACACTGGAGAAATCTTTTATCGGTTTGGATGCCATGGATGATTTTTCTTACACTCAGGAGTCGAATTTTCCGTGTCCGTTTTGCACGAATCACTGTAAGCGGACAATCGTCACCTTCTCCAATGGAAAATCCTGGGTAACGAATAACAGGTGCGAGCGGGGCGAGATTCTCGGTGACCCGCGGGAAGAGAATGTTAAGAAACAGCTTCAGGAAAAAATGCAGGCGGCGGAGGAGATTCCGAATCTTTTTAGGACCCGGGAGGAACTTTTGTTTAAAGATTATCCGGCCCCGGAAATTATATCGGACCAGCAGATAACGATTGGTATACCGAGAGTATTGTCCTTTTGGGAGACAATGCCTTTCTGGACAACCTTCTGGAAAGCCCTCGGATTTAAAGTGCGGCTGTCGGATAAGAGTACCCGCCGGATGTATGAAAACGGCTTGTCGGCAGTTACTTCGGATACGGTATGTTTTCCGGCCAAACTGGTGCACGGGCATATACGAAATCTGGTGGAAAAAAAGGTTGACAGGATTTTTATGCCGTCCATCACAACGGTAACTTCCGAGAATACGGAAAAGACAAGCGAATCCATGTGTGCGGTTGTGAAGGGGTATCCATATGTGATACGGAATTCGGATAACCCGCAGAAACGGTGGGGCGTGCCTTTCGATACGCCGCTCTTCCACTGGTATGGGGTGGTTGACCGGGACAGACAGTTAACCGAATATATGAAAGAAACTTTCCATATTCTGCCGGCACAGACAGCAGCGGCGATTAAGGCGGCGGATGCGGCCCAGGAAACATTTCACCGGGAGTTGAAGGAAGCGGGGCAGGCTGTGCTGGAAGAAGCGGAGCACCGCGGAACTTATGCGGTTGTTCTTGCATCCCGGCCGTATCAAAATGATGCTTTAGTCAATCATGATTTGCCGGCCATGTTTACCCGCTTGGGTATTCCGGTGCTGACGGCGGATTCTTTGCCGGAACTGGAAAAAGTGGATTTGAGCAAAAGCCGTCTCGATGTGGTGAATAATTATCATGCCCGAATGCTCGGTTCGGCGATTATGGCGGCCCGGAGCCCTCATTTGGAGTATGTTCAGATTGTCAGCTTTGGCTGCGGCCATGATGCCTATCTTTCCGATGAGATTATTCGGATGATGAAGGCTGTTTCGGGGAAAATCCCTCTCATATTAAAGCTGGATGAGAGTGATATTCAGGGGCCGCTGCGGATTCGTGTCCGTTCTTTCGTTGAAACTGTCGCCATGCGGCGCGGTAAGAATGAAGAAATGCTTATCGAAGCATTGGAGGACCCTTATCCGGTGAAATTGACAAAAGAAAATATAAAAGAAAAGGTTGTTCTCGTACCGAATACATCCCATGCTTTCTGCCGGATTATGTCTGCGGCCCTCTGCGGCCAGCATGTAAAGGCCGTGCCGTTGGATATCGGGCGGGAAGAGGCAATCCGGCTCGGCAAACAATATGTTCACAATGATATTTGTTTCCCGGCCCAGATTGTTATCGGAGAAGCACTGGCAGCCCTTCGAAGCGGAAAATATGATGCCGACGAGGCGGCTATCGGTATGGGCAAGTATATCGGCGACTGTCGTTTGACCCACTACAGCGCTTTATTGCGGAAGGCGCTGGATGATGCCGGATACGCCAATGTGCCGATTTTGACCAATGATGATGAAGATTATCATAAATTACACCCGGGATTTCGGATGAACATCCTCTCGTCGCTGCGCATTGCCATAGCGCTGCCGATGATTGATGCGCTGGAGGAATTGCTGCGGAAAGTCCGGCCTTATGAATTGGAGCCGGGAAGCGCCAATGCCGCCTTTGAAAAGGGGATGGATGCCCTTGTTGACGGCTTGCAAAAGCATGGCATCCGCGGCGCAAAACGGGGCTTTGCAAAAGCGATTGATATCATAAAAGAGGTTCGATATGACCGCACCTACCGCAGGCCGGAGGTTTTGATTGTTGGCGAGTATCTTTTGAACTTCCATCCGGGGGCAAATCATGATATCGAGGATTATCTGGAGCGGAACGGATTTGAGATTATCGAAGCCCGGATGACCGATGTTATCCGAAAGATTTACTTTGTTTTAGATTCCCAGATTCGGGAATACCATTTGAAACGCCCGCTTGGGAAAAAGATTTGGTTCCATACGGCCAACGAATTTTTTGAGTTTGCCCATAATATAACGGATTCCATAGCTAAAAGACATCCGTTATATACGCCGGCCTGCCGTCTGCCGGATTTGGTTAAGGGCAGCGATCCAATCATGCATCATACCTTTGATGCGGGCGAAGGCGTATTGATTCCGGGGGAAATCCTTCATCATGCCAAACACGGCTGCCGGAATTTCGTTATTTTGCAGCCTTTCGGCTGCCTGCCAAACCATGTTTTCGGCCGGGGCGTGGCTAAACGGCTGAAAGAAATTTACCCGGATGCTCAGATTTTACCGTTGGATTATGACCCGGATGTGAGCTTTGCCAATCTGGAAAATCGATTGCAGATGCTCATTATGAATGCAAAAACAGCAGAGGAATAGCGGAGGAAAAAACAATGTATGAATTAGTACAGGTATCGGAAAACAGCTATTATATAGAAAGTCCTGCCAAAATAGGACTTGTGAAACTGGGCGGTGATGAAGTCTGCCTGATTGACAGTGGAAATGATAAGGATGCCGGGCGGAAAATCCGGAAGATTCTCGATGCCAACGGTTGGAAACTGACAGCCATATATAATACCCATTCCAATGCGGACCACATTGGCGGAAACAAGTATCTTCAGGGGCAGACCGGCTGCAAAATTTATGCGCCGGGGACGGAGTGCGATTTCACCAATCATACGGTGCTGGAACCATCATTTTTATATGGCGGTTATCCGTGTAAAGACCTCCGGCATAAATTTCTGATGGCCCAGGGAAGCAATGCCGAATATCTGACAAAGGATGTTTTGCCGAAGGGTTTTTCGATGATTGAACTGCCGGGACATTTCCTGGATATGGTGGGATTTCGAACGCCGGATGATGTGGTTTATCTGGCAGACTGCCTGTCGAGCAGGGAAACTCTGGATAAATACCAGATTGGTTTTATCTATGATGTGGGCGCTTATATAAAGACCCTTGAGATGGTAAAAACATTAAAGGCGAAAATATTCATTCCGGCCCACGCGGCGGCTGCGGAGGATATTTCTGAGCTGGCCCAGTACAATATAGATAAGGTTTATGAGATAGGGGAAAAAATCATCGAACTCTGCAAAGAACCGCTTTCCTTTGAAGTGATTTTACAGAAATTGTTTATCGAATATGGACTGGAAATGAACTTTGAACAGTATGTGCTTGTCGGAAGTACGGTGCGTTCCTATCTTTCATGGTTAAAGGATACGGGAAAATTGAATACCGAATTTGTTCATAATATGCTGCTTTGGCAACAGGTTTAAAGCAGGAGAATCATTAGAGGGCGACAGTCAATAAGGCTGCCGTCCTTTTTTGCGTATATTTGGAAAAAGATATGCACATACTAGCTCTAAATAAGAGGAAGGCAGGAAAAGAATATGAAGGACAGGGCTTATTTTGAAATCCGCCTGGAAAGTCTCGGCGGTTTGGGGGCAAACCTGTGCGGGAAAATGCTTGGCGAACTGGGGGTGAAATACCTCGGCCTGAACGGGGCGGCATTTTCCAGTTACGGCTCGGAAAAACGGGGCTCACCCGTCAGTTCATTTATACGGTGGTGTGAGGGCGATAAAGAAATATTGATTAACAGCCCGGTGCGGGAACCGGACATTCTCGGCATCTTTCAGGAAAATATTTTGTTAAAGTATCCATGGCCGGATATTTTGGAGATGCCCCGGAAAATCGTTGTCAATACCCGGAAGGACGGCGATGCGCTGGCAGAAAGTTATCCATGGCTTTCCGGCCATATTTATTATCTTGACGGCATCGCCATTGCCATGCAGACAAAAAGTCGTATGAATATGATTATGCTTGGCGCCATGATGAAAGCGCTGGAGGATGAAGATATTATAAGCGGACAAAGCCTGGGGAGCGGACAGAATCAGGAAAGCGGGACGAATCAGGAAAGCGGGACGAATCAGGAAAGCGGGACGAATCAGGAAAGTGGGATGAGTCGGGGGAGTGAGCAGAATCGGATGGTCAGGGATTTTCTGGCCTGCGGAAGGCAGTTGATTGAAGAGACCGTCGGCAAAAAATATCCTGACCTTCTGGAAATCAATTTAAATGGATTTATGGCCGGACATGCCATGGTTCAGCATTTTCACAGAAAGACAGAGGAAAAAAGGATTTCGGAGCCCCGGCAGGAAAAGCTTGTCTGGGGTTATGAAAATGCACCCATTGGCGGTGCAAATCCTCTGGCCGGAAGTATGGCATCCAATGATTTATCGGCATCGCGGAGCGGTTATCTGCCCCTGTTTGATGCGTCCAAATGTATTCACTGCGGTCTTTGCGATTCGACTTGTCCCGATATGGTGTTCCAGTTTAAACGGGGAACTTATAAAGGAAAAGAACAGATGATGAATCAGGGGCTGGATTATCACTACTGCAAAGGCTGCCTCCGGTGTGTTGCCGTCTGTCCGGTGAATGCACTTGTCGCCGGTGTGGAAGCAGAACATCCGGCGCCTCAGTGGTTTGTGCCGGATAAGGATTTGACAGCTTCGAACATGCATTGGACCCAGAAGGCTTCGGATGGATGGATTACCGGGGAAAGTTATATGAGTGAACGCCGGAATGACGGAGGTGTCAGATAATGGAAAAGAGAGAAATTCAGGCTCAGAAGGTGCTTTTTGACAGTGGAAATGAGCTGGCGGCCTATGCGGCAAAGCAGATTAATTATCATGTTATGGGATATTATCCGATTACACCTTCCACCCAGATTGCGGAAAATCTGGATGCGATGAAGGCGGAAGGGCTTCATGATATATCGCTGGTGGCTGCGGAAGGCGAACACAGTGCGGCGGGGATTTGTTATGGAGCTTCGGCCTGCGGAGGCCGGGTGTTCAATGCGACCAGTGCAAACGGACTTTTATATGCGCTGGAGCAGCTGCCTGTCCAGTCGGGAACCCGTTTTCCGATGGTGATGAATGTGGCCTGCCGGACCGTCTCCGGCCCTCTGTCGATTAAGGGGGACCACAGTGATATCATGTATGCCTTAAATACGGGGTGGATTATTCTTTTTGCCGATACGCCTCAGGCTGTTTACGATATGAATATATGCGGATTGAAGCTGGCGGAAAAAGTGAATCTTCCGGTGATTGTGGCCTTTGACGGCTTTTTTACAAGTCATCAGAAACGGCGATGCATGGTTTTTGAGTCGGACGAGGTTGTCCGGGAATTTGTCGGCAGGCGGGAGCCGGAGGTGGATTTGCTGGATATGAACCATCCGGTCACCATCGGTTCCTATATGAATGAACCGGATATTATCAATAATAAATACCAGCTTCATCAGGCGATGAAATCAGCGGAAAAATGGCTGCCGACGATTTATGAGGAATATGGAGAGATTTCCGGGCGGAATTATGGAACGGCACAGGAATATCAGATGGAAGATGCGGAAATTGCTGTTTTTATTCTGGGTTCGGCTTATCATACGATGCGCTCTGCTGTTCAGAAGCTCCGCGCTGAGGGCAAGAAAGTCGGCGTGTTTACCGCCGGTGTTCTTCGGCCGTTTCCGGCGGAAGCTCTTTACAACATTTGTAAAAATGTAAAAACAGTGATTGTTGCCGACAGGCAGGACAGCTACGGCGCCGGCGGCGGAAATATGACGCTGGAAATCAAGGCAATGCTTCAGAGTTTTGGCAGGGGCGGTAATGATATTCGGGTACTCAGCCGGATTTACGGCCTTGGCGGTAAAGATTTTTACGCTGAGGACGGTGAAATGCTTTTTCGGGAGGGTGAGAATCCGAAGGCCAAAGCCTTTGATTATATCGGAGTGACGAAGGGTATCGGCGGCCGGGAGGAAATACAATATTATGAGCCGATTAGGAAAGAGGCGGCCTCGCCGGGAATTATCCGTCGGAGCATAAACCCGGAAAACGGCCATGTTCAGATTGAAAATGCCCGAATCAATGAATTGACTGCCATGCCGAAGCGTCTCAGCCCGGGGCATGGGGCCTGTCCGGGATGCGGAATTCCGGTAAACGTAAACCTTCTGCTTAAAGGTATTGAAGGCCATGTGGTTATATTGTTTCAGACCGGCTGCGGCATGGTGGTGACTACCGGTTATCCGAAAACTTCTTTTAAAATACCTTATATTCATAACCTGTTTCAGAATGGGGCGGCAACTTTATCCGGAGTCGTCGAAATGTTTAAACAGCGGCAGAAACGGGGCGAATACCCGGAAGGCGATGTTACCTTTGTGATGGTCAGCGGCGACGGCGGTATGGATATCGGTTTGGGCTCGGCGATCGGCGCGGCTCTCCGGGGAAGTCATTTGATTTTGCTGGAGTATGATAACGGCGGATATATGAATACGGGATATCAGTTGTCCTACTCCACACCGATGGGGGCAAAAAGTTCGACTTCCCATGTGGGGCCGAAGCAATACGGAAAAACCTTCTTCCATAAAGATACGGCAGCGATTATGGCGGCCACGGGAATGCCTTATGTGGCAATGGCCGCCGAGTCCAATCCGGCGGATTTTGTAAAGAAAGCGGCAAAGGCCCAGGTTTACGCCAAATCCGAGGGAATGGCTTATATCCGTGCATTATCGGCCTGCCCGCTGAACTGGTCCGATAAACCGGAGGAAGAGCGGACCATCATAGGAAAGGCTGTGGACTGCTGTTACTTCCCGCTTTACGAAGTGGAAAAAGGGCAGACATCTTTGAGTTACAACCCGGAAAAGACGAATAAAAAAATCCCGGTGCTTGATTGGCTGTCATTGATGGGACGGACACGGCATTTGGGAAAACCCCAGTACAGGGGCGTTGTTGAGGACATCCAAAAAGAAATCGACAGACGGTGGGAACGGCTGAAAGCCCTTTCCGACCATCCGTTGTTATAAATTTAAAATTCAGGAGGAAGAATAATGGATTTCAGAGAAAGTGAAACAATGAAAAATTTAATGCGGGCTTTTGCAGGCGAAAGTCAGGCGAGAAACAGATATACAATGGCGGCATCTCAGGCAAAAGCCAACGGCTTGTATGTGATTGAAACCGTGTTTACCTTTACCGCGGATCAGGAAAAAGAACATGCGAAATTATTTTACAGCCATTTAAAAGATATGGCCGGCGAGACCATTGCTATCGACGGCGGCTACCCGGTGGACATTGCCCCGGAGGTATCCAAATTGCTCCGCATGGCGCAGCACAACGAATTGGAAGAGTACGATGATGTGTACAAACATTTCGGCGATACGGCCAAACAGGAAGGATTTGCCCAGATTGGAAATCTTTTCCACAACATTGCAGCCGTTGAGAAAACCCATGCGGACCGCTTTGAGCATTTCGCACAGCTCATGGAGCAGGGCAAACTTTTTGTGGCTGACCAGGAAACCGCCTGGATGTGCTTAAACTGCGGCTATATTTATACCGGCAAAGAAGCCCCGAAGGCCTGCCCGGTGTGCCGGCATGAGCAGGGATATTTTATCCGACAGGTGATGGCGCCATTTGATTTTTCACAGGTGAGCTGCCTTTGCGGCTGCCAAAACTAAAGACAAAAACTAAAGGCAGATGATTGCGGCAGGCGGATTGCCTGCCGTTTTTAAATAGCGCCCTGCTATTTGCTGTATTGCCGAGTCGATGCTTGTATTCCCGCAGATTTTATTGTAACATAAATGATAGAAATCAGTGTGAGGTGACAAACAGGATGGGGAAAGCGGAAATCTGTCCGGTACATAAAAAATGCGGCGGCCCCTGCCGTTATCAGGGTGTGCCCTATGAGGAACAGTTAAAAATAAAAGAAAAAATGGTTGGAAAACTGATGGGAAAATATTGCAAAATCCATCCTATCGTGGGGATGGAAAATCCAACCCACTATCGGAATAAAGTTCATGCAGTTTTTGACAGGGACAGAAAGGGAAACATTATTTCCGGCGTGTACAGAGAGGGTACCCATCAGGTTATCCCTGTGGAATCCTGCATGATTGAGGATGAATTGGCAGATGAAATCATAGGGACGATTCGCAAGCTGGCGAAATCTTTCAAGATAAAAACTTATGATGAGGATACGGGATACGGACTGCTGCGGCATGTGCTTGTGAAACGGGGATTTGCCACGGGGCAGATTATGGTGGTTATCATTACCGGTTCCCCGGTGTTCCCTTCCCGCAATAACTTTGTCAAGGCGCTTTTAAAAGAGCATCCGCAGATTACAACAATTATTCATAATATCAATGATAAGCGGACGAGCATGGTTTTGGGCGAGCGGGAAAAAGTGCTCTACGGCAAGGGTTATATCGAGGATATTCTCTGCGGCAAAAAATTCCGTATCTCGGCAAAATCTTTCTACCAGGTGAATCCGGTTCAGACGGAGGTGCTTTATAAAAAGGCCATCGAGGCGGCAGGCTTTACCGGAAAAGAGTATGTGATTGATGCTTACTGCGGTATTGGCACTATCGGTATGATTGCCAGTGATTACGTGGATGAGGTGATTGGCGTTGAACTTAATCGGGATGCCGTCCGGGATGCCATCGGCAATGCGAAGGCAAACAACATAAAAAATATCCGTTTTGTCTGCGATGATGCAGGAAAATTCATGGTAAAACTGGCCGCAGCGGCTCAGCGGGATAAAAGCGTCCGTCTGCCGGATGTGGTTCTTATGGACCCGCCGAGGAGCGGCAGCGACGAAGCCTTTCTGAGTTCCCTCGTGAAAATGAATCCAAAGACAGTTGTGTATGTCTCCTGCAACCCGGTGACCCTGGAGCGGGATGTGAAATGGCTTGAGAAAAAGGGATATAAGGCAAGGGGCGTGTGGCCGGTGGACATGTTCCCGGCGACGGAGCATGTGGAGACTATAGTGTCGATACAAAGAAAAGATATGTAGAAATCCTTAATTTTAGGCATTTTCATAAGCATATTGTGTTTACAGATGAGGGTGAGAAAATGAGGAATAAGGAGATTAAGGATTACATTAATGTGTCGGTGGTGGTTGATATAGAGTGGGGAGATACAAGAAATTGAACGGAGTATAAACTAGTATGACATATATATTTTTATGAGCGGACTAGGGGTAATCTCAATATAAGCTTACAATTTTTATGAGTTTCGATAAGATATATTTGCCCTATTATAGTGTTTTCATAATGTAGCAAAAATGTGTAGAGAATAGGTTAGTAAGATGGTAAAATGTGCATATAGAGTTTTCATGCTAAAGGGGGCTTAATAATGAGATTAGTCAATTATTGGTATATTGATAAGCAAGGTATAGATAATTTATTATCCCAGATATCTTCAGATTTTATTCAAGAAGAGCATATAAAGATGACTCAAAAAGGAGCTGGCAGCGTTTCTGGAAATATAGGTTTGGCGAAATTACTTAAACAACTGTTTAATGTAGATGTAAACTTGTCCGGTGGGGTTGAAACTACTCGTACAATTGAAAAAGTAGAAATACAACCTTATGAAACAAAAATCCAACATCTCAAAAAGTATATTGAAGAAAATGAAGTTTTGTTGCGTAATAAACAGGAAATATTTACAAAGTATGAGCTGGGAAAAACAAACTTTGTTTTTGGCAATATTGAATTTGATACAAAATTAAATGTAAAAAATTGGGAAGAAGCAGTGGGATTTATACAGCAATGGGGATATATACCATTTTATAATAACGGTATAAATATGTATGACGAAAGAGATGATTATTTTAAGAATTCTAATGCTATTAATGCTGAAATAGTAATGAGCATGGGAATTGACAAAATGCAGACTTCCTATTCTGGATTTACTTCACATCTTGCGACTTCATTAAGAAAATTAGGTGGTAAAGACATTCCTTTAGGAGTTTTCGGACATATTTTGCAACTGAGTTCTGATTTTTATCAAATTAAGCCATATGCTGTTTGGCTAGGATAAATTGTAGAATGTACAACTTTATAATCGCTTCATATATAATTGATAAATAGTTTTTTGTCTAAAATAGAGATAAAAATTTGGGAGGAATTAAAATGATACTACCGTTAAGTGTAAAAAATCAAAGTATAGAGTCGTCTGGGATTACGAATGACTATAAGGAAGCTATATGTGAATATATATGGAATGGTCTTGAAGCTCATGCGACAGAAATTAATATTAATTTTAGTCATAATATTGCCTATGGTATTGATAACCTCTCAATTTCAGATAATGGTGATGGGATTAGTTATGAGGAATTAGGAGATACATTTGGGGCATTTTTGGCTTCAAAGAAGAATCTTATGTCTTTGAAAATGAAATCTAAAGCGAATAAAGGAAAAGGACGATTTTCTTTTATGGCATTTGCATGTAGTGCAAAATGGACTACGGTATATAATGATGGTAAAGAATTAAAAACATATGATATTATTTTGGAAAATGACAAAAAGGAAGTAATAATTTGTACGGAGCCAACAACGTCAATAGAAAGAAACACAGGTACTAAAGTATTTTTTAGTAATATTTATTCTTTGACAACAGAGAACATGGCTTTTGATGTACTTGAGCCTGTATTACTAAAAGAATTTGCATGGTTTTTATATTTATTCAAAAATCGAAATATAAGTATTTGTGTAGATGGAACACCTATTAATTATGGAAAATATATTAATACTGAGTTAAGCGAGAAAGTATCAAAAATAATTGATAATATCAGATTTGAAATTAATTTAGTTGTATGGCAAGAATCTATAAAAGAAAAATTTTGTTGTTATTATTTTGATAGTACTGATATTGTAAGGGGTAGAGAAACTACGACATTTAATAGAAATACTATTGATTTTAATCATAGTGTTTTTGTAAAGTCTGAATTTTTTGATGAGAAAGATGATATAGAAAAACAATTGGACGCTTTGCAAATTAGTTTGTTTGAATCAGAGGATGACAAAAAAACATTTAAAAAATTAAAAAAATTTATATCTTCTTTTATCGAAAAAAAGATTGGAACATATATGTCACAAAGAGCAGAAAAGGCAATAAAAGAGATGATGGAGGAAAGAAAAACCTTTCCGACATTTTCCGATGATGCTTATGGGAGGATGAGAAAGCAAGACTTAGTAAAGATTACAGAAGAAATATATAAGATTGAACCTAAAATATTTTATAAACTTAAACCTATTCAGGAAAAATCTTTGCTTGGATTCTTAAATTTGCTTTTAAATTCTGAGGAAAGAGAGAATGTATTATCAATAATTGAACAAATCGTTGAATTGTCGCCAGAGCAAAGGCAGGATTTTTCAGATATGTTGAAAAAAACTAAATTGGAAAATATTATAGAGTCTATAAAATTTATAGAGGGTAGATACAAAGTTATAGAACTGCTGAAAACTATAGTATACGATTTGACGCAATTTGCTAATGAAAGAGATCATATTCAGAAAATTGTAGAACAACATTTTTGGCTTTTTGGAGAACAATATAATCTTGCCAGTGCCGATCAGCAGATGAAAAAGGCATTAGAGAAATACATCAATATTTTATATGGAGAAAACGACATTAATGCAACATTAAAGGAGGATGTTGAACAAGAGCGAAGAATGGATATTTTTATGTGTAATTCAAGAGAAGTCGAGAATTCATTTGAAACAGTGTTAGAAGAGAATATCATTGTAGAATTAAAAGCGCCAAAAGTTTCGTTATCAAAAAAGGTTTTAAGGCAAGTTGAAGATTATATGGATTTTATAAGAAAACAACCAGACTTTAATAGCGAGTACAGACGGTGGAAATTTATTGCTGTATGCAGACGAGTTGATGAAGATATAAAAAGTCGTTATGAAACCTTTAAAGATAAAGGAAAAATAGGATTAGTAGTACAAGTAGAAAATTATGAAGTGTATGCATACACATGGGACGATGTATTTAAAAGTTTTGAACTAAGACATGCCCCAATTTTGAAGCGGTTAAAATATGACAGAGAACAGTTGGCAAAAGAACTTATGGATGAAGTTGCATCGGATGAGGGGCGTGGTAAAGTAGATGCTTTAACAGACATAGCGGTATCAACTATTTCAAACGTACAATAATCATTAATAAATTGGGGAATTGCAATAATTGGACACGAAAAAGCAGCCAGTCCGTCTAGTGGTGTGCGAAGCGAAAGCCGCTAGTACGGACTAGCCTGTGTTGGATTGGCGTAAGCCAATCCAACTTGTATCCCGGATATCTAACAGTGGGGTACAAATACAATAGGAAATAGGAATCAAAATGCTCGAAACGCTGATTATATAAGGCTTTAGAAGCATTAGGACTGTATGTGACAAAATTGAAAAATATCACATATTCCATAAATAACTGAAAACCGTTGAATCAAGAGATTTGAATTTAGGTATTAAGCATAGTATAATGGCAGAAAAGGTTAAGGTGAGATTATGAAAGGGAATAAGATGTTATCACAAAGTGTTGCGGATAATATTCTATCCATGATAACAATAGAAAAAAGATTTTCTGTCGGCGATAAATTACCAAATGAACTGGATTTATCAGAAGAATTGAACGTAAGCCGTACTACGCTGCGAGAAGCAATCCGAATTTTGGTTGCTTTGGATATACTGGAAATTCAAAGAGGAAAAGGAACATATGTCAAAGAAAATGCATTTAAAAAGCAACAGGATTTAGAACAGCTATCAAATATAAAAGTTAATGCGAGAGATTTATATGAAATGCGCTTGATATTTGAACCGGAGGCTGCTTATTATGCTGCTTTAAGGGCAACAGATTCCGAAATAAAGAGGATATTAGAATTTGGCAAAAAGGTGGAAAAGGAAATCAGCAATCATCAAGACAGAACAGATGATGAACATTCTTTTCACAAAGCGATTGCACAGGCTACCCATAATGAATTTATGAATAAACTTATGCCGATTTTATATCAGGCGATTTCAAAGGGAGTATACTTATCTTTACAGAGTGATAAGGCCATTGAAGATACAATAAATGACCACAGAATGATTATGGAATTTTTGGAGCAGCGTAATGCAGAGGGCGCCAAAAATGCTATGAAGATTCATATCATGCACGCAATGAAAGAATTAGGACTTGATTAACATTCTAGGTTCTTGCCCTGAAGGCAGGGACCTATATTTTTGAATATAGACATCATACAACTAATTGACATCATACAAATTAGAGAATATAATCAGAGTGAGAATAGGATTCTTAATATAATGATTTTAGGAGGCATGATGAAATGAAGAAAATTGATTTGTCTGCATGGGAACGAAGCTTGCACTATCAAGTATTCCGAGATAGTGTACAACCACAGTATTGTGTGAGCTTTGACCTTGATATTACGAACTTTTTGTCACAAATCAGATTGAAAGGTTATTCATTTACGTTTTCTTTTGTATTTGCTGTTTCAAAGTGTGCAAATGAGATTAAGGAGTTCCGATACCGATTTGTAGATGGTGAGCCTGTTGAGTTTGAAAGAATTAATACAGCATTTACCTATTTGAATAGAGAAACGGAGTTATTTAAAGTTGTAAATGTGGAAATGCAAGATACGCTGGAAGAATATGTGGCGGTAGCAACTCGAATTGAAAAAGAGCAAAAGGAGTATTTTACTGCTCCACTAGGAAATGATGTATTCCAGTTTTCAGCTTTCCCTTGGGTGAGTTTTACTCATATTTCCCACACGGATTCGGGCAAAAAAGATAATGCAACGCCGCTATTTGATTGGGGTAAATATTACGAAAAGGACGGTAAAATTTTATTGCCATTTTCAGCACAGGTGCATCATTCTTTTGTAGATGGTGTGCATATCGGGAAATTAGCAGAGAAATTGCAGCACTATTTGGATACTTATAAATAATGTGTTAGGAGGATAGGTGTGAGTAATCGTAAGGCAGCTTTTTCGGCAGAAAGCTATACCCTTTCGGGCATTCCGCATGTCAGATGCTTCGCATGGGCGCGCTGCGTCAGGCTTCGCGCGATAAGGTATGATAAAGATATTTTAAATACTATACCGTATTATGATAAAGCTTATAATCAGATAGCAGATGTGGTTTCAGCTGCATTTTCAAATAAGGCAGTATCTTGGCTGGATATAGGCTGTGGGACTGGCAAAATGGCAAAAGTGGCATTTGAACAATGCAATGTGGAAAAGATGATTTGTACGGATAATTCATCTGTTATGTTAAAGGTTGCAAGACAGAAAATCAGTTTTCCCAGTGTAGAATTTTTAAAACTTCCAGTAGAAGAAATAAACTATGATTCGCAATTTGATGTAATTACTTCTATCTTGGTGAATCACTAGATGACATTTGAGCAGATACAATACAGAATATTTTCCAATAACAATACAAGAACAAATTAAGATTCTAAGAGATTGTGGCTTTATGAATGTAGAGATTTTTTGGTGTTCATATATGCAGGTTGGAATTTTAGCAATATGACGAATATGGAAATGTGCAAGGTATGTATTCAGTAAATTCAGGTATGCAAGAATGAAAAAATAGAGTAAAATAAAGAAAAGTGTGCAGAGAGATGATAGATTTGAATATGGAGTTGCGATTGGCAGATAATTCTGCCATTGTATCAGAAATAGTAGAAAAAACAATCAAAACTATATATCCCCATTATTACCCGGCAGGTGCAGTGCAGTTTTTTCTTGATTTGCACTGCAAAGAGAGGATTGAAGAGGCGATGACTTCCGAAGAAATCTATCTTGTGTTGGTACAGGAAAAACTGATAGGTACTGGGAGTATTCGGAAGAATGAGATTTGCAGATTATTTATTTTGCCTGAGTATCAGGGAAAGGGCTATGGAAGCAGATTGATGGATTTGCTGGAAGCAAGGATTTTTGAGAATTATCCAAAGGTTCATGTGGCCGCTTCTTTTCCGGCGGAAAGTATGTATTTGAAACGGGGATATCAGATTGTATCCTACGAAAAAATTGAAGCAGAAAACGGAGATTTCCTTTGCTATCATATTATGGAGAAAAGAAACGGGGAAGGAAGCTGTTTGTATGGAAAAGGGCCTGTAAAGGAGAGCGGTATGGTTAGAAAACACGGAAAAGAGCCATATAATATTGTGGTTTTGCATGGCGGGCCGGGAGCAGCAGGCTCAGCCTTTGGACTTGCAAGGCTGATTTCAAAAGAGTTTGGCGTCCTTGAGCCGATGCAGTCAAAATATACGATTGAGGAGCTGGAAGAAGAGTTAATGGAGCAAATTGAAGAGAGTTGCGCTGGAAAAGTTATTTTGGCAGGACATTCCTGGGGCGCATGGCTGGCAGGATTATTTGCAGAAAGATTTCCGGATAAAGTGGAAAAAGTAATTTTGATTGGCAGCGGTCCTTTGGATGAATATTATGTTCCTCAAATCGGAGAACGCAGAAAAGAAAATATGTCATCAGAGGAAGCGGAAGAATTTGAAAAGATTCTGCGGCAGTTAGAGAACGGTTTTGGAGAGAAGGATGAATACCTGCAGCGATTAGGTGAAATATGTGATAAAGCAGACGGATATCATGAAGAGGAAGCTTTGAGGGATAAGGCAGACGTAAACGGAGATTTGTACGAAAAGGTTTGGAAGGAAGCTGCAGAGTTACGGAAATCCGGAAAACTGCTGGAAAGGCTTGGAAGGATTTCCTGCCCGATGGTGCTGATTCAAGGAGCGGTTGACCCACATCCGGCGGCGGGGGTTATTGAACCATTAAAAGCTCTTAATGTGGACATAAAATCATATGTACTTGATAAATGCGGTCATACTCCGTGGAGAGAAAAATATGCCAGAGAAGAATTTGCGAGGGTTTTGTTTTCTGAATTACGGGCCGGAAAATGAATAGCGGCTATTCCGGATATTGATGAACTGGGAATTATAAATCCGCATATATTATATAGAGATTCAATAAAATAATAAGGTATGCAGGAAAATGAAAGAATATGTAGTAATATCCCTGGAAACACATTTATTTTTTGCCAGAATTATGAGGGAGCATGCGTTGTTTCTTCTGGCTGCCTTTCCGGCAGGGGAAGTGGAATATAGAAAACAGGCGGATTGGTTTCGAGAACAGTTTGAAAAAGTATTAGGGCATACGGTAGGGCTTGCCAATGGAATAGCAGGCAAAGATGTACTGGGTTCCGGCGAAGTGTTCACTGAATTTACGGAAATGGCGGAGCAGCAGACAAGAAGGTTGACCAGGATTCCGATTAATATTCGGATTACGCAGGCGGAACAGAGATTGCGAGCCGGCGATGGAATCGGTTGTCAGAACAGAAGAATGGTACAGCAGGTGCGTCTCCTAAATCAGAGAGCCCTGTATCTGATGGATGGATTGATTGCATTTAAAGAGAAAATCTTGCAGGAGATTGGGGCCTGTCATCTGTATACAGCGAATTATCCGCTGTTGATTGAGCATATTCTGCGGGAGGCAAAATTATATCGGCAGATTATAACTGAACTGGAAGAAAAGGGATGTATGCCGCCAAAAAATTTGAAAGAGGCAGAATTGTTCTGGAATCAGATTATGATGGAACATGCCATGTTTATTCGTGGGCTGCTTGACCCGACAGAATGTGAGCTTATGAAAACAGCAGATGATTTTGTCGGTGACTATTGTCGTTTATTGGAAGAGGCGAGAAAACAGGATTGCCGTACGCTAGATGCATTGACAAGAAAAACGCTGGAAACGACGGAACAGTATCGCGACTTTAAAGCGGCAGGTACGGAAGAAATTACAGGCTGCGGCATACGTTCCATTATTCTGCCATTGCTGGCAGACCACGTGCTCCGGGAAGCCAATCATTATCTGCGCATCCTTAAAACAGAGGGTGGCAACGGAGAATGGACTTAATATTCTGCCAGGTGAATATGTGAAGAAAAAATTTATCCCCCACTTTATTACCTGCCTGCGTTATAATAGGTAATAAGGTGGGTAAATATATGTCTGAAATGAAAATGCACGCGTGATGCAAGGAGGATATGCTTATGCAAAAGAGAAAGAATGATTTGAATTTTGATAAATTTATAAAATTCCCGATGCCTGAGAAAATATTTAACGGTCCAAAAATAAAAGTCAGAGAAGATGGGCAGGTTTTCATCAGTCCATCGGTGATTAAAATGATAAAGGAAAATAACGAGGAGATGTGGGTGGATTCTCGGTACTCGGAGGATTATAAAACCATCGCCATAAAACTGGATGGGGACAAGAGTTTCAGGTTTCCGAGAGGCGGTGCGATGAAGTTTAAGAAATGGAAAGAGATTCTCCAAAAGTTTGGTTATTCGATACCGGCTGTGTACTGGCTGGAATGGAATCCGGAAGAAAATCTCTGGATTGGCCGGCTTCAGGAAGTATCCGAATCTCCGGATATCGGGAGAATGGGATGATAAAACGGCAGAAGGAGATGTCGGATTATGAATATACACAGCTGGACAAAATGGTATACCAGTTATACTTAGTTTATGGAAAAGGTTTGGAATTTGATGAATGTCGAAGTATTGCCTTTCTGAAATATGTTGAAGTGAGGAATGAACTGGATAACTTTTATAATGAGGATTTGCTGTGGATATATTCCCAAAATCGGATTATTGATGCCTTTAAGGATGAGCGGAGAAAAAGAAATGATAAGATTCGTTTAGAGGCAAAATTATCTTTGAATCAATTTATTGGAGATTCCGATGAGCCGGTTTATACTATTTTATTTCCTGTTCGTGGGAACTTTGTTAATCATGTGTGCTTATGGAATGATATGAGACGATTTGGAAAAAGGTGCTATAAGATTTTATCTGCCCTGTACTGGGGCGATGAGGACTGGGAGATTGTAGACGGGTTGAAAATATCTGCGAAGGAATACTTTGAAATGAAAAATTATCTTAGAATAAAATTGAAAGAGTATGTGGAAATATGAGGAAGATAACAAAGAGAAGTATCCGGGATGAAGATATTGATATCGGGCGGATTTCGAAGCGCTTGGAAGAAATTGCGGCTGCAATTAAAATGAATAATAAGAATAATCTGACGGATATAAATGTCATTTGTGAAGAGATTTTTGGCCGGATTTTGGATAGATTGTATGATATCCATCTTGTGTCACTGTCCGCAAAAGTATCAGGGAATTTTATAGCAGTGGATTTGATTGATTACGAAAACAGAATCGCATTTCAGGTGACATCAAGGGATGATAGAGAAAAGATAGAGAAAACGATTGAAAAGTTTAATGGTTCTGATTTAATTGGGTATATCGATACTCTGAATATTCTTGTTTTAAATTCCAATATTCATCATTATAGAGAGCCGGATATTGTCCGCCTGGAAAATGGAAAAGAATTTTCCTATTCGAAAAACATTTTGAATTTTAACAAACTGATTGAAGAGATAGCTAAGAAAAATGTTGAGAAAAACGGATTTATTGTGGACGTATATGATATCATCAATATGGTATATGATTCCGGGCGGCTGCGTTATTTCAGTATAAACAGGAAAACGGAAATGCTGATGCAGACGGAGAGTGATGACTTCGGTGATGTCAGATTGTGGAAGAAAGGGTACGGCGATATTCAACTGACAGCCTATATCCCACTGTCTTATGAGGAAGAGATATGCTGTATGATGGAAAATCGCCAGCATAATATATCCGGCGTGTATCCTACATTTAATCAGGATAAGCTGCTTGAAGATTATTTTGTTTCGGAAGAAGAATTTGAAAATAAGCATAATGTCGGCCGATTTGAGGATGAAGAAGAGATTTTTATGCAGATTGAAAACATGCGTATATGTGTCAATGCGCATACGGCCCATCATATCTACAAATTATTTGAAGAATTAAAAGACGAGTATATCGCGGCTCAGAATCAAATCGCTTCTGTTCTGGGAGTCGAAGGGCTGAAAAAAGTAGGAAAAAAGTACCTGCTTATGACCATCGATGGGACGGCATGGAAGGAAATATTGTTTTTTGCGAAAAATCATGCCCATTCGGGCACCCCGCATGTCAGATGCTCCGCATGGGCGCGCTTCGTCAAGCTCCGCGCGATAAGGTATAGTTGTTTCAAGGAAGATGGCGAAGAGGAATGGAATATATTTAATAATTGCACGGGAGACAGAGTTACATTGTCCTTGAATGTCTATGGAAAAATTCGCGGGGATATATTGGCAGAAATCTCTGTTGATTTATCGGAATTTGAGAATGATAAGTTGAATTTGTATTGGAGTCCGGGGTACAAGTTTGATACAAATTGTATGGATTGTTTTGACAATGTTGTCAAATGGAAGGCGGATTATACGAAAGAGTGGATTGAAAACAAACTGTTAAAAAAGGCCCATGATTTTTGGGTCGAATATCATAAAAGAAATTCGGGATGGAGAAGATTATTTGGTGTAAAGGAGTGATATCATGTTGGCCTATACTTATATTGAAAAGGGAAAATTTGAATTGCGGGAGAAACCAAAGCCGGAGCTGCAGAATGAGAAGGATGCTATTGTCAGGATAACCCTTGCCAGTATCTGTACAAGCGATTTACATATTAAGCACGGTTCAGTTCCAAGAGCTGTACCGGGGGTGACCGTGGGGCATGAGATGGTAGGCATCGTGGAGACCGTGGGGGATGCGGTAAAAACAGTAAAGCCGGGAGACAGGGTCACTATAAATGTGGAAACATTTTGCGGAGAATGTTTTTTCTGTAAAAACGGTTATGTAAATAATTGTACCGATTCCGATGGCGGATGGGCGTTGGGCTGCCGTATTGACGGCGGACAGGCGGAGTATGTCCGTGTGCCTTATGCAGACCAGGGATTAAACCGGATACCGGATAGTGTGACGGATGAACAGGCATTATTTGTCGGAGACATTCTTGCTACAGGATTTTGGGCGGCTCGGATATCTGAAATTAAACCGGAGGATACGGTGCTTATTATCGGTGCGGGTCCTACCGGAATATGTACCTTATTGTGCGTGATGCTGAAAAAGCCGAAACGGATTATCGTATGCGAGAAAGATAAAGTTCGGAGAGAATTTGTACAGAAATATTATCCGGAGGTAAGTGTTGTTGAGCCGGAGCAGCTTCAGCAATTTGTAAAAGAAAACAGCGATCACGGCGGAGCGGATGTGATACTGGAGGTTGCCGGGGCAAAAGATACTTTCAGGATGGCATGGGAAAATGCAAGACCCAATGCCATTGTGACTGTTGTGGCCTTGTATGACGAGGCGCAGATATTGCCGCTGCCGGATATGTATGGGAAAAATCTGACTTTCAAAACGGGCGGTGTCGATGGCTGTGACTGCGAAGAAATACTTCGGCTGATTGAGGAAGGAAAAATTGATACAACGCCTTTGATTACCCATACATATCCTCTTGAGCATATTGCAGAAGCCTATGATTTGTTTGAAAACAGGCGGGACAATGTTATCAAAGTGGCTATTAAATAAAATTTTTCTTAATTTAGAAGCCAGATGAAAAAGTTTAAGTACCCTGCAAAGGCTACCCATAGCAGGTATGGCAGCATCAGATATTCGGTTGATTTTGATATTTGACGAAAGAGAACGGTTGTTTTGAGAATCAGCAGCCACAGTAAAATGAGCCAGATAAATGCAAACAGGTACAGCTTCAGATTGAAAAAGATAATCGGCCAGAAAAAATTAAATACAAGCTGAATACCGTATGCAGTCAAAGCAGCGGTGTGTGGTTTCCCGGATGTAAGCACCAGATAGGATGCGATTCCCATAAGGATATATAGAATCGTCCATACCACAGGGAACAGCCAGCCGGGAGGGGCCAGAAACGGTTTATTAAGAGATTCAAACATTTCCATGTTGTTTCGGGTTAAAAGTGCAGATAAGCCTCCGATTGCGAGCGGTATGGCAAGACAGGCAATCAGGTTTTTCCATTGAATTTTCAAAAAATCACCCCTTACTACTGTTATGATTCAGGAGGACTTTTTATTCTATTTTTATTTAGGCTATTATTTAAAGCAAGGACGATTAACAAGATTTATTGGGTGGCAAAGTAATATTTTGACAAGAGAATGAGGAGAAATTGAGAATATGGGATTTTTAAACAGGATTTTTGGTTATAAAAAAGTAAAAATGGATAATTCTCCAAAGGATTCTATTATATCGGAAAATTCCATTCCTAAGAATGAAAATGTTATCAAATTGATTGAACTGAAATCTTTTATTGGTTCTTTAATGGATGCTGACAGGTATATTGCAAAGAGTGAATATAATGAAGAAGTAAAGAACTGCTCTGATGTCATTTCATTTTTTAATGTATTGAAAAGCAGCGGAATGTTGGATAAGTTTTGCCAGCTTAATGGCATTTCTCTGGCCGAAATTGAAGATACTTTATATTGTTATGAAAATATAGAAAAGCAGATGGCGCAGCATAATGATGATTTTGTTGTGAGGACCATGGTTAGGGAGAAGTTTTACCTGGATAATGTTTTGAAAGCAGTTGACCCGGTAATTTCTTTGGATGAAGACCAGAGAAGGGTGATTTTAACGGATGAAGATTATTGTTTAGTTATTGCAGGTGCAGGTGCCGGAAAGACAACAACCGTTGCTGCAAAGGTAAAATATCTTGTGGATAAGCAGGAGGTTAAACCTTCGCAGATTCTTGTCGTTTCATATACAAATAAAGCGGTAAATGAGCTGAAGGAAAAGATACATGGCGCCTTAAAAATTGAGTGCCCGATTGCAACATTTCATTCTGTGGGAAATACTATCATACATGCGAATACACCGGATGTACAGTTGAAAATTGTTGAAGATTATAGATTATATTTTGTAATCAGAGATTATTTTCGAGGTTCTCTTATGCGGAAAGAGAGCGTTGTCAATAAACTGATTATGTTTTTTGCTTCCTATTTTGATGCACCGTATGAGGGTGACGATTTAAATGGATTCTTCAATAATATTGCGAAAGCAAATTATTCAACGATGAGAAGCGACCTGGAAGATTTTAAGCGTGAAGTCATTGATGCAAGAACGAAGAAGTCAGTCACCATTCGAAATGAGGTTTTGAGGTCTCATCAGGAGGTGGAGATTGCAAATTTTCTTTATCTTAACAACATTGATTATGAGTATGAGCCTATTTATCCGTATAATATGCCATATGCCCGGAAACCATATACGCCGGATTTTGTCATCTATCAGGATGGCAGGAGCGCCTATATAGAACATTTTGGAATATCGGAAAATGGACAAAACGACATATATTGCCAGGAAGAATTGGACCGATATAAAAAGGCGGTAAATGATAAAGTAAAGTTACATAAGCAGCATGGAACGACATTGATTTATACATTTTCATCATATAATGACAAAAAACCGTTGTTAGTTCATCTTCGCGAGGAGATGGAGGAAAAAGGCTTCGAACTTAAACAAAGGTCAGATAAAGAAGTAATGGAAATGTTGGTCGCAGGAGAAGAGAACCGATATGTCCGTAAGTTAGTCAATCTTATCTGCCGGTTTATTTCTAATTTCAAAGTCAATGGATATACGGAGGAGGAGTTTAGCCGCATGTATCATTCTACCCAGAATGTACGGAGCAGACTGTTTTTGGATATTTGTAATGATTGTTATCTGGAGTATGAAAGATGGTTGAAAGAGAACAGCGCGGTTGACTTTGAAGATATGATTAATGAATCTGCCAAAATTCTCAAAGAAGTAAAAGAAATGAAGCAGAAACTGGATTATAAGTACATTATCGTGGATGAGTATCAGGATATTTCCAGACAGCGATTTGACCTTGTTAAGGCATTGTCTGAAGTGACAAATGCAAAGATTATTGCGGTTGGCGATGACTGGCAGTCTATTTATGCCTTCAGCGGTTCGGATATTACTCTTTTCACTAAATTTAAGGAGAAGATGGGCTATGCCAGGATGCTGAAGATTGTAAAGACTTATAGAAATTCTCAGGATGTCATAGATATTGCCGGGAACTTTATACAGCGTAATACGGAACAGATTCCTAAACAGTTGATTTCAGATAAGAGAATAGAGAATCCTGTGATTATATATACATATGATAGTACATTAAAAAGCAGAGATGGAAGTCGTAGAAACGGAGCAAATTATGCGTTGGCGCGTGCGGTAGAAACGGCGTTAGCCCAACTCCTGGAGTATAAGAAAAAAGAAAATAAAGAGCCGGGACCGATTTTATTGCTGGGAAGATTTGGCTTCGATGGAGATAATCTGGAAAGGTCAGGCTTGTTTGAATATATAAATCGGGGAAATAAAGTGAAGAGTGTTAAATATCCGAAATTGGATATTACCTTTATGACGGCCCATTCATCTAAGGGGTTGGGATATGATGATGTTATTATTGTGAATGGAAAAAATGAAACTTATGGATTTCCGTCAAAAATTGAAGATGACCCGGTTTTGGCTTTTGTGATTAAAGGGGACAGGTCTATTGATTATGCGGAAGAGAGAAGATTATTCTATGTTGCTATGACGAGAACAAAGAATAGAGTTTTCCTGATTGCACCGGAGAAAAATCCATCAGAGTTTCTGCTTGAATTAAAGAGGGATTATAAGAATGTTATCCTATGTGGGGAGTGGAATGATGAAAACATTTCAACCACATTGAAGAAGTCATGCCCTCTTTGCGGATTTCCGATGCAGCTTAAATATAAAAGAGCATACGGTTTGCGGCTTTATATATGTACGAATGAGCCGGAGATTTGTGGGTTTATGACTAATGATTATCGCTCTGGCAAGATGTCGATTCAAAAATGTGATAAATGTCAGGATGGATATCTGATTGTAAAACAGGGACAGAATAAAGATTTCTTTCTGGGATGTACGAATTATAAAGCAGATGGAAGTGGATGTGGGAAGATGGTCAGCAAGAAGGCTTTTTATGAGCAGATGGGATATGAGACAGAGGGACCCGCAGTCAGACAGGATATCAGGACTCAGGGAAAAATCGAGGGAAAGTCCCGGAAAGTGGTTTTAGATATCGAAAGAAAGCCTGTTGTCAGTGAAGAACTTAAAGATGACTATATCGAAGTTGTGCGTGCGGATGTAAAACCGGTGATGTATGGAAAATATGATGTGAATGATTTGATCTATATGGTAATAAAAATACTTCAGGATATCAGCAGAGACAGGTTTTACGGTGTAACAGTACTTGCTGATGTGCTGAAGGGAGTGACCAGTAAACAAATATTGGATGATAAATTGGATGAGATACCTGAATTTGGCTTTTTAAAGGATATGCCCTGGGAAACAATTCAGGCAGTTATTGAGTGGATGATATATGAGCATTTGATTTTGAAGACAAAGGGAAGGTATCCGGTGCTGCATTCAACCTATGAAGGTTTACATTATTCAGAAATCATTACGCAAAATAAACTCAAAAAGCTTAAGAAATATTTAGAGGAAGAGGTGGTTCTATGGAATCCGTAGATATGAAAAAACTTGAGACAGCCATTCTGTATTTACAGAGAATTGCCGATGGGCATAATCCGGTGAACAATATGCCGGCGGATGATGATGCGGTGCTTAACAATCCAAATGTGATTCGCTGCATGTATTTTGTAAAAGAGATACTGGAAGAAGTGAAGCGCAACAATGGTTATATTGGAAAGAAAGCAAGAAAAATCGACAAACCGAATTTTCCGCTGGAGGCACTGTCTTCATTTATGTATAAGGAAGATAAATCGATATCCAAGCTGGTAGCGCAGATGAATGAACTGATTGATGAAAATGTTTATCAGAAACTGTCTTATAAACCGATTGTGCAGTGGCTTAAACAGAATGGTTTTCTGACAGAGGAATTTAGTCAGGAATTAAATAAAATATGTACCATGCCTACGGAAAAGGGTAGTCAGTTGGGGATTAGGGCTGAAAGAAAAACCAGTTTCAAGGGTGTGGACTATATGATTATTCTGTACGGCCGGCAGGCTCAGGAGTATATTGTAAAAAACATGGAGACGATTCTTAGCAGTGCGGAAGCGTGATGAAAAGATTCTGGAAGAGGTGAGATGATGACTTTGCGGAAAGAAGTGCTTGCGTTTATAAAAAAGGAATATAATGTGGAAGCAGAATGTCCCTGGGCCAGATATCCGGAGAATGAGGTTTTCCGCCATGAGGATAATAATAAATGGTTTGCCCTCATCATGCCTGTTGGGAAAAAGCACCTGGGGATGGGCGGCGAGGGCTATGTCGATATTATCAATGTAAAACTTGATTCGATGCTCATCGATATGCTGAGGCAGCAGGAGGGATTTCTCCCAGCCTATCATATGAATAAGTCCAACTGGATAAGTATCCGGCTGGATGGAAGTGTAGAGTTGGAGCAAATATACAATCTGATTTCTCAGAGTTATATTGCAACGGCCAGTAAGAAAAATAAGAAGAAGTTAAATCGTATAGGACCAAAGGACTGGATTATTCCGGCAAATCCAAAATATTATGATGTGGTTGGCGCTTTTGAGGCTTCTGATACAGTCACATGGAAACAAAGCAGCGATATTCATGTTGGGGATATTGTTTATATGTATGTGGCGGCGCCTTACTCATCCATTATGTATAAGTGTAAAGCTGTTGAGGTGAATATCCCACGAAGATATTCCGATAAAAATCTAACTATAAAGAACACAATGGTTTTAGAACTTTTGGAAAAGTACGCGCCGGGCACGTGGTCCTTTGAGAAGATAAAGCAGTTTGGCGTGTATGCTGTCCGTGGACCAAGAAGCATGCCGGCGGAACTTAAAAGAGAGATGGAACGCGGATAGGGGCTGTTTTTTTATTAAAATTTTCTGAAACGACCGCTATCGGCTGCTATTTTTTTCCGAGTTCCCAGAAAGCCACAGCGCTGGCGGCGGCAACATTTAAGGAGTCTACGCCGTGGGACATGGGGATGCGAACGGTATAATCACAGTTTGCAATGGTGGATGGGGACAGCCCGTCACCTTCTGTGCCGAGCAGGATGGCAAGTTTATCTTCGGCTCTCAGCCGGGCATCATCAATAGGGATGGAATCATCTCTTAATGCCATCGCCGCGGTTCTAAAGCCCAGTTTTTGCAAAAGCTTCATGCCGGTGTCAGGCCATTCGGAATCTTCGCTGCCGAGAAAGGTCCACGGTATTTGAAAGACCGTTCCCATGCTGACACGGATAGCCCGGCGGTACAACGGATTGCTGCATCCGGGGGTGAGCAGCACGGCATCGATATTGAGCGCTGCGGCCGAGCGGAAAATGGCGCCGATATTTGTGGGATTCATGATGTTCTCAAGAATGGCAATACGGCGGGCTTGTCCGCATATATTTTCAACGGAGGGCAGGGGCGGACGCCGCATGGCGCAGAGAACGCCGCGGGTCAGCTTGAATCCGGTCAGCTGCGTCAGAATTTCAAAGTCCGAAGTAAAGACGGGAATATCCCCGCATCGGGCAATCACATCACGGGCCTGCCCCTCTATATGTTTGCGCTCCAGCAGGAGGGAGATAGGCTGACAGCCTGCATCCAGGGCGCGCTCGATAACCTTCGGGCTTTCGGCAATGAAAATACCTTTTTCAGGTTCATGGCGGTTAAGCAATTGATTTTCGCTCAGGCGGGCATAGACATCCAGTTCGGGAGCTTCAAAGTCTGCAATTTCTATAATGTTTGGCGCATACATCATTTCATTTCTCCTGCTTTCCATTTCTTTTTTAAAACATTTTACCACATCTTAAATGATAGGGCCATGGATGTGTTCGGAAATACGTAGAAAAAATCCTGTGAGTATGCTAAAATGAGGGGGCGTTTTTCTAAAAAACCTTGACTGTAAACCCGGTTGATACTTTATTCTGTATAAAAATGACAGAAGGTGATGAGATGACAATTAAAGAAGTTGAGGAGAAAACGGGGCTTGCCCGTTCGAATATCCGTTTTTATGAAAAAGAAAAATTGATTCAGCCGACAAGAAATGTGGGGAATGGCTACAGAGAGTATTCGGAAGAGGATGTGGAAGTCATCAAAAAGATTGCGTACCTGCGGACTCTGGGGATTTCGATTGAGACTATCCATCGGCTGATTCTCGGGGAAATTTCTCTGCAAGAGACGCTTCGTATCCAGGTGGAGAAGCTGGACGGGCAGATGGTGGATTTGGAGCAGGCGAAGGCTATATGCGGTAAAATGCTGCAGGATAAGACGGTCAGTTTTGATAACCTGGATGTGGGAGCCTACGTGCCGGAGGTGAAAGAGTACTGGCAGTCAAATTCAAATATTTTCAGGTTGGATTCGGTGGGCTTTCTCTATGTGTGGGGCGGTTCCCTTACCTGGGGCGTTTTGACTGCTGCGGTTTTGCTCATTGCTCTACTGGCCTGGCCGAAGCTGCCGGAAAAGATTCCGATTCAATGGAGTGACGGTGAGGTGAGTAGGGCGGCCAACAGAATCTTTATATTTGTTTATCCGCTGGCCTGCGGGGTTATCCATTTTCTTTTCAGGCCCTTATGGCAGAGTAATCTAAGGGCGTATGTTTGGTTTCACAATGATTTGGTTGCGGATTATCTGGCAAACTTTTTTTGCTTTGTCATTTTATCCGTGGAAATATTTTCCGTGTTATATATCTATGGCATAGTGAAATACGTGCAAATCTTACTTTTTATCGATTGTGCAGTCTTTGCGGTTTTATTGGCTTTGGGGATGTACAAGCTGATGAAAAAGCGTTAAAATAGGTTGAAAACGGGGGCTGCAATAAATATAGAAATAATGAGGCAGACGTGATAACATAGTAGACATATTGCGGCGATAACGATGAATAGCCCGTTGGGGGTATGAATGGAACAGAATAGACGATACACGGTAAAAGAATTAATCGGGAGATTTCTTCCTTATTTTAAACCATATTATAAGACTTTGTGTCTGGACTTATTTTGCGCAGCGCTGACCACAATTTGTGAAATGATACTGCCGTTGATTATCAGACAGATTACCAATACTGCTTTGCAGGATATTGCTTTATTGACAACAAGAATGATACTTGCTTTGGGCTTTCTTTATTTTGTACTGCGGGTGATAGACAGTATTGCCAGTTTTTATATGGCAGATATGGGACATGTTATGGGTGCGAAGATAGAGACTGATATGAGGCGCAGCGCGTACGCACATTTGCAGCAATTGTCCAATACATATTTTAATAATACAAAAGTCGGTCAGATTATGGGACGCATTACCAATGATTTGTTCGAGGTTACGGAGTTTGCACATCACTGTCCGGAGGAATTTTTTATAGCGGGAGTTAAGATAATCGTATCCTTTATCATACTTGCGGGCATCCATTTGCCGCTTACGGTTATGGTATTTGTCTTTGTTCCGATTATGACGATTGTATGCCGGATACTCAATAAGAAGATGCGTTCTGCCTTTATCGACCAGCGTCATCAGATTGGTGAGTTAAATGCCAAAATTGAGGATAGTTTACTGGGGCAAAAGGTAGTAAAGGCATTTACCAATGAAGATATTGAAACGCAAAAATTTGAGGAAGGTAATCAGAAATTTTTAGGAATCAAGTCATATACCTATCGGTTGATGGGGCTTTTTGGCACTTCCACCAGAGTGTTTGACGGGTTGATGTATCTGACAGTTATTATAGGCGGCGGCTTTTTCATGAAGTATGGCGTGATTCTTCCCGGGGATATGGTAGCTTATGTTATGTATGTTTCCACCCTGATTGCTACGGTGAGAAGAATTATTGAGTTTGCGGAACAGTTTCAGAGAGGGATTACGGGTATTGAGCGGTTCGTGCAGATTATGGATGCGGATGTGGAGATTTTTGATGAGCCGGATGCGCAGGATTTGGAGAATCCGAAGGGAGAAATTGAGTTTGACCATGTCAGCTTTGAATATCCGGATGACCATAATAAGGTATTCCATAATTTGAATTTGAAGATACATGCAGGAGAAAAGATTGCTATTGTAGGACCCTCAGGTGCAGGGAAGACTACACTTTGTAATTTGATTCCAAGATTTTATGATGTATCGGGTGGTGAAATTATACTGGATGGAAAAGATATAAAGAAGCTTACTTTGAAGAGTCTGCGCAGGAGTATCGGTATGGTACAGCAGGAGGTTTATCTGTTTTCAGGAACAGTATATGAGAATATTGTTTATGGTAAACCGGGTGCAACCTATGAGGAAGTAAGGGAAGCGGCAAAGCGTGCCGGAGCAGACGAGTTTATTCAGAATTTAAAGGACGGGTATGACACATATGTCGGTGAGCGTGGCGTGAAGCTATCCGGTGGACAAAAGCAGAGAATAAGTATTGCCAGAGTTTTTTTAAAGAATCCTCCGATTATTATTTTGGATGAGGCAACCTCTGCTCTTGACAATGAAAGTGAGTTCGCAGTTGCCAAATCTCTGCATGAGCTGGCAAAGGGACGTACAACACTTACCATAGCGCATAGATTGTCAAGCATCAGAAATTCAGACAGGATTTTGGTGTTGACAGAGGAAGGAATTGTGGAGGAAGGAAATCATGACCAGCTTATGGAACGCGGGGGAATCTATTGTCAGTTTTACAGAATGGCAAATGAGATAAAATAGCAGGGAAATCATAGAATAGAAGGACACTACCTTATTTTCCGGGAGGTTTAAAAATGATTCTTTATTTTACAGGCACAGGCAACAGTGAATTTGTGGCGAAGCGGATTGGGGAAAAGACCGGGGATGAAACCCTGAATTTGTTTGAGAAGATTCGGGATGGGGATTATTCCAGAATAAGATCGGCAAGTCCCTTTGTGTTTGTTGTACCCACCTATGCGTGGCAGATTCCCCATATTGTCAGGGATTGGATTCGGCGCGCAAAGTTTGGCGGAAACCGTAAGGCTTATTTTGTTATGACCTGCGGGGACAGTATTGGAAATGCCGGTGAATATATCGAAAAGTTGTGTGTGAAAAAAGGTTTTAACTATATGGGCTGTGCGAAAATCATTATGCCGGAAAACTATATTGCCATGTTTCAGGCGCCGGACAGGGATGAAGCCGTCCGAATTGTGGAAAGGGCGATTCCGGCGATAGATGATGTTATTGAGGTCATTAAAAAAGGAGAACGGATTCCACAGAAAAAGATGACTGCTGTGGGAAAAATCAGTTCTGCCCTGGTAAATAAAATTTTTTATCCTGCATTTGTCCATGCAAAGCCCTTTTATACGACGGAGGCCTGCATTGGCTGTGGAAAATGTGAAACCGTCTGCCCGATGAATAATATTGATATTATCGATGGCCGTCCGGTTTGGGATAATCATTGTACCCATTGTATGGCCTGCATCTGCGGCTGCCCGGAAGAGGCGATTGAATACGGCAAAAAAAGTAAAGGAAAGCCGAGATATCAATGTCCAATGTAGATGAAGGGATTGTTATCCCGTGGACTTTAGTTTATAATAATCAGGTAATATAAAGAATAAGAGAGGTTATTCAGATGATAAATGTCAGAGAATACAGAGGACATATTCGAAATTGGGAAGCGCTCTGCGGAGAGCTTGGCATTGATAAGACATTGTCCAGAGAGGAACGCGAGGAACAGATTCTTATAAAGGCTTATGAGACCTGGGGATACGATATGGCAAATCATATGCACGGCATGTTCGCTTTTGCATTGTGGGATGAGGAAGAGCAGAAGCTTTTCTGCCTGAGAGACCAGTTTGGAACGAAGCCGTTTTATTATTATGAAACAGAAGAAGGCCATCTTCTCTGTGGTACAACCATTCGTAAGATTATGGAGCAGCCGGGCTTTGTGAAAAAGCTGAATGAAGAAATGCTCCAGTTGTATTTGAGCCTGACCTATGTGGCCGGGGAAAATACATTTTTCCGGGGAGTAAAAAAACTTATGCCCGGCCGGTATCTTGTCTGGCAGGACGGAAAACTTAAAATAGAGCGTTATTGGACGCCGGAGTTTCACCCGGATGAAAGCAAAACGCTGGAGGATTGGGCCGATGAGATTCATACAACCCTTCAGGAGATTATGCCGGAGGTGAAATCTGAAGATGAGACGGCAGAGTCCTTCCTGTCCGGCGGCGTGGATTCCTCCTATGTGCTGGCAATGTCGGATGTGAAGCTGACCGATTCCTGCGGTTATGAAGAGGCCCGTTTTGATGAATCGGGGATGGCGCGGCAGACGGCGGAGATTCTCGGAAGAGAGAATGCCAGATGCCTGATTACGCCGGAAGAATATTTTGAGATTGTTCCTTATGTAATGTACAATATGGAGCAGCCGCTGGGGGATGCCTCAGCCATAGCCTTTGCCATAGCCTGCAAAGCGACGGCGGAACATACAAAGCTCTGTTATTCCGGCGAGGGCGCTGATGAATTTTTCGGCGGTTACAATATGTACCGCAATGCGGAGCGGTATGGAGAGAACCTGAAAACATTTTATGTGGGCAACACCAATATTATGAAAGAGGACGAGAAAAAGCGGATTCTCAAAAAATATGACCCGGATGTCCTCCCGATTGAGCTGGTGGAACGGATTTATGAGGAAACCGAAGGCCTGGACCCGCTGGCTAAAATGTCCAACGTGGATATTCAGATTTGGCTTGAAGGAGATATTTATTTAAATGTGGACAAAATGAGTACAGCCGCAGGGCTGGAAATCCGGATGCCTCTGACGGACAGGCGGATTTTTGACATTGCCTCCCGGATGCCGTCAAGATTTAAAGTCAATGAGGAGCAGAATAAGGTGGCTTTCCGTACGGCTGCGGCAAAAGTTCTTCCGGAGGAAATTGCCTTCCGCAAGAAGCTTGGATTTATCGTGCCTATTCGTATATGGATGGCTGATGAACGCTATAATCAGGATGTGCAGGCGAAATTCCACAGCGATATGGCGGCACAGTTTTTCAATGTGGATGAAATCAATGCGATTTTTGATGATTATGTTGGCGGAAATTCGGACAACTGGAGAAAGGTGTGGACCATCTACACATTCCTTGTTTGGTATGAAGAATATTTCGTAAAACGCTGAAATGATAGAGTAAAATGTGACAGGTGTTCAGGAGGAATGCCTGTCATATTTCTATGTACTATATTTAGAAGAGAAGAACATGGGGCAGAAAGCAGGAGGTGGAGAAATGTCGGTGAAGAAGACCGTGTTTTTTGATATCGATGGAACGCTGTGGAATTGGCATAATGAGATTCCGGAAAGTACGATTCGGGCGATTCGGAGTCTGCGGCAAAATGGACATCAGGCCTTTTTGTGCAGCGGGCGCAGCCGGGCCTATATTCAGAACCCGGATTTGTTTGCCATTGGTTTTGACGGCGTTGTGTCGGGATGCGGAACGATGATTGAGTATGGCGGCGAGACCATTTTTTATAAAAAACTGGATGTGGATTTGGTGGAACACACGGTAAATACCGTAAGAAAATATGGGATGCGTCCCATACTGGAAGGCAGAGAATATCTGTATATGGATGAGAGAGAATTTGCCAAAGATAATTATGGGAAAAAGGTGAAAGCGGAGGTCGGTTCCCGGCTGCTGACCATTGCAGGCGAGTGGGGCCAATGGGAAATATCCAAGTTATCCTGTGCAACAGAAGCGGCGGACCAGGAAAAATGCTATGAGGAATTAAAGGACTGTTTTGACTTTATTATACATGATATACCGGTGACAGAATTTGTCCCGAAGGGATATCATAAGGGGACCGGAATAGCGAAGGTGTGTGAAATGCTGGACACAGATATTGAGGACACGATTGCCTTTGGGGACAGCGCCAATGATATTGGCATGCTTCGGGCGGCGGGCTTCGGGGTAGCCATGGGCAACAGTTCTGAAGATGTCAAACTGGAAGCGGATTATGTGACAACGCCGGTTATGGAAGACGGTATATGGAAGGCATGTAAACACCTGGAGCTTATATAGAGAGTGACGATTTGGAATAAGGAGTTCTTTTAAATAATGTATGAATAAAATTCATGGCTTTGTGAAAAGTTTACGGGTAGAAAATGTAGACGAAATCTGTATGTCAAAGTTATAATAATAAGGGAAACATAGGACTGACAGAAGATAAGAGGGGGAGGAATAGCCATGACTTTAACACAGCTCAGATATTTCAGAGAGATTGTGCGTCTTGGCGGGTTTACAAAGGCGGCCAACAAGCTATTCATCAGTCAGTCGACGTTGAGTAAATCCATACGGGCGCTGGAAGATGAGTATAAGGTCATATTAATTAACCGGGGAGCAAAGAATTTTGAGGTAACAAAAGAAGGTATGATTCTGTATGATTATGCCGAAAGAATATGCAGCTTTTACGATCAGCAGGTGCAGGAACTGGCGGATCAGTTAAGCCGTTCCAATAATGTGATTCGGTTGGGGGTACCGCCGACAGCAGGAGCTATTTACTGTAATTCAATCATACACAGATTTCAGAAGACATATCCCGAAATACTTTTGGAAATACAGCAGATTACGTCGAAGGATATTGTTGACAAAGTGTCGGAAGGCAAGCTGGATGCCGGTTTTATCATTGAGCCCTTTGAAGACGGCCGCTTTGAAAAAAAGAAAGTGCTGGAGACAGAGGCTGTTTTGGTGGTGCCCAAAAAGCATCGTCTGGCCAGGCGCCGGAACGTATCCTTTGAGGAGATACGTCATGAACGGATGCTGATGGTCAGCCCGGAATATATGTACTACGATTTGGTGAAGGAGAAATGTCTGGCGGCCGGTTTTATGCCGCAGTTTGCATTTGAGAGTTATCAGTGGGAGTTTATATTTGAAATGGTAGCCAATGAGCAGGGGGTGACAATATTCCCAAAGCCGCTGGTCGATAAATTTAATAACGCCAGAGTGAATTGGATTCATCTGGAAAATCCCGAATTTGACTGGACACTGTCGGTTATCCGTCAAAAGGATAAAGTAGTTACAACGCCAATGAAATGTTTTTGGAATATATTTGATTGAATAAAGAAAAGGTCAGAGCTGTTCTGCAGGATTGCAGGACAGTTTTTCTTTATGAATGGAATTCATGAATCATGTTTTTTTTAACTGGGAGTTTTTGTCATGGGTCAATGAATTAAATCAATTTTTCAATGGTGTCGGATATTGTTATAATTTAATCACAAGCTAAATTCCGGCCGGAAGAAACAAATAAAAAATAAGCGTAAAATTAAGGAGGACATAAAATGAGCTTTGCTGATTTTGATATTCAGTCTTTTCAGGCAGAAGACGGTGCGGTCATTCGATATGTGGATATGGGCAAGGGCAAACCGATGATGTACATGATGGGGTTTGGAAGCAGTATTGAATCTCAGGCGTTGTTTATTGAGGCGATGCAGGAATCGGGGCGTATTATTGCTTTTGACCAGAGGGCTTTCGGTTTGACACCGGCGGCCGGAGAGATGGGGATTCATCAGTCAGCCCGTGACGCAAGGGCGTTGATGAAGCATCTGGGGCTTGAGGATATAACCCTGTTCGGTTATTCAATGGGAGCTGCGGAAATATTTTCTTATGTTCGTCAATTTGGAACCGAAGGGCTGGCGAAAGTGATTATTGGCGATATGTCTCCAAAGCTGATCAATGAGGGCGATTGGAAATACGGCTTATATCAGGGATGGTATACACGGGAAATGTTTGAAAATGATCTGCGCTTAATGAAAACGGATTATAAGCGATTTGCATTGATCGTGGCAGAGGGTCTGCTGTTTCAGAAAAATCCGGAGGATGTTCGTGATTTCTCGGGGACGGCGGATGAGATTCGGGCGCGGATTCTCGGGCAGAGAAACGATCTGATTGCCCAGGTGTTGATTCAGGGAATGGTGGATGTCAGTGAAGAGCATGCTGCGGCGAATTATCATTACTGGTCAACTATGGCCAGAGAGGATTTCAGAGATGTTTTGCCGTTGATTGATGTTCCGGCGCTGATTATGTATGCTGATCCGGGGTCGGGCTATAGTCCGGCAACCGCTGAATATATGCAGTCCCGGATTCCAAATGCGGCGCTGATGCCGATGTATGATTGTACGCATATGGCGGCGGCTGAGAGTCCGAAGCAGTGGCGGGGCTGTATTAAAAAATTTGCTTATTGATAAAATGATTTGATTGAAGGGATGGGTGAGTGAAATGGAAGCTATTGGTGTTATTGGTATGATTGTGGCCATTGCGGCCCTTGTTTATTTGACATTTAAAGGTATGAACGGTTTTGTTGCGTCCTTAATTGCAACAGTTATTCTTATTGTAACAAGTGGATTGCCGTTTTGGGATACGCTTGTGAATACTTATGCGGCATCACTGGGAAGTGTTTTTGCATCTTATTTGTTTATGTTCTGTGTGGCTTCTGCCTACAGCGAATTGATGAAACAAAGTGGTGCGGCGGAGTCGATTGCCAATTTCCTGTTTGGCATTTTTGGGGTTAAAGCCTCCTGTGCGGCGACGTTGATTATTTCCTTTTTGCTGGCATATAGTGGAATCAACGCATTTATTATTATTTTTGCGATATATCCGGTTGCGGTACCTGTATTCCGCAAGGCGAATATTTCCAAGAATCTTATGCCGGCAATTTTCCTGTATGGTTCGGTTGTTTTAAATGTTGTAACTCCAGGCTCCCCTTCCATGTTGTGTATTGCGCTGTCTGAAAAACTTGGCACGAGTACATTCAGCGCACCGGTCATGGCCGGGATTATCCTTGTTTTGGCTTTTGCGATTGGTATCGGTTATTTTACGTGGTCAGCAAAATCATTGAGAGCAAAGGGAGATGCTTTTACAGCCTCCGAGAGTGATGCAGCGCTGATTGCCGGAAGTACCTCCGGTAAAGAGCTGCCGCCGTTCGGACTGGCAATTCTTCCGTATGTTGCAATTATTGTTTTAAAATTGGTATTGGCAAATAGTATGAGCGCTTCGGACAGCGTTTGCACCTCTATTCTGGCGGGGACGGTTGTTTTGGTAATTACCAATTATAAATATTTGAAGGGCCATGTTATCAAGGATTTTACTGCCGGCTGGCTGTCAAGCATCAATGCTCTGCTTTTAACGGCAGCGCTGATGGGATTTGCTTCCGTTGTTAATATTTCCGTAGGTTTCCAATATTTCATTGATTTGGCGATGGTAATGGCGGATAAGATGAATCCATATTTATCTGCAGTAGTCTGCATCAATGTATTTTCCGGTGTTACGGGCGCATCTTTGAGCGGTACTCAGATTTTCTGCAGTACGCTGATGGATCATTTCGTTGCTCTCGGCGTAGATACACAGGCTCTTTACAAAATTCTTTCAGTTGCTTCTATGGGCCTGGATACACTGCCGCATTGCCCGACATTTGTTATGATGGCGGCTGTGTGCGGTGTGACGACAAAGGCTTCCTATAAGCATGTTTTGATGATGACTGTGATTACTCCGATTGCGCTTGCTTTAGTAGGCGTTATCCTGGCGACAATGGGCATTGTATAAGAGAAACTCTCTCGTTATGATTTAAATATGGGGCAAGAAATCTGATGGTAGACAAAGATTTCTTGCCCCGATTTTTTAATCTATGCTATACTGTTACAATAAAATGCAGAGTGACAATTTTGTCACGGAAGGATTCACGGGAGAGTCATGTTGCTCATTTATACTAAAAGAAAGTAAGGAGGAATGTGACATGGAAATATTGAGATGTGAAAATCTGACAAAAATATACGGCACGGAGAATACGGAAATCCGGGCCCTTGACAATGTGTCCTTTTCCGTGGAAAAGGGAGAGTTTGTTTCGATTGTGGGGCCTTCGGGCAGCGGAAAATCAACGCTTCTGCACATTTTGGGCGGTGTGGACCGTCCGACTTCCGGAAAGGTGTTTATAAATGGGACGGATATCCACGGGCTTGGTGAGGATAAGCTGGCAATTTTCAGGCGTCGTCAGATTGGATTGATTTATCAGTTTTATAACCTGCTGCCGGTACTCAATGTGGATGAAAATATCGCCCTTCCCCATTTGCTGGACGGCCGTAAGCTGGATAAACAGCGGTTGGATGATATTGTGGAGCGTATGGGACTGGCTGACCGGAGAAATAATCTTCCGAGTCAGCTCTCCGGAGGACAGCAGCAGAGGGTTTCCATCGGAAGAGCCCTATTCAATCATCCAACGATTATCCTGGCGGATGAGCCGACGGGAAATCTGGACAGGCATACCGGTGCTGAAATTATTCATCTTTTAAGGGAATCCAATCGAAGCCAGAAGCAGACGCTGCTGCTCATTACCCATGATGAAAGTATCGCCCTGCAGGCGGACCGGATGCTTTATATTGAGGATGGAAAAATCACCAGGGATGAGCGTATCCGCGTACTGGGAGGTGGAACCTTATGAAAAATCATGTGGTGCATTATGTGACCTTCCAATATATGAAGCGGAACCACAAGCGGACAGTAACTGCTTTTTTTGGAATTGTTTTTATGGTGCTTTTAATGACCTGTGTGTTTGTGGGAAAGGATACGGGGATTGCCTATCTCGAAGATATGGGAGCAGCAAGGGACGGAAAATGGCATGCCAGTATTTACGATATTAACAGCGAGGAACTTTCGGAAATCGAGTCGATGGAACATGTATCTGATCTGGCGATTTCAAAAAGTATGGGGCTGACTGCCTTTAACCTGTCGGGAAATCCGGAAAAGCCTTATCTTAATATCCGGGCATACTCGGAGAAATGCTTTGACTGGATGAATATTGAACTTTCAGAAGGCCGTTTTCCAACGGAAACAAATGAGATTATTCTCAGTGAAAGTGTGCGGGAGGACGGTTCTTCTGTTAAAATCGGCGATGAAATTTCGGCGGAATATCTTACCCGGAGCATCACGGGGCTTGTTGAGGGCGTCGAATCCGTATTTCCTTTTCAGGATATTACAGTGAAATACGGGGAATCTGTAGAGATACCGAAGGATTTTCCTTATTATGCGGAGAATGACAGCTTCAGGGAAGATATCAATTATACGGGAGAAAAGCAGAATTACCGGATTGTCGGTTTTATGAAAACTCCCGGATTTGAAAGCGGGGGTTCGGCCTGCTATGAAGCGGTGACCTGGATCAGCCCGGAAATTGCAGCGGAAAACGGCGGCTTGTTTAATGTTTCTTTAATGTTTGATTTGGAAGATTCGATGACGGCTCCTTCCAGGGAATTGAGAAAATACTCCGAAAACAAAACCGTCGCATTTAATGATTATGTGCTGGCCTTTTCGGGAAATTCTTCCGATTCCACGATAAATATTATCGTGCAGGCTATGACGCTTTTCTTTTTAACGGTTATTATAATAGCCTCAATCATTTTGATTTATAATCTTTTCAATATGTCTTTTGAGGAACGGGGCCGTTATCTCGGAATGCTCTGCTCTGTCGGGGCTACGGGGCGGCAGAAGCGAAGCAGCGTTTATTTTGAAGCCTTTTTTCTGCTTTTACTGGCATTGCCGGCAGGTTTTTTACTTGGACTGGCTGTTGTGCAGGGCGGTATGATGATGCTTCAGCCATTTGTCGGAAAAATTTGGGGGATTTACGGCAGAATTCAGGATGTGCCGGTAACCTTAAATATTTTGCCGGAGAGAGTTTTTTGCGTGATGGTTGTCAGCATAGCCACAGTGTTTGTATCGGCTTATCTTCCGGCGCGTAAGATCAGCAAAATCGGTCCGATTGAATGTATACGTGGAAATGAACAGCAGCCGAAAAAGCTCCATTCTATGGATATGCGTCTCATTCGGCGGCGCGGTGTGGAAGCTATGTTAGCCCGGAATTCGCTGCGGGTTCAGCGCAGAAAGACGCGGGGAATTGTGCGTTCTATCGTTGTATTTGCGGTGATTCTTGTCGTAACCTCTTTTGGAGTTCAAAATGTGACCCGGATTGTATCCTATCGCATGCAGGATGATTCATCGCTCAATTACAAGTCGGATGACTGGGATTATATATTTGGAACGATGAACGGCGATTTTGTGGATTATGAGGCGGTAAAGGAGCAGATTCAGGCGGACGAAGGCGTGGAAGCGGTCTGCGAATGGGGAACGGGCACTTTTATCGGCACTGTTCCAAATGAAGTATTCAGCTGGGAATATTGGCAGGCCCTTCACAAAGTGTTTAATCTGTATTATCATAGAGAATTGACAGATGAAGAATTTAATGAACATTTTTCCGGAGGAAGAGGGCTGCTGAATGTGGTTGCCGTGAATGATGAAATGTTCAGTCAAATTGCGGAGGCGGCAGATGTTGATGAAAACATCATCCGGGATGCGGAGTATCCGGCCATTGTGGCGCAGGACGGCGAAGTTTCAACGGAAAACTGGAGAGTCGGCGGCATGGATGCGGAAAGATATCAGTTTTATCAAATTGAGCGGATGACAGATTTGGAAAAAGGAGAAATCATTCCGATAACGCTTTATTGCCCGGATGAAAAGAAGAATGAGGATTTTCCGTTGACGGTATCAGGGTATGCGTCAAATGAGCAGCTTGAAATGTTTCAGTTCCATTCGGAGCAGATGTGGGTCATAATTCGGATGGATACGGGCGAGGCCATGAATGAGATTTTGATGTCATCGGATGTTAACGATGATAATTATCAGGCTATACAGAAGCACCTTATGATAAAAATGAATGGTAAGGCCACAGATCTTCCAGAGAAACTGCGGAATATGCCGGTAGTTGCAGGGGGAAAGTATTTCTTCATGGATGCCAATTATGCGAGAACTCTGGCGGATTCCTTGAATTCGATGATTCGGATTTTACTTTACAGTTTTGTGATTTTAGCTTCGGCAATTTCCATGTTAAGCCTGCATAATTCCATCCGGGGAAGAATTCTTGGAAGGCGGCAGGAGTTTGCAATCTTGAAATCTATGGGAGCAACGAACGGCCAGATACGGAAGATGCTTTATTGTGAATGTGGGGCGATTATGGGCCGGAGTATTTTGTGGGCGGCGGCAATCGCTGTACCACTAATATTTTTGATTCGGGAATTTCTCATAAAAGTTTTAGGGTATATGAAAATTTCTTTTCCGTGGATTATGTGCGGGGCGGCTGTCATACTGGCAGCGGTTATTCTTTTAGCGATGACTCAGAGATGTTTTGCGCAAATGAATCAAAGAAATGTGGCGGAGGATATCCGGGAGGAAAGAGGATAGAATTTATGAAAGTTTTACTTGTCGAGGATGACGCGATCATTTCAGAGGGCTTGCAGTACTCTCTCAGACAGGAGGGATATGAGGTGGCGGCGGCGGCCACCCAGAAAGAGGCATTGGCGCTGATTCAATCAGAAAGGGTTTGGGATTTCTGTCTGTTGGATGTCATGCTTCCGGATGGCGACGGCTTTGCCCTCTGCCGGGAGATACGGAAAAATAGTCAGACGCCGATTTTGTTTATCACAGCCTGTGATGATGAAGTTCATACGGTGATGGCTTTAGAGCAAGGGGCCGATGATTATATTACTAAGCCATTCCGTATTCGGGAGTTGATGGCCCGGATGAAAGCGATTCTTCGCCGCACGGGGCAGAAAGAACGGATGGATGGGGCTGTCAGTATCGTGGGAAGGAATCAGGTAAATCTGCAGACCGGGAAAATATATTGCGGCAATGAGGAAGTGATTCTCACGGCCATGGAATATAAGCTGCTGTTGATTTTTCTGAATCACCGGGGACAGACATTGACCCGTCAGCAGATTTTAAATAACATCTGGGATGATGTGGGAGACTATGTCAATGATAATACACTCAGCGTTTATATCAAGCGGCTTCGGAAAAAACTGGGGGACAGCCCGGAAGGCCAAATCATAAAAACGGTGAGAGGCACTGGATACCGAATGGAAAAATAGTAGGAGGTTAAGAAAGTGTCGGAGAGGATTTTTATGGCCCTGCTTGTCGGGGCCTTTTTCCTGATGGCGGCTGTTTTTCTTTATCAGAGAAAAAAGCGGGAAAAACAAATTGAAGAATTGATTATGTATCTGATGCGTATTCAGGACAGTCCTGAACTGCCGGAATGGACCAGTTACCGGGAGGGGCAGCTTGGCATTTTGCAGAGCGAGATTTATAAATTGGTGATGCTTCTACATGAAAAATCCAGCCAGGCGGTAAAAGAGCGGGAATATCTTTCCAAGATGCTCTCGGACATTTCCCATCAGATAAAAACGCCGCTGACATCCATTACGATTATGGCAGATTTGTTGAGAGAGCCGGATCTGCCGGAGGAAAAGCGGATAGAGTTTGCCGGGAAAATTGACCAGCAAGTGAGCCGGATGACCTGGCTTGTGCGGAATCTGCTGACTCTCTCCCAGTTGGAGGCCGATATGCTGAAGCTGAAAAAAGAAGATGTGGAAGTAAAAAAGCTGGTTCAGCGGGCGGCGGAGCCTCTGAGGCTCATGGCGGATGTGAAAAATGTGGAGATATCCTTTGAGATTGATGAGGACATCCATTTAATATGCGATGAACATTGGACGGTGGAGGCCGTCTCCAATATAATAAAAAATTGTCTGGAACATACGCCGGAGGGCGGCCGGGTGACCATCCGCGGCGAAGAAAACAATTTTTCTGCCAATATCTATATTAGTGATAATGGCGAGGGCATCGAAAAAGAAGACATTGCCCATATTTTCGAACGCTTCTACAAAGGGAAAAATGCGTCAGAAAACAGTGTTGGGATTGGCCTGGCCCTATCGCGGCAGATTATGGTGCAGCAAAACGGGACAATCGATGTAAAAAGCGAACCGGGAGTCGGAACAGAATTTCATTTGAAGTGGTATACCTTATCGCGCGGAGCCTGACGAAGCGCGCCCATGCGAAGCATCTGACATACGGGGTGCCCGAATGGGTATTGATTCTTATCAAAAGATTGGTTAGAATTGAGTGGAAAGTAATCCGAATGAAAAAGAGGGAATATGTTATGACAAAAGATAAGGCAAAACGGTTATTTTTAACAGCGATTATTTTGCTGACGGTGGCGCAGGGACTGAGTTCATCGGTTTTTTCTAATTATTTTAAAGAGGTCTATCAGATTAATTCGGTACAGCGGGGATTTCTGGAAATTCCGAGGGAAATGCCGGGTGTGCTGTGTGTTGTTGTTATATCTTTGCTCGGCAGCCTGGGTAATGTTTCAATGGCTTTTATTGCATATGGCTTGTCCTGCATTGGCCTGTTGGTTTTGGGCCTGCTCTCCCCATCCTACGGGTGGATGATGGTCTTTTTGTTTATCTCTTCGCTGGGCGAACATATGATGATGCCATTGAGGGACAGTATTGCCATTGATTTGTCTCAGGAAGGGAAGACGGGTACTTTTCTGGGCAAACTTAAAGGGCGGATGCTTCTGGCATCCATGATGACATCTGTGGCTGTGTTTATCGGCTTTCGTGCCGGTTTTTTCTGGTTTGGCAAAGGCGTGATTCCATCATTTTGCCTGGGGTTGGCCATCGCTGCCGTGGGAGCGGGATTTATCCTGAAACTGCGGAAAGAATGTCCGGAATTAAATGTACCGCAGCGTCATAAGCAGATTTCAGATAAAAAATCGAAACATTCATTTAAAAAGAAATATCTGCCCTACTATGTGGTGACGGCGGTTTATGGCTGTCAGAAACGGGTTCGGCTTGTGTTTGGGCCATGGATTATTATCGAGCTGCTGGCAAAGGGAGCGGATACCCTGGCCCTTCTCGGTATTGTTTCCCATTTTGCAGGAAGTCTTTTTGCGCCCCTCATTGGCCGATTTTTAGATAAATACGGTGTGAAAAAGGCCCTTGTGCTGGAGGGCTGCGGCATTGCGGTTATTTTTTCGTTTTCCGGATGGGTGGCCGGAAGTATTGCCGGAGCGCCTTTATTTGTCGCCTACCTGGTGTATGTTTTAATTAATTTGACGGATCATTTTAATACGGTGCATACATTTTTAATGAAAAAATTGGCGGATGACCCGGCGGATGTCATGGAAAATCTTTCCTTTGGGCTGAGTGTGGACCATGTGATTGCCGTCGTACTTTCCGGTATCCTTGGAATTATCTGGCAGGCGATGGGCCCCCAGTATGTTTTTTATATTGCGGCTGCAGCGTCCATGGTACAAGTTTGTGTTGCCGGATGGCTGAAAAAGATAGGAGAGTAGGGCATGGAGGATAAATTCACGGTTAAAATGCAGATAGATAATTTCAGCCTTCAGCAGATATGCCTGTCCGGCCAGTGTTTCCGCATGAAACAGGAAGATGAGGGTGCGGGGCGGTATAGCCTGATTGCCGGGGATAAATATCTGGAAATTGAGCAGCAGGGAAATGAATGTACTTTTTATTGTACTCCGGAAGTTTTTGAAAATTTCTGGAAAGACTATTTTGATTTGGATAGAGACTATGCGGATTGCATTGCACAGATTAATCCGAGGGATACCTATCTGGTGAATGCGGCGGCCTTTGGTTCCGGCATACGGATTTTGCGGCAGGATTTATGGGAAATGATAGTCACCTTTCTGATTTCTCAGCAGAATAATATCGTGAGAATTCGCAGGTGTATACAAAATATCTGTGAGGCTTACGGGGAAGAAAAGCTGGATAGCTGGGGAAGAGTTTATTATGGATTTCCAAAGCCGGAAGCCCTGGCCGGATTGGATGAGGATGCCTTGAAAGTCTGTAATCTGGGATATCGCAGTAAATATGTGGTTCGGGCTGCGAGAAGCGTTGTTTCCGGGAGAATCGATTTGGAAGCAGTGAAGCAAATGTCCTATAAAAAGGCAAGAGAAGAACTTTTGGGACTCTTCGGTGTGGGTGAAAAGGTAGCGGATTGTATCTGCCTGTTTGCGCTGCATCATTTGCAGGCATTTCCGATGGATACCCATATGATTCAGGCATTGGATACCCACTATAAAAGGGGATTTCCGAATCGGAGATATAAAGATATTAAGGGCATTATGCAGCAATATATATTTTATTTTGAATTATTCGGGAACAAATAGGTATACTCAGGAGCCAAACCAATGGAAGGCCCGGCGCCTGAGCGTCTGTTTTATTTGCTGCACAAATTCTGCCGGAGTGAGACTATAAATGACTAGAGATAACAGCGCAAATCCCGGCGCAGAGTTTCCTCGATGGAAATCAGCCGTTTGCAAATATCCTTTGAGGTATTATCTGCGGCGGCATATTGATTCATATATTTGTAGAGGGATTTGATGCCCATATTGCAGCCGTCGGTTATCAGGTCTGCGATTGTGGCGTCGCTTTTATCCATTCCCATTTTCATGGTGGTCTTCAGCCAGGACATGCTCTTGGCCATCGGCGCGGGTTCCTGGTCTTTACTTCCCTGTTTAATGAGAAGTGTGTGGATTTCATTTCCGAGTTTTTCATGATGCTCTTTCGTTTCGGACAATAATTGTTTTAATTTGGGTTCTTCGGTTTTATCGAGTATTTCATCGATGGATGACACGGCCATTTTTGTGCCCGAGTCACATTCTTTTAGTAAGCATAACGTATCTTTATTTGTCATGAAATAGCCTCCTATAGATATTTTTGTTTTTCATGTTTTAGTTTTTGACGATTTGTCCAAAAATATTCCTGCTTGACAAAACGACATAAATGTCGCATAATAAATAAAACGACATATATGTCGCAAAAAGAAGCAAGAGCACTATAAAAATGTGCGGATGGTGCAAAAATAAATGGGTGATATAGAAATATGGGGCGTAAAGGAATTCAAACAAAAGCGTTGATAAAAAGTAAGGCATATCAGCTATTTGCAGATAGAGGTTTTTCAAAGATAACTATGAAAGATATATGTGAAGCCTGTAATCTTAGCCGGGGTGGTCTTTATCGGCATTATGGAAGTACACAGGCGATTTTTGAAGAAATTTTAGATGGGGTTGCTGCTGAAACGAATGCCGTTGTTCAGGATGGAATTCAGGGTGGTGTTTCTGCTGTGGAACTTTTGGATAATTTGTTGGAGCGGCTGCGGCGAGAAATGTTGGATAAAACACGGTCGTTGAGTTATGCCGTTTATGAGTATTCCTGTACCTGCAAAAGTGATTTTATGTTGAGGATGAATTATGAAGCAGAGCAGAAATGGCAGTCATTGATTGTCTATGGTATTCGGCGCGGAGAGTTTCTGGTGGTGGATGCAAAAACAATGGCGGATATGATTTTATACGTGTATCAGGGCATCCGAATGTGGAGCCGGGTTATACCGATGGATGAGGAAACTGTTGGGAATATTATAAAAAAAATTCGAAAGGATTTGGTGATGGAAGATGATACAATTTGATTTGAGAAAATGGTCGATGGCGGACGTTGAGGATGTCGCTCATTATGCCAACAATAAGCACATTGCTGCGAATCTGAGAAATGTCTTTCCATATCCTTATACATTGGAAGATGCGGAAGGGTACGTAGGTTCCTGCGCGGAAAACAGCGAGGAAAGACAGATATGCCGGGCTATCGTTGTGGATGGACATGCGGCGGGCAGTATTGGCATATTCGGCGGTTCGGATGTTTATGAAAAGAGTGGAGAGCTGGGTTATTGGCTGGCCGAGGAATACTGGGGACAGGGAATTATGACGGAGGCGGTAAAACGCATCTGCCGGGAAGCCTTCGAGAAATTTGATATTGTACGGATTTATGCAGAGCCTTACGCTTATAATATCGGTTCCAGAAGTGTATTGGAAAAGGCGGGTTTTTCACTGGAGGGCATCATGAAAAGGGCTGTCTGCAAGTGGGGAAAAATATATGACTGTTGTATTTATGCCCTGCTTAAATGACGATAGACAGGAATAAGGATAAACAGACAGGTAAGCGCACAGAAAGTCAGGCAAAAGGATTCTGATTTCGATATACTGAGTTTACGGAAGGAGGGAAAAGTATGGAGTGGGTGGATAATTTGCAGCGGGCGATTGATTATATCGAAGAACATTTGGAAGATGAAATCGATTATAATGAGATTGCCAGGCGGGCTTATTCTTCCAGCTTTCATTTCCAGCGGGTGTTTCACGTAATCAGCGGATATACCGTCGGCGAATATATTCGGAGCCGCAGATTGACGCTGGCCGGAGTGGAACTGTCGACAGAAAATGCGAAAGTCATTGATGTTGCGCTGAAATATGGATATAACAGCCCGGAAAGTTTCAGCAGGGCATTTACAAAATTTCATGGAATCACGCCTGCGCAGGCAAAGGTTGGAAATGTCAATCTGAAATCTTTTTCCAGAATTTCCGTAAAACTCATATTAGAAGGAGGAACGGCGATGGATTACAGAATTGAGAAACGGGAAGCATTTAAGGTCATTGCGAAAAAGGCAAGATATGAGGGCGGCGGCGAAATTGCATCGCAGCATATTCATAAAACATGGGAGAATTGTATAAAGGATGGAACGATTCAGACGCTGGCCGCCTATGTAAATCCCCAAAATATTTTTGGCGGAGCTATTGTGGGAATCAGTTTTGCCAATCCGAATGGGGGAGATTTTGATTATGCGATTGCAGCGGCTTATACCGATGGGCCGGTGGCTGAGGGGCTGACAATTGAAGAAATTCCGGCCCATACATGGGCGATTTTTCCGTGTACAGGGAAAATGCCGGAAGCATTTACGCAACTCCTGAAAAAGATTTATACCGAATTTTTCCCGTCCAGCAAATATCAACTGGCAGAAGGATTCTGCATAGAGGTTTATCCGAGTGATGAAGTTTATCGGAATGATTTTCATTGTGAAATCTGGTTTTCGGTAGAAGAAAAATAAATGATAAGAAGACCACTGGATGAAGTCGCTGAGCGGCTGCAGGCCGGTGGTCTTATTTGTATAGAGTGGGGCTTCCACGGATTTTGATGACATGATATAATAAAGCATATGACAAAATTTCAGAGAGGTAATGGAATAATGACAAAAGAGGAATTGACTTTAGAGGTCATTGAGCGGCTCCGAAAGGAATATCCGGATGCGGGCTGTACTCTGGATTATGACCAGGCCTGGAAATTACTAGTGAGTGTCCGGCTGGCTGCCCAGTGTACGGATGCCAGAGTGAATGTGGTTGTGGAAGGTTTATATGCAAAGTATCCGGATGTAAATGCTCTGGCGGAAGCCGATGTGGAAGATATCGAGAAGATTGTCCGGCCCTGCGGTCTTGGGAGGAGCAAAGCCAGAGATATCAGCGCCTGCATGAAAGTGCTGCGGGACACTTATGATGGCAAGATTCCGAAGAATTTTGATGCTATTTTAAAACTTCCGGGTGTGGGAAGAAAAAGTGCCAATCTGATTATGGGCGATGTGTTTGGCGAGCCGGCGATTGTTACGGATACTCATTGTATACGGCTGGTGAATCGAATCGGCTTGGTGGATGGCATTAAGGAGCCGAAAAAGGTGGAGATGGCCCTGTGGAAGCTGGTTCCGCCGGAGGAGGGCAGCGATTTCTGCCACCGCCTTGTATTTCACGGGCGGGATGTGTGCACGGCCCGGACAAAGCCCCATTGTGAGCGGTGCTGTCTGCAGGATATTTGCGGAAAACATGGTGTTGAGTAAAGAAAACAGGAGGATTAAAATATGTTAGAAATTGGAACGAAAGCGCCGGCCTTTGAGCTGCCGGACCAGAATGGACAGGTACACACACTGGAAGAATTTAAAGGAAAAAAAGTTGTACTCTATTTTTATCCGAAGGATAATACCGCCGGATGTACAAAACAGGCCTGCGGCTTCGGGGAATTGTATCCGCATTTTGAGGAAAAGGGCGCGGTGATTATCGGCGTCAGCAAGGACAGCGTGGCTTCCCATAAGAAATTTGAGACAAAGTATAATTTGCCTTTTATTTTGCTGTCGGATACAGAACTGGCGGCGATTCAGGCCTATGATGTGTGGAAAGAAAAAAACATGTATGGAAAGAAAACGATGGGGGTTGTGCGGACAACCTATTTGATTGACGAAGAAGGAACGATAGTTAAAGCCTTTGGAAAGGTGAAAGCGGTGGATAACCCGCAGCAGATGCTGGACCTTTTGTGAATCCCAGTTAATAAATTTGAAAAATAATTAATTACGGCTCAATTGCGGGCGGCTTCCCGGTTTGGTATGATGGTAGCAGCAGAGGCCAATGCGTAAAAAACGATTGGAGGGCTTTAAAATGAAAATAGGCGAAGTCATACGAAAATACAGAAAAGAAAATCATTTGACCCAGGAAGAAATGGCAAACTATCTGGGGGTAACCGTACCTGCTGTGAGTAAATGGGAAACGGGAGTTTCCCATAGTTAAAGATACCACACCAAATATGATGAACCCACGCTTATAC
>URND01000003.1 GCA_900549105.1 uncultured Eubacteriales bacterium
ATTGTCATGGAGCACACCGGACGTTATTATGAAGTCCTTGCTCATCAACTTTCCGAGGCCAACTTATTCGTCAGCGCCATCAACCCAAAGCTTATCAAGGACTTTGACAATGATTCCCTTCGTAAGGTTAAGTCCGATAAAGCGGATGCCGTCAAAATCGCACGATATGCTCTTGACAAATGGCAAAATCTCAAACAGTATAGTGTTATGGATGAATTACGCAATCAGCTCAAAACCATGAACCGTCAGTTCGGCTTTTACACAAAGCATAAGACGGCTATGAAGAATAACCTCATCAGCATCCTTGATCAAACCTATCCTGGCGTCAATACTTACTTTGACAGTCCTGCACGCAATGACGGCAGCCAGAAATGGGTTGATTTCGCATCCACTTACTGGCATGTGGACTGTGTTCGTAAGATGTCCTTAAATGCCTTCATTGACCACTATCAGAAATGGTGCAAAAGAAAGAAGTACAACTTCAGCCAGTCAAAAGCTGAGGAAATCTATGGAAAAGCAAAGGAACTTGTTCCTGTACTTCCAAAGGATGAAGTAACGAAACTCATTATCAAGCAGGCGGTTGACCAACTGAACAGTGCCTCTGTAACTGTGGAAGAATTGCGTTCCCTCATGAACGAAACAGCCTCTAAACTCCCAGAATATCCTATCGTCATGCAGATGAAAGGCGTAGGCCCATCACTTGGTCCACAACTCATGGCTGAGATTGGCGATGTGACCCGTTTCACCCACAAAGGCGCGCTCACAGCTTTTGCCGGCGTGGATCCTGGTGTGAATGAATCTGGCTCTTATGAACAAAAGAGTGTTCCCACTTCCAAACGAGGCTCCGCAGATCTCCGCAAGACCCTGTTTCAGGTAATGGATGTTTTAATCAAAACCATGCCTCCGGATGATCCTGTTTATCAATTCCTCGATAAGAAGCGGTCTCAGGGCAAGCCTTATTATGTCTACATGACTGCCGGAGCCAATAAATTTTTACGAATCTACTATGGTCGGGTGAAAGAATATCTTTCATCACTTCCAGAATCCGAATAGCTTCATAACACTTTTCTTCAGACCAGCACAAGTGTGGTGGTCTTGTTTTGATACCTATTTTTCAACCTGTATAAAATTTTCAATTTTCATAAATTTAGCCTTGACTTTTTATTTGCAGGCTTATTTATGCCGCGGTTTCCACGGCATCATGGTACACCCTTGCGGTGTTTCCTTGTTTAATCACGGTTTGCCAGTATCTTCAGCGGTTCATAACGCATGACAAACAGCATGGATACTGCTCCTGCCATCAAAGTTAGAAGAACCGCGATCCCAAGCATTTGCCAAACCACCGTCATATTCATAGCGGAACTGATTTCTGTTACATAACTCGTTTCAGAATTACCGCCAAAGAAACCACCGAAGGGGCTTCCGCCTCCGGCGCCGCCCATGATGCTGCTCATATCGCCGCGCCCGAAGTTTTGTTCTACCTGTGCAGCCTCGTTTTGCTGAGAGACTACCTGATTTTCAAGCAGGGCGTTGGTAACGGGAACAGAACTTACTGCGCCGATTCCGATTCCGATCATGACAGACAGAATGGTGACCGCAAAAATTTCCGTCAAAAATTGCAGGGCAACCTTTCCTTTCTTCATTCCCATTGCTGTCAAAACGCCGATTTCATACTTGCGTTCCCGTACATTAAAGATGTTCAGCACTACGAGAATAATCGCCCCAATAATCAGGATAACGATCAGGAAGGTCGTCGCCATAGAACTTAATGTATTAAGAGGCGTCAGGCTGGACTCATAAGCTGCAAGATCCGGGGAAGATACGGTATAGGAATCATCAAGTCCCATCGTTCGGACGTCTTCTTCAAACTGATAATAGGCTTCCGTATCCGCAAATACATAGGTTCCGGCAAGCGTGCCCCTGATTTCGGTACTGGTTTCGATTCCTGTTTCCTCGTCTGTCTCAGTGACAGCTACTTCCTCTGATGCGTCAACGATGGCCTGCAGCGCCGGATAACTCATGTAAATTTTGTTTGCCGGATCAGAGGAGGCGCCGAACATGGAAAAACTGCTTTCATTGGAAGAAGAATCCGAATAAATGCCGACAACATTCAGCTCGTAAACTTCTTCCTCGCTGTTCGGATTGGTGATCTGTACGGTATCCCCTACGGCAAGGTCGTTGAATACCGCTAATTCTTCCGAAATAATGCAGTCGTAATCCTCCGTACCTTCTGCAAATACGGTTCCGTCAGTGATTACGGCCGTTCCGTCCAGGAATGATGTCATCGCGGATTCTCCGCTGTAGCCGACAATGCTGAAATCTCCCTGCATTCCCCTCATGCCGCCCATCATCCCGCCAAATCCACTGCCTGCCGAGGAGGAATCCTCCTCGGCAGTATCTGAACTGACCGGTTCAAAATTTTCCGAACCGTTCAGGGAAGCACTGAGGGAATAGTAAAAATCCTGCACTGTATCAGCTTCGGCATATGTTTGGTATTCTTCCAGCGTCAGGGAAGAGGCGCTTCCCATCATAGAGGCAAACGAATCCCGGTCAAAGCTGCCTCCGGCTGTCATCCCGCTCATCATGGATTGACGGTCAAAGGAAATCGTTCCTGTAACAGACAAAGTGTTCAGCGTCTCCTTTTTGGCGCTTTCTGCAGCCTGACGGATTGATAATCCCAAGCAGGCGGAAATTGCGATTACCAGCACAATCACGCCGATTAAAATGTTTCTTCCTTTTGAGCGCCCGATGCATTTCAGGGCGTTTTTTACGATATACATAGGCATCGTTCCTTTCTGCAGCGTTGCTGTTTGAAGTATTTTGTTTTTTTGCTGCCCCCATATCATCGCAAGAAAATCTCAAATGAATCTCAACCAAACCTCAACTCAGCCTCAACAACAGAGTTTTCACAAAATGTTCATACACGCCGTTTGATCCCCTCGTATTAAAAAAAGCACCTGCCGGATACCGGCAGGCGTTCATCAAAAGCTGAATTCTTCCATGTGAATATGCTCCGAAGCGATTCCGTTCTTCAATAAGAGCTTTTTCGCTGACCGCATCATCGGCAGCGGGCCACAAAGGAAATATTCCCCGTATCCGCCCAGGTCGGTCACACCTGCTTTTTCCAACAGCCCCGTTGAAATTCGGCCGTACTGGAATCCTTCCGCCTTTTCCCGGCTCAGTGTAATCCAGTAAGAAAACCCGGTGAAGCTCTTTTGAATGGATTCCAGCTCATCAAGGAACAGCACATCGTCTTTTTCCGCCAGCGCCCACAGCAGGATCATCCTTCTGTTTCTGCCGGCCTTCACCTGTTCTCTTATGATGCTCATAAGCGGCGTAATACCGATTCCTCCTGCCAGAAACACAAGCGGCGTATCCGCTTCTGTATCATACTGCGTATAGAAATGCCCGTAGGGGCCCTCCAGCACGGCTTTATCGCCTGCCTTCAAATCAGGAAGCTGAGCGGTATAATCCCCATTCTGCTTTACGGTGAGGATAAGCCGATTATCTTCTGCAGGGGCGCTGGATATGGAAAACGGATGGCTTTGTTTTGGCAGAGCCGAATCCGTAAATGTGAGAAATACATATTGTCCGGCATGATAATCAAGCGGCGTCCCGGACAGATGCTCAAATTCCAAATCAAACACATTTTTATTTTGCCGGTTCAGTCCGGCAAGAACATATTCAGGCGTATGACGGGCACGAATTTTGGCATATATAAAGTATCCTGCCGTCAAGATACTGTACAGGGCTGCTAAGACCACAAACAGAGTATTCTCACGTGTCGCATCAACCGCCAGCATATGTATAAAAATCAACGCCACTGCAAGAAAAGAAAGACTGTGAATCACCAAACTGCTTTCTCTTTTCCGTTTCCTTTGAATACGGGCGATTATTTTGAATTTCTGCGCCAGCACGCCGGAAAGGACAAAGGCGCCTGTGACTGTTGCTAAAAGGAATAAGCGGGTTGACAAAGAGCCTGTCGGTCTTACGGAAGGCCAAACCTCAAACTCCGCAGAAGCTGCCATTGCAGATCCGGCATGAAGGAAAGTAACTGCCAGTATCACCAATGCCGCCATGCCATGTATGGCATATAACGCCGGTAATCCAAGTTTTTTCTCCAAATACTTCGGCCTCGCCGCCAGCAATACTTCAAACAGCAGGAGCGCATAAGCCAAAATACCGGAAAGAACAGGAAAGGTCTGCGCTTGCGTTAAACCGTTTCCCGTATAAAGCAGAATCAGCGACAAGGATATAAAAATAAACAGTGGGATCAATAAAACCCCTAATTGATATAAACGTTTCATAAACTGCACCTGACCTTTACCTGCTTTCCTCCTTAGTAATTCTCTTTGCGAACTTCAAAGAAGGACTGGGGATGGCTGCAAACAGGGCAGATATCCGGGGCTTTTGTTCCAACTGCCAAATGACCGCAATTCCGGCATTCCCATGCGGTAATTCCGCTCTTCTCAAAAACAGCCCTTGTTTCCACATTCTTCAGCAAAGCCCTGTAACGCTCTTCGTGAGCCTTTTCAATGGCGGCAACTCCACGAAACTGCTGGGCAAGATCATGAAATCCTTCCTCATCGGCTTCCCTTGCCATCCGGTCATACATATCGGTCCATTCAAAGTTTTCGCCTTCCGCAGCATGGAGCAGGTTTTCCTCTGTGCTTCCCAGCTCGCCCAATGCCTTAAACCACAGCTTCGCGTGTTCCTTCTCATTCTCCGCAGTCTGCAAAAACAAAGCTGCAATTTGCTCATAACCCGCCTTTTTGGCCGCCGAGGCAAAATAAGTATATTTGTTCCGTGCCTGACTTTCACCGGCAAAGGCCTCCCAGAGATTCTGTTCTGTCTTAGTTCCTGCATAGGGATTTTTCCCGGATGGGGTTTGGGCTTCTTCAAACTTAAAAGCCGGCTGATTGCATGCAGGGCAGCGGTCCGGCGGATTTTCCCCCTGACAAACATAACCGCAAACCGTACATTTGAAAGTTTTCATGGTATCGTCTCCTTTTCTGTGATAGTGCATACATTTTACCGCTCTTACCTCAACCGTGTCTCAACCGAACCTCAACTGAATCTCAACAAAAAATTTTTTTGAGTTTCTCCCGGCTGTTGAGGTTCAGTTGAGATTGGTCGTATAAAATAGATAACGAAAAGGACACAAAGCTGTGTTATAATAAAGCCGGAGGTGGAGACAATGTTCAATATTTTAGTAGTGGAAGACGATAAGGAACTGCGGGATCTGTTCTGCGCTGTTCTTACCGACAACGGATATAACGCTTTCTCCGCAACAGACGGGGAAAATGCCTTTGATATTTTAGATGGCGCATATATCGACTTGGTGATTTCAGATATTATGATGCCGAAAATGGACGGCATTGAAATGACAAAGGCGCTTCGGGAAGCAGGCTATGAGATGCCTGTCCTGATGATTACGGCAAAAGACGGTGCGGCCGATAAGCGTGACGGTTTCCGCGCCGGAACAGATGATTACATGGTAAAGCCCATTGACGTCAACGAGATGGTCTGGCGGGTAGAGGCACTGCTCCGCCGCAGTCAGGTCGTCAGCCAGCGGCGCGCGAAAATCGGAGGTACGGAACTTAACTGCGATGCCCTGAGCGTAAGCTATAACGGGCAAACCGTTGAATTGCCGCAGAGAGAATTTTTCCTTCTTTTTAAGCTGGTGGCCTCTCCAAACAGAATCTTTACACGCATCCAGATCATGGACGAAGTGTGGGGCGTTGGCAGCGGAGCGGACTCCCATACGCTGGATGTGCATATCAGCCGCCTGCGCGACCGGTTTAAGGATAATCCCGATTTTGAGATCGTAACCGTCCGGGGATTGGGCTATAAGGTGGTGAAACGGGATGAATAAACGCACGCTGAAAACCGCCGTTTTATTTTCGGCGCTGGTATTTGTCATTCTGGTTGCAACCATGTTCCTGAACGTGCTTTTCACAATGGCTATGTTCCGTTCTGGAATCTTAGACGTGCAGCATAGGGAATCCTCCCTGATTTTCTTTGCAATTATCAGCGTGATTATCGGGATGATAATTTCCAAATTTGTTGCCCGCAGGCCTATCGGCAGTATTGTTGAAATCAGCGAAGCCACAAAAGAGATTGCCAGGGGAAATTTCAATGTGCAGATGAACGAAGATATCCGGGTAACTGAAATCCAGACGATGGCGCGCAACTTTAATTTGATGGTTAGGGAACTTGCCGCCACTGAAATTCTCCGCAATGACTTTGTAGAAAATGTTTCCCATGAATTCAAAACGCCGCTGGCGGCTATTGAAGGATATGTGACACTTCTTCAGAGAAAAGGGCTGTCCGAGGAAAAGCGCAAAGAATATACCGACCGCATTCTGTTTAATACTAAACGGCTGTCCGCATTAACCGGGAATATTCTTCTGCTGTCCCGGCTGGAAAATCAGGAAATCGAGATCAAAAAGGAAAGCTATTCCCTGGACGAACAGCTTCGGGAAATCCTGTTGATGTATGAGCCGCAGTGGAGCGGGAAAAAACTCGACCTTGATATTGATCTTGATTCTGTTATTTGCTGTGGAAATAAGGAGCTGTTAGCGCAGGTTTGGCAGAATCTTATTGGGAACGCCATTAAGTTTGTCTCTGATAAGGGAAATATCCGCGTATTGCTTCGGCAAAAGCAAAATGCCATTGTAGTTTCGGTCGTAGACAACGGACCGGGCATGAGCAAAGAAGTAATGGGACGTATTTACGAGAAATTCTATCAGGGAGATACCTCCCGTGCTTCCTCCGGCAATGGACTGGGGTTGACGCTTGCAAAACGCATCGTGGACTTACACGGAGGAACAATTTCCGTATCCAGTAAAGAAGGAAAAGGAACAACATTCACGGTGTCTTTGCCAATGTGATATTTCGCATTGTTTTCTTTCTGCTGTAGTCCTTCTTAAAGTGGGAGGTCCAAGGCGGCTCCGGCAAACCATTTCGCCTTGTGGTCATTTGGCAACAGCTCCATGAGCTGCTGGAACTGATTCTTGCCTTTCTTGCCGGAGGGAGCAAGCAGCTCTTGGATAATCTTAAACACTGATACGATGTGCCGCTGCTCCAGCTTACAGAATTCCGCTACCAGCAGAATGGTTGCCGTAAGGAGTCCTTCAGCGGTACGATAAGCGCCTCCGCTTTTTGAAGGCCGCGAATGTTCCGAAGACGCATGGCATCCCGAATATAGCCTGTTTCCTCTTTGATGGCAGGAAAATTGAACATTCCCTTAGTCAGGACAGCGCCAATCATGCCGAGAGAAAAGCCCGCATAAGCCAAAGCATTTCCCTTAAAGCTGTGATAATGTGTGCAGGCTCTGATGAGTTCGCCCAGGCCGCATCCAATCACAAAGATAATCAGGATGATCAGGGTAAACTGGCCTGTGGCAAAATAGATTAGACCCGTAATCAGGCCCATCAGAAGCACGGCTCCCGGCTTTTGAACCTTTGCGCACATCAGCAGGAAGGGGATTCCCGCAAAGAGTGCGATCAGCCCCGGCATCAGAATCCAGAGCAGGGGATGCAGGCCGCTGACCAGCATAAACGCAAAATTGATGACAAAATAGAGTGCGGAGAAAATACCAATGGTGATCAAATCCCGCCCTTTCAGCACTTTCCCATTGTTTGTTGCAGACATAGTTTCATCCTCCTTATTCGGTTAGATTTTGCTAACCGGTGTTGAAAAAGAATAGCGGTTGCCCGCATTCCTTTTAAGAGGATACCAATATCCAGCCCTTTTGTCTTTGATTTCACAGCAGCTTAATTACTATGTCAGCAACACTGAAAATGAAAACATGGCAAAAACCAGCCACAATATCTTCCCCATATCCATACCGCACACATGAAAAAGTATTCCAGCAAATAAAGTGGCCAGCAACATAAACAAACCATAAATCTTTCTGCTCTGTCTGTCACTATAGTTCTTTACATAGAAATATAATGAGATAACAGCAAGCGCTGCAACGCCTCCAATCACAACTGCTCCCCCGATACTTGATCTGCTGAGTACCTTGGTCAGAATTGCAGCAATAATCATCACTGCCCCTGCCATCCAATGTGTGGTGCGCTCCTGACGCTTATTTTCTTTTTCCATTTCAATTGCATCACCCATCATTTCCATCATCTGACTTTCGGATATTTCTTTGTTTTCTGCAGCTATTTTTTCAGATTTCATGAGTTCCCGAATGCTCAGGTCTAAAGCTGCCGCCAGCGGTTCAATCGTGTTTATATCGGGGAATCCCAATCCACGCTCCCAACGGCTGACTGCTTTATCAGTGACCTGCAATTTTACAGCTAATTCCGCTTGTGTCATGTTTTTTGCTTTTCGGTTCTCAGCTATAAAAGCACCGAACTTATGAGCATCCATATAACCACCTCCTTCGCACTCAAATGTAGCATTTGGATTGGAAATATGCAACCGATGTATCGTTTACCCCCGCATTTTAAAGGATTCTATCAATAATTTAGCCTTCTGCCGCTTTCAGCTTCCAGCCAATGGCTTCCTTTCGTCCCAATACAAAGTCCGCATCTCATACCGTTCATAGCAATCCTGCTTTTCTGTTTTCTTTTGTAAAACGCTCTGCCGGAGCTGGCCGATTTCCCGTTCCAGCTTTGTAGCAGCCTCTTTTTGACCACTATGATCACGTTTTACGATACAATATTTTCTCTCCGCCAGTTCCCCGATCTGTTTTATGGCTTTCAGCACAACGGTGTTGATTCTCTCAACTTCATACTTTCTGCAGTCACAGGTATTTTCATCCACCGGCACATCCGCATGTCTGGTTGTCTCGCAGAAAAAAACATCTGGCAGGTTCCTCCGGTATTCATAGCGCATAGTCCGGTTACAGTATCCGCATACGCAAAAACCACTCAAAACAGTTCTTCTGGGCCGATACCGATTGTCTTTCTTATCTCGTTTCCCCTTCATTATGCGGCATTGTTCAAACGCCTGCTCAAATTCTTTCTCTGTCACAATCGCCACATGGCAGTCCGGCACAATGACCGTGCCTATGCACAGAAAATAAAAATCTCCAATCTGCAGCAAATGGCAAAAACCATTGCTTATGTACAGGAGCATCATTATGATACCATGGAAAGCCTGCAGATGTCCTTTGAGGAAATATCTGAAAAGCGGAAAAAGAAAAAACTGACCATCCAGCGGTCAGCGCAGTATGAGACTTATAAATACTTTAAAGAATACCAGAAAGAATTGCGAACAGTCTGCTCCAATGTAGATTCCATTCTCAGGCAAAAAAACAACCTTGAGCCATTGATTACTCAATCACAAGACCGCTCATAAAGAAATCCCATCCATGCAGCACCGGATGGGATTTTCCCTTTTAAATAATTTTCATCAGCTGGATATACTTAACAGAATCCCTTACAGAATATCTGTCTCCAAATATCTGGTAGCGGTTCTCCTTATTCTGGTAGAATGACAACAGCTTAGGCTTGTCCTCACACTCAAGATATACAACTCCGCCGCCGATCTGCCGCTGAATTTCTTTTAGAGTGACTATCGTCATATCCATCAATTCATTTCCTGTGAGTACCGCCGATGCCTCATACTGATAATTTTTCCCAAACTGGGCAACCAAAAAAGCGGATAACATGTATGAGTCCGTTTCCTCGTCCAGACGGGCATGACGCTGGATTTTTCTTCTCACAGTTCCTGTCAGTCCTGTATCCAGCAGCTGCACTGCCTTATGGGTCAATGTGAAAATTCCCACGATCCTGCTTTCCCCGTCAACCACCAAATATGTAATAGACATCTTGCGTTTGGCAAACTCTATTGCGTTTTTTCTTACAAATTCCTCAATTTCATGATTCTTCGGACAAGAGAAATCGGAGAGAATGAGCTGCAATTCCTCCTCTCCGATTGCGTTTATCATATCCAGAATATTTACCGATGTAAAATTACTCACTTTTTCTGAACCCTTTTTGCCATAAGTCTGCGAATCGCTTCTATATCAGTGAGTGGCGGCTTGACAGGTGTCGTCGGCTTCCATTCAGGATCAAGGCTTGACGCTTCAAGCGCATCAATAAACTTCTCTGCTTTTTTCGGATCGCTGATCACGATATTTGTAAAAATGCTCGACGTAGCCATAATCGCACCTCCTTCTTGTGTTAATGGCACTTCCTTTTGTAGTCCCGCAAGCATAGCTGCCTGCTCATCTTTATTATACGCAAAATGCCGCAGAAAATCAACTGTTTTGGAGGAACAGAAAAATCCCATTTTTGCCGGTTTTCCATAATTTTTCAATTTCTGCTTTTCCACTTTTACTGAACCGCAGCGGATATACCGTCCCCAGCCCCTGTCCGTTTCTCTTTTTTGTTCCCCATCTCTTGTAATAGCAAACTGACGGATTCAATCCGGTTTTGTCAGCATAACACCGTATCTGTTTCATAAGGAAAGAAAGCTGACGGAGATTGCAGTTACAGACAGCTTCCAGATATGGGATTTTTCCAAATCTCTATTCCTCATATTTCTGCTTTTGCAGGATTCCCACATCCATCAGGACATCCACTGGTGCGGCATATCCGCTTTTCCTGCACTGCTAATAAACAGAATTATATACTTTTCCAATCAGTTCCCCGTCTTTCATTTCCGTTCTCCTCTGGTTTATATATGCCTATTATAAATCATAGGCGTTGAAAAAGAAACACAAAAAGAGAGATACCAGTTTCCTTGTTGCTGGCATCCCTCCTGTGATTATTTCCGGTTACGCTCCATATCTGCGCCCATGGCCTGCTCCGGCTGCTTGCCACTGCATCAAAAGTATATCCCTGACGGGCCAGTGTATGAGAATACCTCCCGGTTCCAGCGCCAATCTCAAGTACATGATCTCCAGCTTTTATGTACCTTTTTATATATCGCATAGTGGTGAGAAATTCGACTGAACCATGTTTCTTCTCCAGCCTGCTGTTCTCATCATAATTATTATAAAAGTCAACTAAATACTGATTTGTTTTCATTTTATATCTCTCCCCTACTGGCAAATAATTATCAAACAGGTAACTCCCAATCTGGTTTTTCTTTTCTCATAAAAGCGGACAATATATTTGCCACCATCTTCTCAATGTCATTTCTATCTAATGTTAATTTTCTGGTAGCCGTTAAGACTGCTATACCGTGGGAATAGAGAAACAAATCTAAAAAGATAGTTTTTTGCAGAATCCAACTCTATTCCCATCGCTTCCGCAAAATCTTTCGCCATTTTTTCATTGCCAATCTCTTTATAAAAAACCTTTTCTTCTGTCATTTTCAAATCCATATCATTTATAAATAACAGCTTAAACAGATGAGTTTCCTTCTTGGCAAATTAGATGTAGGAAAGAGGAAGAAGCAAATAGGGACTGATATTTACAGAATTACGATAATTCCCAACGTACTGCTCATAATATTCATATGCAAAATCATATTCTTCGTTATTCTGGCTTTTGGCGGCATTAATCTTCACATCCTTTTGAAAATTCGTTATGTTGCATTTGTTGCGCAACTATTGTTATACAATAATAAAACTATGTCAAGAGTTTTCCTTTTGTATTTTGAAAATTAATATCCGCCATTTTCCGTCACACATAAGAAAGCAAATAATACGACCAATTTTCTAATTTCGTCCGAGCACCATATCCCTTTGACATGATAGGTTACCAACTTGATTTCAGGTGATAGAGGATACCTCTAACTTTAAAACCTGTCATTTCACAGCCAACCGCCACTTTTTCTCCATCGCATACGCCTGATATGCTGTCAGCCCCATATCCCCTGCAACTGCTGCCAGCCATATAGTTCTCACGATAAATGCAAACTCATTTTCTAACTGCATCATCTGAAAATACATGATTCCACTTCTTATAAAACCATACGCAGCCACACAATACACCGGTATCGGAGAAATCCTTCTCTCCTGAAAATAATATCCAGCCACAATTACAATGCAGATTAGGTAAAGGATGCTTTGTAACACTGTCGGCCATATACCGGGTACCTGCATAAGTGCAAAAATATTTGAGATTAGTGCGGCTCCAAAATAAGTCACTGCAATCACTCCTGTCTTTTTAGGCGTTAGTTTTCCACGGATGGAAAATTCCAGCCCGGTAAAAAGCAACAGTGTAATCAGCACATGCCCTAATAAATAGGATGCTCCATATCCCATCATCTGTAGATTCTCCCCTGTAAGCTCCGGCATCAGAAAACGGATTACCATTACACTCATAAGAAGATATGCCATTCCTGCAAAGGCATACAGTGCCGATTGTACCCTTCCTATAACGGGCGATTCCACAATTGATCTGTCAGGTTCATAACCAGATTTCCAATCACCAGTATCTCGTTTTCCGGTTCCGCCGGTTTTGAATATTGGGTACTCCTCCGGATATTTGCCTTAATACGGGCCAATACCTCTGTCACCGAGAATGGTTTTGTAATATAATCATCCGCCCCAAGTCCCAGGCCCAGTGTCTTATCTGCATCCGTGTCTTTTGCAGACACAATAATAATCGGAACCGTGCTGTTCTGCCGAATGTACTGCATGACTTCCATGCCGCTGATCTTCGGGATCATCAAATCCAGTAAAACAAGGGCGTAAGAATCACTGTCAAATTTCTCACAGGCTTCCTTCCCATCAGCGGCACAGACCACTTCATAATTCTCTGCTCCCAGATAGTCTTTCAGTATCTGGCTTATCTCCATATCATCTTCTACTAATAATTATCTCACTGCTGCACCTCCATAGTTGTATTGTCTTTTCTCCGCTTATCTGCGGGCTTCATAGCATCCTGTGGTATCAGCCATAAAGTTGATACCTTTACCGCACCTTTAATTCTTCCTGATGTGCAGTAGTAATTTACCATCCGGGCCGTGATACCCCATTTTTCACTTGCTTCCCTAAGTGTCATATATCCATCCATGACTGGCCTCCTGTTTTGTACTGCCCTCTATTATATTTCTTATGCTCGAAATATACAAGTCGCATAGTCCCATAGAGCCGCAAGATTAGCAACTTAACGAAAAGTCAGAAATATTTACTTCTTTATTATGTGGCTACCTCCTAAATACCTATTTTAACAAACTCACAAAATACTTTATCAAAACATGCACAGCACAAAGTATGTACCATACAACTACTACCTCACCAATCAGACTGCCTACTATTATATTCATTGCCCAGACACCGGCAGTTCCACCTATATCAAAGTTCTTAGGCAATAACCAGATATACATTCTATGAATACCAAAAGGCATACCAACCACCATCCATATCTTCCACACCCCAGTCTGTTCCAAAGATACTCAGAAATAATATGCAATCCATACCCATGCTGCCAGAAGCAACATCGGTAATATTGTTTTCTTCACAAGCTCCTTACCCATCATTCAATCCCACCAGCTTTTCCTTTTTATCATTGAGTATCAATTCCATCAAATACCTTCCTTTATCTGACTGACTGCTATTCAAACCATTCTCTAGCCTCAGTATCCGCTAAACTAAATTGCAATGTAAACTTTCTAACTTTGTGTCTATAAGCCTCTTGGGCTTCCTTCCTTTTTTTAATCTCTCAGCTTCTGTTAATGTAGCTTTCCTCATTATACCGTTCCCTTTCCAAATTTTGAAGTCAGTCCATCACTGACGGAATCTCCTTTCCAATTACTTAAAATCGTGTTCTTTTTCGGTCAAAAAAATAGAACTAACACGGCAGAGCCCTTGATTTTATTGGGTTTCTCCTTGTTAGTCCTATTATCTCACAGTCATCCAGAATGACAATGGGCGCATCCGCCGCCTCTTCCACTTCTCTGTCTGTGGCGGAAAACAATCCTTCCTCCGTATTTACACATATTGATATTTCTTTCGCTTCGCAAACAGGAAAATAAGAGAGATTCCAAAGGCAGCGACCTCCGCCGTCACATCTGCGAGCCAAATGCCGTCAAGCTCCCACAGCAGGGGAAGAAGCAGGATTGCGGCCATTTTGAAAACGAAGGTTCTGATGAAAGAAATCGCCGCCGACACGCCTCCGTCATTGAGAGCCGTAAAGAATCCCGAAGCAAAAATATTGAATCCAACGATAACAAAAGACACGGTTGAAATCCGCAGCGCCCGTACTGTCATCGTAAACAATTCCTGACTGTAGCCAACAAAAAGCTGTGCCAGCGGAACTGCAAGAAGCTGTGCCGCCACAACCATAAAAATGCCTGTAAAAAGCATCAGAAAATTGCTTTTTTTGAACAGCCCTTTCAGCTCTCCGTAGTTCTCAGCGCCGTAGTGATAGCTGATTACCGGCGCACTGCCCATGGAATAACCGATAAATATCGCCATGAACACAAATTGCAGATACATCAGCACACCATAGGAGGCAACGCCGTTTTCTCCGGCGTATTTAAGAAGCTGAAAATTATAGATAATGCCGATCAGGGCGGAGGTCGCATTGGAAACCATCTCGGAGGAGCCGTTTCCGCAGGCCTTTAAGATAGGTCTTATCTCAAGCCTGGTTTTTATCAGTCTAAGCGAACTGTTATTGTTCTTCCGCAGGAAATAAATCAGCGGAATCACGGCGCCAACGCATTGGCTGAGTCCCGTTGCAACCGCTGCACCGGCAACGCCCCATTTGAAAACGGCGATGAACAGTGCGTCAAACACCATATTGGTTACGCCTGCCGCAACGGTTGACCACAATCCCAGCTTTGGCTTTTCCGCTACAATCAGAAAAGCCTGAAACGCATATTGCAGCATGAACGAAGTATTGAAAATCATAGTAACAGCGCCGTAGGTGACACAGTGCGGGAGCATTCCCTCAGTCGCGCCCAGCAAAAGTGCGACGGGGCGCATCACAAGAAAGCCTACCCCCGAAAGCGCTATGCCGACGATTACCGAAGTCCAGATCATCATGGTAAAATAGCGGTTTGCCTTCTCCTTTTTTTGCTCGCCCAGCAGCTTCGCCACAAGCGCACTGCCCCCTGTTCCAAGCATAAAACCCACGCCGCCGAGGATGCTATTGACCGGCATGATCAGATTGATGGCGGCAAAGGCAGTATCCCCAACAAAATTGGAAACGAACAAACCGTCCACCACGCCGTAGATGGAGGTGAATACCATCATAATGATGGACGGCGCCACAAAACGCAAAAGACGCTTATAATCAAAATGGTCAGATAACTGTATATTCATTTGCGTCTCCTTTCAAAATATTTCTCCGCAAGAGATGCGAGCGGCGCAGTCAGATCGGCAATTTCAAAACCTGTTGTGTTTACGCACAACTGATATGCCTGTTTGTCTCCCCACTGTATCCGGGAAATCACTTGCTGTTTTTTGCATGAATCTTCTCATATTCCTCACGCATATACTGATTGGTCTGACGGAACAGAGAAAGAAACAATTCCCGTTCTTCCTCGGAAATTCTTGAAAACGCAGCTTCTTCGATTTTCCTCGTTTCGCCGATGACTTGCTCGCAAAACTCCCGTCCTGCTTCGGTGAGTACAATGCGCTTACGGTTTTTCATTCCCGGAAGTGCTTCCAGCGTGATCCATTCCTTTTTGATCATCGAAGCAATAGAGCTGTTGATCGTTTGCTTGGAATATGCCCACTGGCTTCAGAGATCCACCTGAGAAACCGGTTCGTCATAATTGTACAGAATATACAGTATCCAATACACACTGTCAGGAAGTTGGTAACTCTGTGCAATATCGTGATAGATTCCGTCGCTTTCCTCAGACAGCCTGCTTATCTCCAGCATTTGTTTTCTGATTGTAGTCATATTTGGTACCTCCGTATGTTTGTCCGTTTTCGGACTCTGTGTCATTATAGTCCGAAACCAGACAAATGTCAATAGGTTTATAAAAGGTTTACGGAAAATTAAAATTTATCCCGGTAACTAATAAATTTAATAGTAACTTATATTTAAATAGTTAGTATGATATACTTGATACAAAAAAATTGATTTCATTCGTTTTAAATATCGAAGGAGGCAGATAAAATGTATCAGAAAAAATTGGAGAAAGATATACGGTGCCCATTAGAATACGGTCTTGAAATTTTTGGAGGCAAGTGGAATTCCAGAATCATCTGTGTACTGGCAGAAAAGAAGGTTCTGCGTTACAGTGAGATTCGAAAAGAAATGGGAAACATTACTGATGCAGTATTGGCTTCCTCCTTAAAAAGCCTGATAGCAAATGATATTGTCAGTCGAAAATCATATGACGAAATCCCACCGCGTGTCGAATATTCGCTGTCAGAAAAGGGAATTTCTGTTGTACCAATTTTACAGAGCATCTGCAAATGGTCAGGGGTGTTCTATAGGGAAGATAGTGAAACTCCAATGATCCAATGTCAAAAATGCGATTATCGCTAAGGACACTATGAAATTTATTAGTAACTCATAAATTTGCTAATATCTTGTTTGCCACAAGTTAATTTCATATAATAAGCACAGCTTAATCAAGCAAATACATTTTTGGAGGTATTGGATCATGTTAAATGAAAATGTTGTAAAACTGCTGAAAGCGGGAATGTGGGATCTGGCTACCTGTGCAAACGGAGAACCAAACGTTGTACCTGTAGCATTTAAGGATGTAACAGATGACGGCAAACTTCTGGTTGGGGATGTATTCCTGGAGACTACCCTGAATAACATTAAGGCAAACGGCGGCAAAATTGCAGTTTCTGTTTATGACGCACAGAGTCTGGAAGGTTATCAGATTAAGGGAACCGCCGAGTATGTGACCGAAGGCACTGTGGTTGACACCTTTAAGTCGATGGTTGAAAAAATGTTTAACGGAGCTGCAACCGCAAAAGGAGCTTTAATCATTACTCCGGATAAAGTAATCGTAACAACTCCCGGCGCTGAAAACAAAAAGGTTTTGTAATAAATTCCGGCGGAATAAATTACATAGGAAAGACAAAAGGCGGGTGCAGAGGTGAAAAGGCTCTGCACCTGCATTTTATATATGGAGTAGAAATGTCAGATTACAAAGCAATAAATAAGGTATTTATTGACCATGAAAAATGTATTGGCTGCGGCGCCTGTATTACTGCCTGCCCTGCACAGGCAATCGTTATGCTGCCCGGCTGGGTCAGCTCTGTCCGGAAAGAGAAATGCATTGGCTGCGGAACCTGTGTGGCATTATGCCATAAGTCAGCGCCGCAATTTGAAAAAGAGGGATGATACTATGCTTTACGCAGATGTTATACCGGCCTGTACAGGCTCTTATGAACACGAGATTTCAAGGCTAAAATATCGCCAATAATGCCGGTAATCCCCTGATAATCCCAGTCATATGGGGCAGCGGAACACAAAATCATCATTGCTCCTAAATGTGTCTAATATTATACTGTTTTCCCTCTATGGGCTGTCTGTTTTGCCTCTCGAATCGTCTTAACGCCAAACAGGAAATACACCATATGGCAGACCCAGACTATGGCAAGGATCACGCAGGGAACGGTCAAGCCCTTTCGCCACATCATGAAGAAGCCGAAGCTCATCACAAGTGTCACCGTGAGAATAGTACCAGCCTTTGTCCGAACCGTCATCCCCTTCTTCTGCACAAAGGATTCCAGGTTCTTTTTATAGAGCTTCGTCCCCAGAAACCAGTCGTGAAGCTTTGGGGAGGAATTGGCAAAGCAGAATACCGTCAGCAGGAAAAACGGAAACGCGGGCAAAATGGGCAGGGCGATACCGATGCAGCCGACGCCCAACGAAATACAGCCCAAAATTAAAAAGAACAGTCGTTTCAGTTTCATATGCTTCTCTCCAATCTTCTCTTTTCTTTCTTCGTTTCAATCATATGGCGGATTGCCGCCACCGGATGATAGAATATCATTCTTGGGCCGGAAAAGCGCATAACCATGCGAATTTTTTCCCTCATCTCCGGCTTGTAGCAGTGAACTTTGCAGTTGGAGCAAAATGTCTTGGTCTCCATGAAGGGACATTTGTCACTGCGCTGCCGGGCATATAAGTTCAGCGCGGCACATTCCGGGCACAGCGTGTCCTTGGTTCCATGATTCTTCCTACAATACAGGACAATCATCTGGGATACCATTTTCTTCTCCCGCTCCCGCTTGCTTTCGATGGATTTCATCAGCTCATCCTCCCGTTCTCTACAGAATACACCGTATCCGCGATGCGCATGGTGGACTGCCGGTGGGATACCAGCAGCACCGTTTTATCTTCTTTTTCTTCTTTCAGGGCTTTCAAAATCACCGCTTCATTCAGGCTGTCCAGATTACTCGTGGGTTCGTCTAACAGCAGGAAGGGCGCATTATGGAGAAACGCCCGTGCAAGGCCCAACCGCTGCCGTTCTCCGCCGGACAGGGTATCTCCCAGCTCGCCTACCGGGGTGTCGTAGCCCCGGGGCAAGGTCATAATAAAATCATGAATGGATGCCTTCTTGCAGGCGGCAGTAATCTCTTCTTCGGTGGCATCCAGCCTGGCAATGCGAAGATTGTTCCGGATGCTGTCATGGAACAGGTGGGTTTCCTGGGTCACAAAGCTTTCCATATTTCTCAAATTGACCGTGTTGATGGAGGAAATATCCCGGCCGGAGATTGTGACACGGCCCTTCTGCACCTCCCAAAACCGCATGAACAGCTTCAACAGTGTGGACTTTCCGCTGCCGCTCCTGCCAACAATGCCGACGATTTTCTGCTTGGGAACAGTGATGGACAGGTGAGCCAGAATGGTTTCATTTCCATAGGAGAAGGTGACATGCTCCGCCGCCGCACCCTGGAAAGTGATTGGCGCCTGCCCGGCCACTTCCTCCACCACCGGGCTTTCTTCCAAAATATCCAGCACCCGGTTCCCGGCAGCAAAGGTATTTTGCAGGGTGCTGCCCAAAGCCGCCAGAGCCGACACCGGCCCAAAGGAGGAAAAAAGCGCCAGCGTTGGAATCAGCACGCCGTCAAAGCCCACAGCGCCTTTTCCGTACAGACTCGCCGATACAAACAGCATAACGAGGTCAAATAAAAGAATGAGCATGCCGGTGACAGCGGAGTTCCTTCCGGAAATTCTCTTCATCCGCTCCTCATCCCCGGAAAGAGCGTCGGTCTGGGCGTTCAACGCCGTCAGACGCTTTTCTCCCTGCCCATATTGCAGCAGTTCCGGCAGACCCCGCAGGGAGTCCAGCAGGAAGGCGGACAGTTCCCCGGACTTGGTGCGAAACCGCAGTCCATCGTCCCTGCCGGCCTTGGAAACCGCCAATGGAACGGTAATTCCTACCGTAAGATACGCCGCCAATGCCAGAAGTCCCAGCGCCCAGTGATAGCTGCCGATAAACAGACACATCAAAATCGTAAACACAAATGCAATGGCCGCCGGGGAGATGGTATGAGCATAGAATACCTCCAGCAATTCAATATCCGAGGTAATGACGCTGATCAGGTCGCCCTTGTCCCGGCCCTCCAGCTTGGCAGGGCACAGCCGCCGCAGGGCAAGAAACACCTTGTCCCGAATCAGGGCCAGCAGCTTAAAGGCGATAAAATGATTGCAGGCCTGCTCCCCGTAGCGAAGTCCTGCACGCAGCAGGGCAAAGGCCAGCACGCAGGCAAATACGGCTCCCAGGGAAAGGGGCGCGTCCAGCCCCAGAAGATTCAAAACCGCAAAGCCGCCGAAAATTGTAATGAAGGAGGCGCATAGATGCCCGATAAGGCCCATCAAAATCGCCAACACCATATAGCCCGCCAATGGCCGCACCAATCCAATCAACCGTGCCATAACGGTAAAACCGCTCCGTTTTTTCATTGTGCGTCACCGTCCTTTCCGAAGTTTTCCAGCGTCTGCTGGGCGTTCCACAGCTTTTCATATACGCCGTGATTGTTTCGCAGCGCTTTATGGCTGCCGCTTTCCGAGATACAGCCTCGCTCCATCACATAAATCTGGTCCGCTGCCGTCACATTTGCCAGCCGATGGGAAATAAGAATCACGGTTTTCTCATTTGCCAGAGTGTGAATCCGCTCCATAATGTCGTTTTCACTCTCCACATCGATGTTGGAGGTGGCTTCATCAAAGATATAGACCGGGCTGTCATGGAGCAGCGCCCGGGCCAGCGCCAGCCGCTGGCACTGACCGCCGGAGAGGTTGCCGCCTTTTTCCGTCAATCGGGTATCCAGCCCCTGCTCAGAGCGAAAAAAGTCTGCCAGGCGAACCTGTCCCAGCGCTGTCCACAGGGCTGCATCATCCGCATCCGGCTTGCCCATTTGCAGATTGTCCCGCACAGTTCCTTTAAACAGATAGCTTTGATGACCAATGTATGTAATTTCCCGCATCAGGCTGTTTTCATCGATTTCCCGCAGCTGCCTGCCGCCGATGGTCACGGAACCGGTATAGCCCTTGTTCCGCCCCATTAGGATAGAGGCTACTGTGGATTTTCCGCAGCCGGATTCTCCCACAATGGCGGTAAAGCTGCCAATAGGGAAGCGCAGATTGATTCCGTGGAGAATCTCCCGCTCCGGCTCATAGGAATAGGAGAGGTTTTCGCACACGATGTCCCCATGAGGACAGACAAGGCTTTTCTTCTCCGGCGCCGGCAGATCCAGCAGCCGAAAAATCTTGTCGCTGGCCGCCATCCCGTTCATAGCGATATGGAAAAAAGAGCCGAGCTGCCGCATGGGCAGGAAGAAATCCGCCGCAAGAAGAATAATCAGCAGGCAGCCCGTCAGGCTCACTCTCCCCGCCCGGTATTGGGTCGTCGCCAGAATGATTCCCAGGGCCGCGCCGCCATAGGCGATGAAGTCCATAATGGTGATGGAATTGAGCTGCATGGTCAGCACCTTCATGGTGATCTTTCGGAATTTCTCCGCTTCGGCGTTCATTTCCTTATGCTTAAATTCATCCGCCTGATAGATTTTCAAGGTGGTAAGGCCCTGCAAGTTTTCCAGGAAGGTGTCTCCCAGGGCGGTGTACTGCCCCCAATATTTGCCCAGCAGCTTTTTCGCCCAGGTCTGCACCGCCGCAATGGCAACAGGAATCAGCGGGACACAGATAAGAAGCACGATGGCAGAGGGCAGATTCACAAAGCTCAGATAAGCAAACAGTGTCAGCGGCGCCAGCATGGCATAGAAGAACTGGGGAAGGTATGCTCCAAAGTAGGTTTCCAACTGATCCACCCCTTCCACGGCCACCTGAATGACCTCCGAAGTTTTCACATTTTCCTGGTAAGCATTGCCTAACTCCAGGAGTTTAAAAAAAATCTTTTCCCGCAGCGTCTTTTTCACCGCCTTAGAAGAAAGATACCCCATCCGGGACGCCCCCAGCGTACAGGCAAAGCGCCCCCCGAGACAAAGCCCCGCCACGGCTCCCATCATTGCCAACTGCCTGGAATCGACCTTTCCGGAAAACAAAGCCGCCAGCAGGGAGGCAATGCCTGTCATCAGAACCATATTGGCCGCCAGTGAGCACCATTGCAGCGCCACATTCCCGGCAATGTATTTTTTACTCTCGCTGACCGTACCGATCAGCCGCTTGTTAATCATCATTTTATCCGTCTCCTTTACCCCAGCGCTACATCCAGCGCCAGCATCCATGTAAATCCCATACTAAAGCAAACCGTACCCAGATTGAAGGGATTAAGGCGCTTTTTCACCTGTCCGGCCGTTTATTTCCGAAAGCCGAACAATCCTTTCTTCTCGTAATTTTCTTTACTGACTGCCAGCACACGATAGCCGGTGGGTTCAATGGCTGCGCGGAGCTGCTGCTCTGAGATGTCTGTCTCCGTCAGAATCACAGTCTCCCCTTTGCTGTGGGATGAGGTGACCTTTTTCACCGGAAAGGCTTTACGCACCGCATCGTTGACATGGCTTTCGCACATGCCGCACATCATTCCGTCAATTTTCAATGTAATTTTCAGCATTTTTATTCCTCCTGTATGTTAGTTATTACTAACCTGTATTTCTGAAAAAGGCCGCTCCGCAGAAGTGAGCGGCTTTTTCTATTTCGGTCATATTGTATCAAATGCATCACCAACTGTCAAGATACCTTCCATGTCAAACCTGATATTCATGCGCTCACTTCTTATGATAACGCATTCATCTATTCTCACGACTGCCATTTAAAAATAAAAATTCCCACAACCGCAACAATCATCCCAATCAGTTTTGACCACTGGAAATCCACCTTCTCCATGCCAAAAAGGCCAAAAAGCTCAATCAGATAAGCAACGGCCAACTGGGAAACAACAATAATCAACGCAGATTTGGCCGGGCCAAGCTGGTCCATACTCAAAATAACTGTCAGAGTAATAAAGGCGCCGATGACACCGCCGAGAAGCATATATTTGGAGTCCACCTGGAATAAAGTTCCAAAAGACCGGCGCTCTTTAATAGCCCATGCTCCGAGACAGACAACAAGCGCTGTTCCCTGAACCCAACTGTTTGCTACCCAAAGACTTGTCTGTTTTGTCAGCCCTGTATTAAATACTCCCTGTATACTCATTAATGCACCTGAAATTAAAGCAATCAGCCATCCCCACATAATCATCTCTCCTGTTCTTATTTTTCCCATTCGGACATTCACATGAATATAGTATACGCCGGAGAGAAATCTTTATTCACCGATAATGTCAGAAAAAACAGCTCTGCTCAGAATGTCCTCTGACATTTCCGGGCAAAGCTGTTTTAATCATTACTTTTTCAATTCCTCATAAATTTGCTCATCACTCATTTTCGGGCACCGATGAATCACTTCCATAATCCGCCCTACAAGTTCCGAACCTTCTTCAAGCATATCCGCCGCTTCTAAAGCAGATATCCCTTTATCTACTTTTTTTCTTACCTGAGAAATCAGTCTCTGCATATCCCCTTCGGCACGCCCTTCCTGAAGTCCCTCCCGGAGACCCTCCTGGCGTCCCTCTTGGCGTCCCTCTTGAAGTCCTTCTTGGCGTCCCTCTTGAAGACCTTCTTGGCGTCCTTCTTCCATTTTTTCCTGGTATTTAATATACAGAGTCATGTACTCTCGCCTCCATTCCAAATTGGCCTTTGCCTTTTTTACTTCCCTGTCCAACATCACAATAAAATCATTTTCTGTTTTCCGCTTTTGATTTACATATGCCAAAAAAGCTTTTAAATTGGAATTCAGATTTGCAGCGTCGCCTTTAGAATTCAAAAACACCTTCAGGGTTTCGTCCCCTAAAGCAATTTCCGTATCCTCAATACAGCGATTTTCAAAAGTGTATATACACCGGTTTTTCCCAAATAAATCAAAATTACATATAAAAATAACATAACTTCGATTTAATTTCGAATAGTACTCACCTTTCTCAATGAGTTCCAAATCAATCATGCCCTGATAATAGCGGCTCCGTTTCGGAAGGTTATCCCTTTTCACGGGCTGCATCTCGATGTTATATACCGTATTGTTCCCATCCTTTACATAAACATCCAATCGGACGCTTTTCGCATCCAATGACATGTCAATCGTTTTCTGCTCTTCCAGATAATCAATACGGTCTACCTCGATATTCAGAATAGCCTCTATCGTCCGCTTGCATAATTCAGGATTTCTCATCACCTTTCCAAAGAGAAAATCATCTGTGATTTCCAGTTCCTCCCATTTTTTTGTACTCATGTACTTCTCTCCTTTTTCCCACGTTCCTATTTTCCATCTTTTGTATATCGGGAGTGTCTCTTTGGTCAATTATTCAATTTATCTTTTGTCTATCCAAATGGATATATTTATATTATATTCCATACCCTGTCTAAAGTAAATAAAAACAGCTCTGGGTTCAAAGAATAACCTTTGCTCCCAAAACTGTTTTCCTTTTTTATACTTCCTCGAGACATTCCTCAAGAATATGTATCGTTTCATCGACATTTTCTTTTGTTATCACCAGCGGCGGCACAAAACGGATAATGTGTGTTCCGGCTGAAATGATAAGCAGTCCCTTTTCCAGCGCCTTATTAATATATGGGCTGACCGGGACATTAAATTCCAGACCCCGCATCAATCCAAGGCCCCGGGTTTCTTTTAATATATCGTATTTTTCAACTAATTCACAAAGTTTTGCATCGAGATAGGCAGAAACTTCATTGACATTCGCCAGGATGCCGCGGCTTTCAAACATATCGAATACTTTGCTCACAGCCGTCGTTACAAATGGATTTCCTCCATAGGTGGAGCCATGGTCCCCCGGTTCCAGCGCCGTTTCCGCTTTTTCTCCGACAACAAAGGCTCCCACCGGGACACCGCATCCCAATGCTTTTGCGGAGGTCATCACATCCGGAAGGACATCGTAGTGCTGATAAGCAAACATTTTTCCGGTCCGGCCCATACCGCACTGAACTTCATCCAAAATAAGCAGAATATCTTTTTCATCACAAATTTTTCGGATGCCCTGAATAAATTCCTTATCTGCCGGGTAGATTCCACCCTCGCCCTGCACTGCTTCAAAGATAATGGCGCAGGTTTTATCTGTTATTTTAGACTTTACATCTTCCAGATTATTAAATTCCGCAAAAACCACATTGCCGATTCCCGGCTGAAAGGCTTCACGATAATGGGCATTTCCTGTCACTGAGAGGGCTCCCATGCTCCGTCCATGGAAGGAGTGTTCCATGGCAATAATCTCATGATCCGTTGTCCCATCTTTTTTAAAGGCGTATTTCCGCGCCGCTTTAATCGCGCCTTCAATGGCCTCCGTGCCGCTGTTGGTAAAAAAGCCCCGCTTGAGGCCGCTGGCCTTTACCAGTTTATGGGCCGCATCTGCCATCGGCTTTGTATAATAAAGATTGGAAATGTGCATTAATTTATCAATCTGATTTTTCAAAGCCTCTTTATATTCTTCCACATTGTAGCCAAAGGCATTGACGGCAATACCCGCTGCAAAATCCAGATATTTTTTTCCATCGGTATCATAGAGATAAACGCCGTCGCCATGGTCAAAAGCTACCGGAAAACGATTATAGGTATGAATAATTGCAGATTCCGCGTATTCTTTAAATTCATTCGTCACCATTATAATACCGTCCTTCCCCCTGACTTAAAATTGCCGTACCGATACCGCGGTTCGTAAAGATTTCCAAAAGGAGACAATGAGGAATCCGTCCATCCATGATGTGGACACGGGAAACTCCGTTATCAATAGCGTCAATACAGTTATTTAACTTCGGAAGCATACCGCCGCCGATAAAGCCATCGTCAATCAGCCCATGGGCGTCTTCAATAGTCAGCTCAGAAATAAGTGTAGACTTGTCCTCCGGGTCTTTATAAACCCCTTCAATATCTGTCAGGAAAGCCAGTTTTTCCGCATTGACCGCCTTGGCGATAGCGCAGGCCGCATCGTCCGCATTAATATTGTAAGTATTAAATTCCTTGTCCAAACCGATTGGGCACACTATCGGAAGGAAATCCTTTTCCAGCAAATCATAGAGAACCTTTGGATTAACCTCCGTAATCTCGCCGACAAAACCGATATCTTTACCATCCGAATATTTCTTTTCAACCGTTAAAAGACCGCCGTCCTTACCGCTGATGCCCACCGCTTTGACGCCAAGCTCCTGCACCATCTGGACAAGACTCTTATTGACTTTATTTAAAACCATCTCGGCAATTTCCATCGTATCTTCATCGGTCACACGCAGGCCATTGATAAACCGGGGTTCCATCCCCACCTTGCCGACCCACCGGCTGATTTCCTTACCGCCGCCATGAACAATGATTGGTTTAAATCCAACCAGCTTCAGCAATGTCACATCCTGAATCACCTGTTTTTTCAGCGTTTCATCCACCATGGCACTGCCGCCGTATTTGACGACAATAATCCGCCGGTTAAACCGCTGTATATATGGAAGCGCTTCAATAAGTACCTCCGCTTTCTCAAGATATTTATCCATATCTGTACCCATTTTATTCACTCCTAACTAAAACAAACGCCTATCCTTAACTGCGATAGTCTGCATTAATCTTTACATAATCATAGGTCAAATCACAACCCCAGGCTGTTGCTTTGGCATCACCCATTTTCACATCGGCGATGGCCGTCACTTCCGGCTCAGAGAGAATCTTTGTCGCCTCTTCCTCGCTGTATCCGGCGGACACGCCGTTTTCCATAATTTTAATCTTTCCGGCGGCGCTTTCAAAGTACAAATCCACCACTTCCGGGTCAAACTGAACGCCTGAATAGCCCATGGCGCATAAAATACGTCCCCAATTGGCATCATGGCCGTAAATAGCCGCTTTTGTCAGACTGGAAGTCACAACAGACTTACTCAGAATTACCGCATCCTGCTTTGTTTTCGCACCGATAATCTTCACTTCAAAAAGGGCCGTCGCTCCCTCGCCATCTCCGGCAATTTTCCGGCACAGGTAAGTATTTACCATATTTAAAGCCTTTTTAAAGGTTTCAAAATCTTCGCCCTTTTCAGTGATTTCCGGGTTCCCGGCCATACCATTTGCCAGAAGAAGCACCGTATCATTGGTGGATGTATCCCCGTCAACAGAAACCATATTGTATGTGTCTTTAATATCCTCGCTCAACGCTTCCTGCAGCAATTCTTTGGAAATCGCCGCATCCGTTGTGATAAATCCAAGCATTGTACACATATTCGGATGAATCATGCCCGAGCCTTTGCACATACCGCCCATTGTCACCGTTTTTCCGCCAAGGGTAAATTCAACGGCAATTTCCTTCGGCACTGTATCCGTTGTCATGATTGCTTTGGCTGCCTCGTGGCCGGCCTCAATTGTATCTGTCTTAATTTCTGCCAGTTTGGCGGAACCCGCCTTAATCCGCTCAATCGGAAGCTGCATGCCGATAACGCCGGTGGAAGCCACCAGCACGCTTGTCTCCGGAATATTTAAGATTTCTGCAGCGCCGGAGGCTGTTTCTCTGCAATAGCCATAGCCTTCCGCCCCTGTACAGGCATTGGCAATGCCCGAATTAATGACAACTGCCTGAGCATACGGCGCATTTCTGACAATTTCCTGGTCCCATTTCACCGGCGCCGCCTTGACAACATTTGTCGTAAAGGTTCCTGCCGCCGCGCACGGCTTCCGGCTGTAAATCATAGCCATATCTGTCCGGCCTTTATATTTAATCTCTGCTGCTGTCGCAGCCGCTTCAAATCCCTTCGCAGCGGTAACGCCGCCTTCGATTGTTTTCATCTTCATCCTCCTTATGGAAACATCGGTACCAGATTCAGTCCCTCGGCCTCATCCAGCCCAAAGATAAGATTCATATTCTGAACCGCCTGTCCGGCCGCACCTTTTACCAGGTTATCCAAAGCGCCCATCATAACAACCCGGCGGGTACGCTCATCCACCTTAAAGTTGATATCCGTATAGTTGCTTCCCTCCACCCATCGGGTTTCCGGGCAGACGCCCGCATCCAGCACGCGGACAAATTTTTCATCTTTATAATATTTATCATAAGCGGCACGGATATCGGTTTCCGTCACCCCTTCTTTCAAATTTGCATAAGCCGTCACAAGAATTCCCCGGTTCATCGGCACCAGATGGGGAGTGAAGTTCAATAAAACCGGTTCGCCTGCCGCATAACCGAGCTGTTCCTCAATCTCCGGCGTATGGCGGTGGGTTGTGACGCCGTAAGCTTTGATGCTTTCATTCACTTCGCAGAAAAGATTATCTGCTTTGGCTCCCCGGCCTGCCCCGGAAGTTCCCGACTTTGCATCAATGATAATGGACTGGGCGTCAATCAGCCCCTCTTTTACCAAAGGATAGGCTGTCAAAATGGAACAGGTTGTATAGCATCCCGGATTGGCAATCAGCCGGGCCCCTTTAATATCTTCTCTGTTAATTTCGCAGAGACCATAAACCGCTTCAGGAATAAATTCCGGAGAGGCATGCTTAATGCCGTACCATTTTTCATAAACCGATACATCTTTTATACGGAAATCCGCGCTCAGATCAATAATCTTTACTTTATTTAAAATATCTTCGCTGACAAGAGATGCGCAGAGCCCCTGAGGTGTCGCTGTAAAAATCACGTCAACGGCCTCCGCCAGTTCCTCCAGATTATCATCCCTGCAGACATCCTCCACAATCTGAAACATGTTTCGGAATACATCGTAATATTTCTTATCTATATAACTCCTGGAACCATACCAGACAATTTCCACATCTTTATGGCCAAGAAGCAATCGCACGAGTTCCTGTCCGGCGTATCCTGTCGAACCAATAATCCCTGCTTTAATCATAGGTATTTCCCCTTCTTTCTGAAATGTCTTTTCCTATAATAATACAATTTAGGAAAGCTGTAAAGACATAATTTTAATAAATATTTATGTTTCGTTAAAAATATACATTATTAATGCATATTTTTGCCTTATATCTTATAAAAATGCAAAAAACACGAAAAAAGATATTGATTTTTATAAAGAAGTGTTGTATATTATGTGAGGACTACAAAAAACATACCTTATCGCGCGAAGCTTGACGCAGCGCGCCCATGCGCAGCATCTGACATGCGGTATGCCTGAAAAGGTATGAAGATAAAATAGAATTTCAGGAGGTCATTATTATGAAAGAAAAAGTCATTTTAGCCTATTCCGGCGGCCTGGACACCACCGCAATTATTCCATGGCTGAAAGAGAATTTTGATTATGAAGTTATCTGCTGCTGTATCGACTGCGGTCAGGGCGAGGAATTGGACGGACTTGAAGAACGTGCCAAATTATCCGGCGCTTCCAAATTATATATCGAAAACATTATTGATGAGTTCTGCGATGAATATATTGTTCCATGCGTACAGGCCGGCGCCGTTTATGAAAATAAATATCTCCTCGGCACATCGATGGCCCGCCCGGTCATTGCAAAACGGCTTGTAGAAATTGCCCGCAAGGAAAATGCTTCCGCTATCTGCCACGGCGCTACCGGAAAAGGCAATGACCAGATTCGTTTTGAATTAGGCATCAAGGCTCTTGCCCCGGATATCAAGATCATCGCTCCATGGCGTATGACGGATGTATGGACCATGCAGTCCCGTGAAGATGAAATCGAATACTGCAGACAGCACGGCATCGACCTTCCATTTGATGCCAGCCACAGCTACAGCCGTGACCGTAACTTATGGCATATCAGCCATGAGGGACTGGAACTGGAAGATCCGGCCAACGAGCCAAATTATGACGACCTTCTTGTCCTCGGCGTGACGCCGGAAAAGGCCCCGGATGAAGCCGAATATGTAACCATGACTTTTGAAGCCGGCGTTCCTAAAACATTAAACGGTCAGACTATGAAAGTTTCTGAAATTATCACTGAATTAAATAAGCTCGGCGGCAAACACGGTATCGGCATCGTTGATATCGTTGAAAATCGTGTCGTTGGCATGAAATCCAGAGGCGTCTATGAAACACCGGGCGGAACGATTCTCATGGAAGCCCATGACCAGTTGGAAGAACTGGTTCTTGACCGGGCTACAATGGAAGTTAAAAAAGATATGGGCAACAAGATGGCTCAGATTGTTTACGAGGGCAAATGGTTCACTCCGCTTCGTGAGGCTGTCCAGGCTTTCGTGGAATCCACCCAGAAATATGTCACCGGCGAAGTTAAATTCAAGCTTTACAAAGGCAATATCATCAAAGCCGGAACAACTTCTCCATATTCCCTGTACAGTGAATCTCTGGCTTCCTTCACAACCGGCGAACTGTATGACCATCATGATGCCTCCGGCTTCATTACCTTATTCGGACTTCCATTAAAGGTTCGTGCAATGATGCTGGCTGAAAATGAAAAAAATAAATAATCTTCTGAGATAAACTTGACAACAAAAAACGCTCTGCCTTATAGTAAAGGGAAGAGCGTTTTTGCTTCAGGTTGGAGGAATTTTTTATGCGTTTTACAACTCACATTGGTTTTACAAAAAGAATACATAAGGAACATAAGCCCTTATCCCGAAATCTCCAGTATATTTTACTGTCGCTGGCTCCCGGATATTTTCTGCTCTGGGGCCTGCTGCTTCAGCCCTTTCCGGAGATGGTCCGGGGCCTGATGAGAATTTTTGTTGAACCGGATTTTTTGATTACGGATTATGTGGCCGTCGGCGGTGCGGGCGCAGCCCTTGTCAACGCCAGTCTGATTACCCTTATGTGCATCGCCCTCATGTATTTTCTGAACATGAATATTGAAGGCAGCTCCATTGCCGCCCTTTCCCTCATGCTCGGCTTCTCTTTATTCGGCAAAAACCTTGTCAATATATGGAGCATCATCCTTGGCGTTTTTATTTATGCGAAATATCATAAAACCCATTTATCCAATTACCTCTATATAGGTTTTTATGGCACAAGTTTGTCTCCAATCATTACCCAGACAATCCAATTCGGCCATTTTTCTCTGCCGGTCCGCCTGGCTATGAGCCTTCTTGTCGGTATTATCATCGGTTTTGTGATGCCGCCGCTGTGCGCCCATTTTTATAATACCCACAAAGGTTATTCCCTTTACAATGGCGGTTTTACCGCCGGCATTATCGCCACGGTGATTATATCTATTTACAAATCCTTTGGCCTGGCCCTTGAAAGCCGAAAGCTCTGGGCCGCCGGTTATAATATACCGTTTTCAGAAATTCTTATTTCTTTTTTCGTTATTTTGATTTTTATCGGAGCCCTGACCGATAAAAACGCTTTCAGGAAATATTGGAACATTTTAAAGTATCCGGGCCTTAGCGGTACAGATTTTACCTTCAGCGAAGGTTTCAGCCCAACGTTAATCAACATGGGAATTGATGGGATTTTCTGCACCCTTTATCTTCTTGCGATTGGCGCTGAACTCAACGGGGCCAGCATCGGAGGCATTTTTACCGTTGTCGGCTTTTCCGCCACCGGTAAAACATTGCGCAACATCACGCCGATCATGCTCGGCATAACGCTTTTGGCCGCCCTTTCCGGCAGCTACACGGTAACTGATCCGGCTGTTGTTCTTGCCCTCATGTTTGGCACAACCATCGCGCCGATTGCGGGCCAGTACGGTTTCCTTATCGGCATCCTTGCCGGGTTCCTTCATGCTGCCGTTGTTCTGAATATCGGTATTGTTTACTCTGGAATGAATTTATATAATAACGGTTTTGCCGGAGGCATTGTTGCTGCGTTTCTTGTTCCGATCATCAAATCCATTCAAAACCGTCAGGCCAAAGTCAAAGGTGTTTTATAAAAAGTGAACTCTTCTTGATTCGCATTGCTTTCTTAATTCAATCGGTTTCAATAAGATTCCACGCCTTTCCATGTTTCTTCCCTTGACAATCCCCTGCCTGAAACTATAATTTTACCCATAAGCTGCGAAAAAAGCTGCTGAAAAATAAGGGGGAAGGGCAATGACTGCATATGGAAATTTATTAAAAGCGCTGATTGATTTTTCAGACTCAAAATTATCTTTCATCTCTGAAAAAACAGGGTATGACATATCCTACATCAGCAAATGGTGTACTCAGGGCAGGCTTCCGGCTTCCAAGGCCGTGCCGCAGATTAACCGCATACTTGCCGAATGTTTTTCTCATGAAATTATCCGGCAGCATAGCCTGATACGTTTTATGAAAACCTTTTCCGTCCAGGCGACAGAAGAATCCCTTGAAACTGTCTTATACGAATTATTGCGAAATGCCTATGATATGTCCTTCCAGGGCCCTTCTGACACTTTAAATCTCCGGTTTCTGTCTAAACAGAAAGAAATCACCCAATTTTTTAACCAGATATTTCCGGAAATGCTCAATAATTATCAAGAACCTCTGGAAATTTTCTGCACGCTGGAAATCTGTTCGTTTATCCGGGATGGGCTTGAGATTTTTCCGGCAGACTGGAACCCTGCCTTCAATATCCATGTGAAAATGGCCCTCGACACAGAAGCTCTGACAAATGATAAAGATGACTATATGAAAGAGCTTTACTATTTTATTAATTCCCGCAATTATATTTATTTTGATTTTTATGATATGCTCCCGGCCTACGCTATGAATGTCATTATCGTAAAAAATCATTTAACAATTCTCTGCGTGCTGAATGAAAACAGGAAAATCCTGGCAGTTACCATCATTGAGGACCGTGTTCAGTCCAACGAAATGCTCCGTCATGCAATGCCTTCCTTTAAGAATCCAAAACTTCTTCTGAAATCATTTTGTCTGAATGACTTTTGCCTTAATAACTACTATCTGAACTTTTACATGAAAGACAATTTTAAGATTTTACTTACAAAAGGCTTTGAATTTTTTCTGCCGGAAATTTCCTGGACATCCATTCTCAAGATGGCTTCCTGCCAAAGCCGGGAATACTTTTCCCTGATAAACCAGATTCGAATCACATGGGAAGAAATCTTTGAAAAAAGCATCATTGAATTTTTCCTTTTGAAATCCGCTTTGTACAAGTACATCGAAAATGGTGAAATTATTTTTGCCTGCATTTCTTATACAATGACACCGGAAGAAAGAATTCTCCATATAAAAAACACGCTGGATATCTTAAAGAAGAACCCGAATATCTGCTTCTATGTCATCGATGATGAATCAACGCCAATGTTCCGCAGAAACCTTCGCACGTCCCTTTACTACAATAAAGCAAAACTTTTCCTGAAAAATACCGGGCTGCCCCACAAAAATGGCGGACCCATGTACTACACTATACACTCAAAACAAATTCTGAAGCGAACCGAAATATTCCTGGACAGGCTCAAATCCAAACCTTATTGCTATGCCTATAATTCTGAGGATGTCCAAAACTTTTATGAAAAATATCAATCCCTGATTGAGCGAATGATTAATTTATGAGACAAATAACTAACTTTTGTTTAATCTGGAAGAATTGATATTATTTCCAATATAAGGTATAATTTGTCTTATGAAAATATTACATTTAGAAGACGACGTTTTTAAAAGAAAAAGGATTGAGCGGGTTTTATGTTCAGCCGGAGTAGATAACAGCATATGGGTTAAAAATCTTGAAGACGGCATTATCTGTATAGAGGAGGCGCAGAGTAAGTCGGAACCCTATGAGCTGATTATTTCTGATATGTATTATCCGCTGAAAAATGGCGGCAGAGAAGCGGAAGCAGGAACAGAGCTTTTAAGTATTTTGAAAGACAAAGGCATCGACACGCCGGTGATTATCTGTTCTTCGGCCCGTCTGAGAATTCGAGAAGCCTATGGATGCTTATGGTATTCAGAAAACAGCGACTGGGACAGACAGCTTGAAGCGCTGCTGCGGAAAATACAGGAGAAGTAAAATTGGATGCAGAAACATTTCGAAAAAATTATATAAGCGATGCCTATGCGGGTTCTATTGAAGAAAAATTAACCGAATGGTTTGGCGAACCGGAAAAGGAAGATAGCCGATATATATTCCATATCCATGGCCGTATCCTCAATCATCATCTGGCGGAGGGCGCTGAAAAAAAAGCGGATAACGTCAAAAAGGCAGACAGCGCCAGTGCAAATATATGGCGCATGCAGGTGGAATTATTCGACCGCAGATGGCAGGAAATTCCGGATAATCACAGGCCTGTCATTATGGAAGTCGGCAACCGGGACAATGAATTTCATTCAAAGGAATTCATCTCCGGCATTTTATATTATGAACCGGAGAAACAGCGGCTTTTCCTGAGCAGGAAAAACATGTACAGAGATTTTCTCTCCTATGTAAAAGAACGCATCGAGGCGGAAGGGCCTGACGGTTTTCCCTATCAATGCAATCGGAAAGTGCTGGAACAATTTCTGTGCGCCCTAGACACCAATCAGATCATCATTCTTCACGGCGCGCCGGGCATGGGAAAAACCAGCCTGGTCAAACGGATGGCGGATACCCTCGGCGCAAAATGCCGGATAATCCCCGTTCGTCCAAATTGGGTGGACGGCCAGGATTTGATGGGATTTTTCAACCCGGTGGAACACAGGTACTATTCCACGCCATTTCTTGAGGCCCTGTGCGAGGCAAAGGCGCACCCGGAAGGCAGATATTTTATCTGCCTGGATGAAATGAATCTGTCCCATGCAGAGTACTATTTATCCGATATTCTGAGTGTCATGGAGTCAAAGGAACCCGTACCGCTGTACCCGGAATCTGAGCAAAAAAATGCCCTTTCCCGGATTGGGCACATTCTTTCGGCCTGCGATGCCAACTCGGTTGAAGCCTTTGATGCCCGCATCGACAGGGAAAATCTGTCCAAAAAATATACGCCGGATTTTATGATTCCGGAAAATGTACAATTTATAGGTACTTTGAATATGGATGAAACAACCTGCGATTTGAGTCCGAAAATTATCGACCGCAGCTTTATTATAAAAGTGACCCGCGATGCAGATACACCGCCGAAAGGCGCGGCGCTTCTCTCCGGCGGCGAGGCGGACGTGCTTTCCCTGCCTTTTGTCCGGCAACTGTGCGAAACCGTTCATAAAAAGGTGTCCAAACGTATAGAACACCAGCTTTTAACGATGAAAAAAAGAATGGACGCCGGCGGTCTGAGCCGGGAGATACACTTATATGACTATATGGACTATATTATCGCATGTAAAATTTTACCAATGGTTAATGCCGAAGATATTGAAATGTCCATGGATGACGGCGAGTCTCTAATCATCGGAGAGCTGCCGATAACCGGCGGAGACTCTGCTCTGGCGGATAACTTTCCTCTATCCGCAGATTATTTAAAAAGTATGTGCGATGTGGAAAACCGGGTCATAAATTACTGGAGAATGAACTAAATGTACGCAGCATTTCTTAATGTTCTTATGAACAGCCGCATGGAAAAAAATCAAATTGAGGAGCTTCCGATTCCCGAAAACCCGGATTTTGAAACCGCCCGCTGCAGTGGTTTGGGCGAGTTGCATCCTGGAAAAAATGTCATTAAAGTCCAACAGTATTTTGAATATTTAAATCCAAATCCGGGGACAGCAGAGGGGACTCTCTGCATCGCCTTTATCTCGGACAGGGATACCCCCATAGAAATTCAGGAAAATGACGGCTATGTCTTTTACAGCGAAGTCGCCGAACCTGTCGGAAACGGCGGGGGACAGGCCCGTCAATACATTTATCTGCCTCTGGTTAAATACGGAAAAAACGGCTTTAACTATGGGACAAAGCCCGATACCGCAAAGTTTCGGTTCCGGCAGGGAGAGACCCTCTGCGATGTGGAACTCATCGTTGTTCCAACGATTGGCGAAGAAGCCTATCATGCCATGATAAATGATTTGCTTTCGATTCATTTTCAATTGGTTTATCGAAAAAACGAAAAAGAAAAGCGGGAATATCTCTCCGACTGCCAGAGGGAACTGGAATATCTCAACAGTCAGGTTTATGCCCTGTCAAAAATACTGAAATCCCTCAGCCGGGAACCTATGGCCGATATTGGGAAAGAGAGAGCCCGGATGCCTTTCCGCTGTGTAAAGCATTTGGACGCCAATGTCATCATGGATCACTATGTTTTGCAAAAGCCAAAGGTGCGTACACAGATTCACAAAAAGAATTTTAATATCTATGAAAATCAGAAAATCGGAACCTATATATGCCTTCTGCTGAAACAGTTGGATATCCTTGAGAAAAAAATTGTGCGGGGAGACATGGAATATCAAACGGAAGAAAAGGGACGTCTTCTGCAGAATCAACAGTTAAAAACACAAATTCAGCAGATGCGGGCCAGACTGAACAAATTTCTGAAATCCGATATCTTTAAGGGAGTCAAACCCGCAGGCAAAGCCTTATATCCGCTCCACACCACCAATCTGTTCACAAATCATCGAAGCTATGCGAAGGCTTTTCAGCTAATGCGAAATTACGAAAAGGTCGGCAGATTATTAGAGGCGCGGGCGCCATATTACTCCTGCGCCAAATCCTCGGAAATATATGAGTTATGGTGCTTTTTTAAAATTCTTGAACTTCTCATGGTGGAATACGATTATCAGATAGTCAGGGTTACTGAAAAAAATGATAAAACGAAGCCTTATCAGTTTCAGGCGGTAAATCCGTCCAAAAGGATTTCCGATTATATTGAACAGTTTTTCAGAGGGCTGGAAAAGCCGGAAAGCAATGCCGAAGCTTTCTATGATTTCATCGTTTATCTTGAACAGAGGGACAATCCCGAACACAATATTTATCTGGGATATAACTGCAGCCTGAGCGCAGCCCAATCCAAAACGGTGCGGCCCGATATTCTTATGATTGTGGAGCGCAAATATATATTCACCTGCGATGCCAAATATAAGAATTACCGGGAATCCTTTATGGGAATGAAAGAATGGTATGTTGATTTATTTGAATGTGCCGCCTATAAATACCAATATCGTATGGATGAGCGTCAAATGCGTTTTATTCATGAAAAAGAGCTGTTGGAAGCGGACCTTCACCAGGTCAAAAAACTTGAAAAAAGAGGCTGCTGTATTCTCACTCCGGCCCTGACCGATTCGGCGGATGTGAGTTTTTATATCGTCAGCAAAATTGAAGAAGATTATAAAAAATACCTGACGCTGCTGAAAAAGGGCCAGGTAAATATGGACTATGATGGAAATGAACGATTGAATTCAAGGGAGTACACGGAAAAGCTGTACGACGCCATCCTTTCTTCAAAATCCACTTATGAAAACCGGATTGCCTCCGTCCGCTTTGTGCCGGGGGACATCCTTAATTTCAGAGTTTTATTCGGCGGCATTTTCAGGCAGCAATTGACGGAATTTTACCGCTTATAATTGCCGCTCTTCTGCCCATGCCTTTCTGCTCCGGATTAGGATTCCGGAGCAGATATGACGAACTCTTTTGCGTAAGGGGATTCAAAAACTAAATCGTCCAGCCGGCTTTGGAGTCTGGAGCGGATATACCGGCAGCCCAGACCGCTTTCAGCAGCGGCATCCGCCCAGGCGCGCCTTGTCCGCTCGTCTACAATTATGGAGATGCCCTGCTGCTTTTCGATTTTCTTTACAGGGGATATCTGACTTTCCAGAATTTTTTCCAAGTCATCGGCGCTTAACTTGTTCAGCGTAATAATCTGCTGGATACGCCCTGCAATCTCGCGCCGGACATTGGCATAGGCGATTAAATCTTCTTCGGTACATTCGGCAATCTTGCTTTCCTTCTGAAGTTCACCGCCAAAACCGATTGTTCCGGAATCCATCGTTTTTGCCTTGAGCATCGTCTCAAAACTTCCGCAGAAAACAACGGAAACATTTGAACAGTCTACCGTATAGGAGGTATTTTTCTGCTCATCCACAAAGGTGATGGTGTCGCCGTCCATGATTTTGAGCAGCTCATTTTGAATTTTATAGGAAAAATCTGTCCCGCCGCCGCCGACGGCCGGCTCAAAAAGCTTATCCGCCTCGTCGATAACAATCACCATGGATTCGGCTTTTTCTCTCGGCTCGGAGATAAAGATGTCTTTAATATGATAGGAGCCTTTCCACCCGTCACAGCAAAGCTGAGGCCCGTTAATGATTTTTATAAAGTCAAATTTTTTGGAGAGCACGCGCCAGATTTCGGTTTTACCGCAGCCGGTGGCTCCGGCCATCAGAATATTCCGGCTGTTATTGTGCAGATGATTATAGATAAGCATCGCTGCAGCCCGTTTAGCGGCTGTCTGCCCATAGATATTGTAATCCAGATAATTATAAATACTCTGGGGCGTCCATTCAAACTTATTCTCATCAAATGGAGTTCCCCCAAAGGCCGGTTCGAAATTATCATCCGGGGAAGAGGCCATATTCTTTTCATCATTCAGCATATAACTGACATTTGCGGAAGCCGAAGCAAGAATCCCGGCAAGCTGACTGATTTCCTTCTCCGACAGCGGCGTTCTTGCCAATGCCTTCTGAAATACATTTCCCGCTGTACCTGTCGGCATTTTATCCCAAAAGGAAGAAAGCTGTTCAACATCGTCAAGCATCGAGCAGTACTTTTCATCAGGAATTGCATCGAAATCGCCGCTCTTGACCTGCTTTGTAAAGGTCACCGCAGGATTAACCCTTTTTGTGTGGGCGCAGCCCCTGGCAATAAGGCTGATATAGGTTTTCCAAAAATCTTTTGCTGCTTTTCTTTTCATAAATGTTCTGTTCCCCTTTCTCAGACTTTTTTGAATGTTTCGTACATCTATTATAAATCCTCCATTGGAATTCATCGTAAAATTTACGGTGAAAAACATTTGAAAATTTTTATTGGGCCCATCGGATAATTTCTAGCCGATATGCTGCCGGTCATATTCCTTCCCATAGTTTTCAAGGCAGGCCTCCGACAACTGTTTTTCCGCCTCATTTCTCTTCGGCGCCCGATTAAAATATTTGGAAAACAGAGAGTCCACTTCTTCCGGAAACTTTGTCAGATGGTTCATTTCCAGCTCCCGCATCAAATCGAGAGCCCTGTTTCTCTGCTCAAGATATATTTGATAAATAGAATAAAAATAATCCGCCGGTTTAAAGTCCTCCGGCATTTTTCCGTACAAGGCGTAATCCCCGGTGTAATCCGCATATTCGTAAAAAACCGAACTTGGCGTCATTGCATTATCCGAATCATATTTCAGGCTGAGCACAAGAAGTTCACAGGGGATTTTATTTTTCATAAAGCCTGCATATCTTTCACTTTCCCGGAAAGTTTCCATGTAATCTTCAATATAATCCCTGCCGACAATACATAAAGCCACACCGGTAAGCCTGTCGTGAATCAGCGGAATAAACAGATTTCTATATTCCTCTTCACTTCTTCCCTGCTCAATCAACGTTTCATAAAAATGACAGCATTTTTCGCGGAAAGCCTCCGGCCCTGCCTCTTCAGGCAGCCCAAGCATATCCTGACACTTTTCGAGAAGCTTCATTGTCTTATCCGTCTTTCTGGCCCTCCCCGTTTCCTTAACCTGTTCCAGCGGATACAGCGCATTATGTTTTATTTGATAACCGCTGTCATATAAAAATGTATGTACTTTAAAATGTATCAGGTTACATTCCAATAGGGCGAACAGATTATCCAGCATCTGAATATATTCCGGCTTCTGAAAGCAGGCCTCATACGCCTCCTGCACTTCCGGAAGATTCCGGCAAAAATCTTTCAGGAGCTTTTGCAGCGCCGACTTACTTTTGCATCGGCCTCCGGGAATATTCCGGATTCTGCCGGTGCACCGGCTCTCAGAAATCAATGGAGCGGCTTTAAATCCCCGCAAAACAAAAGTCATCTTCCGATATAACTCATCGAATTTTTCCTCATAAAAAAAAGGCGCCGAACGCCTGGCAATCGTTCGCAAAATTTCCGAGAAACATGCAAAAACTGTCTGCGGATTCGCAGAATTCTCCTGAAACAATTGATAATAATAGCAAAACCTCGGAATCGCACTCACATTGTCGGCCAATGCCTCCTGTCCGTCAGAGCCTGCTTCTTTCCTTAACCTGTCCACCGATTCCTGAATATCCTCCGTTAAAAACAGGGCCAGAACCGAGGACGTCCCTTTCAGCAGATAGTCATTTGCCAGCTTTTCAAACAAATCATCCCTAAAAGATTTTTTATCATTTACGGGTAATGGCGTCCTCACTTTTTTGCCTCCTGATTTTTTCTGGCTATATCCAGCCCTTTGTACAACTCGTGGAACATATCGGCAAATGCCTCCGGATTCGAATACAGCGTAAGGCCGTAATTTTGCAGATAAGCTTTAAATGCAATCGGAATAATATCATTGATATGACAAAGTTCCGGCGATGTAATCTCTTTTAAATGTTCAAATGCCTGAATAAATATGTCCGGATTGGCAAAATAAAATCCCAGCCGTTCAGCTTCCTGTCTGAGATGTTCCCGGCCTTCCGGCTCCTCCAAGTCAGAAATACGAAAACTGCAGGCCTCATCCTCTCGCTCCCAATCCTCTGACATTTCCTGAATATATTCTTCATCCTCTTCAAGTTCTTCCCACTCGCGGTTCCATGCATCCAGCTGTTCAGGATGAATTTTCTCAAAGCCTTCATCCAACATGCGCTGAAACTCTTCCTCCGCTGCCTTACAGGCAGCCTCTGCATTTTCGCAGGAGCCGTAACACTCAATCTCCAACGCTTCATCCTGCAGATAAGGTGTCGGGAAGGATGTCCTTTTCCCGGTCAGCAGATAATAAAGAGTAGTTACCGTATAGCCGAGACTCTCCGAGACCGGATATTTGTTGGCCAAATCCTTCAGATAGAAGGCAAACCGGGAATTTACCGTATCCCATACCTCGCTCTGCATATGGCTCATAAGGGACGAAAAGGTGTCCGAAGTCACAGAGTTCACATAATACCCTTCGCAGGAACAATCCTCCGGAAGCAGAACATAATGCAAATCCGCCTGTACCGCCCGAATACATACATAGAGCAGTGTCTTTATGTAATCCCTCTCAACCTCTGTGAGAACACCCCGGCTTAAAGGGTAAGCTTCCAAAACATCCTTCAAAAATACCTGCATATTTTTCTCCGAATAATCTCCGTCCGCATCCTGAATAAGGGAGGAAACCGTAATTTCCTCCCCATTGCAACAGACGGTAATATCATCCAACATTCTTCTTAAAGAATACTCGAGTCTTTCATTCGAATAACGAAACCCGATTTTTTCAGGAAGCATCATTACCATCTCCTTCTGAATTATAAAATATCCAACTAATTCATAATTTTTCAGCTAAAGAAAACCTCATTTTTCTTCGGCTCTTTACAAAGTCCTTCCAACAAGGACACATGGGATATAAGTTCCGCATCATCGAAATATTTTGCGCCCGACGGGCAAATACGAACACAGGCGTGGCATTTAATACAAAGCCCCGGAACCTTTGTGACATCCTCGGCATCAATCGACGCCATCGGACAGGCCTTCACGCAGGCGCCGCAATTATTGCACTTCGACACATCCGTTAATGGCTTCGCCTTCAAGAAATTAGCGCGCTGGCCATCTTCCTTCAACGGCACATAATACGGAGCCCCGGCATCCCCTGATACTTTCACAGCCGCCGGTATCTCTCCAGCCTCGCCAATCATGCGGCCAATCCGGTCTGAAAATTCCTGAATTTCAGCAATATCCGCCGCATCCGGCCGTCCTGCGCCCATTATATTCGACATCGAATGTCTTGCGATAAACGCCCCTCCGGCGATTGTGTGGAATCCATTCTTTTCAAGGATGTCGCACAACTCTGCCAGAGAATTATCATAGCTTCTGTTTCCGTAGGTTATCACCGGAACAGCAATTGCGCCGTTTCCGATAAGCCGCGCTTTAAAATCCGGCATAATTTTGTTTGGAATCTTTCCGGCATATGTCGGAGACCCCGCCACCACCAGGTCGCCTTCGCCAAATACATATTCTTTTTGACGGCTGGCCGGCGATGTAAAATCCACCGAACAGCAGGATACCTGAAGCAGCTCCGCCAATCGGTTCCCAATCATCTCCGTTATTTTTTTCGTGTTTCCTGTTGCACTCCAATAGAGCACTGTAATTTTCTCAATGTGCATTCCCATATGAATTTCCTCCTGTTTCTCCTCCCCACTGTATATCTTTTCAGCATTTTATTTTCCCGCTGCTTATCCCATAGAAATGTCTGCCCAACATTTCCCTATGCCCATTATAGCAACTTACCCCCGCAAAATCAATCATATCAGTAAAATCATCCTCTGATTTTAGAAGAGCAGTCTCTGGTATACTTCCACCGCATCAAGAATATTATAGGGAGCCGTTTGATGGGAACCGCCTGCTCCTGCGGTGACAAGAATATATTCCTGCCCGCTGATTTCGGCGAGGCTTGCCAGACACAGGCCGGCCTCATCCGTATACCCGGTCTTGCCTCCAAGTATCATTTCCCCTTCGACCGATTTTCCCGCCGCCTCAATCTCTTCAACGCCCTTTGACAGGGTGCTCTGCATGTGAAAGCCCTTCGGATGGATATTAGTCGGCCCCACATCATAGGTTTTACTTGTAAAAGCTTCCCGGAATATTTCATCGGACAGGGCATACTGCAGCAGAACCGCCATATCTTCCGCTGTTGTATAGTGATTTTCTTCATGAAGGCCTGTTGTGTTGGAAAAATGGGTAGAGTTCATCCCCAATTCTTCCGCTTTCCGGTTCATCAAATCCACAAAATTCTGTTCCGTCCCCGAAATATATCGGGCATAAGTCAGACAACATTCCGCCCCCGACGGCAGCAAAATACCGTATAATAAATCTCTGAGGCTCGCTTCCTCCCCCGGCTCAAATCCGGCCATGGAAGCGTCCTCTGCATATAAATCCGCAAACACACTTTCCTCAACCGTCACCCTTTGATTAAAATCATCCGTATGCTCAATCGCCACAATGGCTGTCATAATTTTTGTCAGAGAAGCCGGGTACATCCGCTCTTTGCCGCCCATATCCATCAACATTTCCCCGGTATCCGTATTTACCAGCACGGCATAGGGACTGTAAAGCTGCCCCGAACGGCCATTGGCTACCTGCACACTGTAATCCGGCATCCTCGGCGGCGCCGTCTGAATCCACTGCTTTGATGCCATATACATAGAAAATCCGGCGATAACCCCGGTCATCATAATCATTATCCAGGCAAAATATATTTTTCGTTTTAAAGACATATTTCATTCCTCCCAATGTTCCTGTCTTTCATTTTTCCCCAAAAATATATTTTATAGAACAAAAAACAAAAATAACGGGTATCTCTGTTTTAGAAATACCCGTTATTTTTATATATTCCTGCACGGAAGTGTCACCCGGAATGTGGTTATCTCCCGATCACTTTCCGCCGCGATGCTTCCGCCGTGAAGCTCCACGATTTCTTTTGCGATGGCAAGGCCGAGCCCCGCTCCGCCCGTATTGCTCTGCCGCGCTCCATCGAGGCGGAAAAACTTTTCAAAAATGGTTTCCAGTTTATGGGCCGGAATGGTTTTTCCGTGATTTCTGAAGGCAATAATGATCTGTTCCTCTGCCTTTTGGACAGTCACATTGATTTCTGTTCCCGGATAACTGTAGGCGATGGCATTTTTAAGAATGTTATTAAATACCCGGGCCAGTTTTTCCGAATCACCCTGAATAGAGATACCCTCATCCACATGCAGCTCTATACGATTATCCTTTGCCGCCAGCAGCGGATAAAATTCATCCGCCATCTGAACAAGCATATAGGATAAATTTATCGTTTCCTCTTCCAAAACCATCTGCTGCAGATTATAACGGGTAATCTCGAAAAATTCATTGATTAATTTTTCCAGGCGCAGCGCCTTTTCCAATGTGATATGCACATATTTGGCTTTTTGCTCCGCCGGCATATCCGGCGCTTCATCCAAAAGGCTTAAATACCCGATGACCGATGTGAGCGGTGTCTTCAGATCATGGGCCAGATAGGTGATTAAATCATTTTTCCGCTGGGCCTCGTCCCTCAACGCCTGCTCATTTCGCTGCATCCGGCTCTTAATTTCCGCTATCCGCACCGAAACTTCCGAATACTCTGCCGGGAAAACATCGGATACATCCATATCCCTTGACATGTATCTCTGAATTCTCTCTCCCATATCTGTCACGGCTGTCTTTACCTGCCTGCCCGCTTTATAGCGGGATACAAAAAATAAAATCACAAGCCACAGGCACACAAATATAAGAAATGCCCAGAAAAAGAAATGTTTAAATGCGTAGATATTTAAGTCCCGGACATACACTTCTTCCATCGTATAAGGGTCAATCACAGACTTTGGGATTAAAAACATCGCATCAAACCAATCCATGAGAAATCCATTCACGACCTTATCAAAAAAAGCATATAGCAAATGGCAGCCGATATAACCGGCCAGCAGAACCAAAAGCAGTTTTATCACTAAAAAAATCTTATTTTTCAATTTTATAACCGCACCCCCAAACCGTTTTTATATATTTCGGATTTTCGAAAGAATCCCCCATCTTTTCCCTCAGATGACGGACATGGACGGTGATGGTGTTGTTATTTTTACTGAAATATTCATCTCCCCAGATTTCATGAAACAGTTCTTCCGAGCTGACCACATTGCCCTTTCTTTCTACTAAAATGCGAAGAATCGAAAATTCTGTCGGTGTCAGCGATAAAGGCTTTTCATTCAGCGTACATTCATGGTTTTTCACATGAATCACAAGGCCGGAATGGATTAAAACATCCGACGTCTCCTCCTGTCCCCTGTTGTACCGCTTATAACGCCGCAGCTGCGCCTTCACCCTGGCTACCAGCTCCAGCGGGAGAAATGGCTTTGTGATATAGTCATCGGCGCCAAGAGCCAGACCATTCACCTTGTCCATCTCTTCCCCCTTAGCCGTCAGCATAATGACCGGATAATTGTATTTTTCCCGGATTTTCCGGCAAATCTGAAAGCCGTTCATATCCGGAAGCATCACATCCAGAATCGCCATATCCAGATTTTCATTTTCTATACAATAAAGCGCTTCCTTTGCAGAATAAAATTTAAATACCTGAAAATTTTCATTTTCCAGATACAGGGCCACCAAATCAGCAATTTCCTGTTCGTCATCCACAATCAATATTTTTTCACTCATGGCCTCTCCCCCTCATCGCAAGACCATTATACAGGAAACTGCCTCAGAAATCTTTAATATTTTCCTAAGAATACTTTTTTGTCAAAATCAGGACACCCGGTTGTAGTTGATGAGGCAGCCTTTCAGGATGATTTCCCGCTCTTCATCAGTCAGCTCGCCCAGTGTCATGGTGAACGGCGCCAGTTCGCTGCCAACTTTGTAGGCTGTAATCACATCGGCTTTTTCCTCCACCGCTTTGCGGATATCCGGCACAAAAAGGTAATCCCCGTTGGCAAACGGAAGCTCGCCCTTCGGGATAATAAACGGCAGCATACCCCAGTTGATCAGGTTTGAGCGATACCGCTTTGTCGCATACTCGTTGGCAATATTTGCCCATCCGCCGAGAACCTTCTGGCAGGAAGCCGCCTGTTCACGGGCGGAACCGTCACCCGGTTTCACTGCAAAAATCGTGCTTCCAACCCCCAGGTTGCCCTCGCCGGCTTCCGGGAATTTTGTATGAACGATTTCCATCACCGGTTTCATTTCCGGCAGAACTTCCAGCGGACATGTATTTGCTTCGATTGCCTTCTGGGCCTTCTGAACCTCTTTTGCGCGGCCGACATAAGCCGGGTCTTTTCTGGACAGGGTAAACTCTGCCAGTCCCAGAGGATTGGAACGGAAGGACGAAGTTTCTCCGGAAGGAATCAGTTCATCCGTTGTCGTTACCGGGTCATGAATTTCAGAAACAACCTTCAACAGCATATTCTGCGGAAGGGCGGACATGGCCGGCCAGTCCTTAATGTTTGGCCCAAGCTTGATTTCCACATCCGGGTCTGCCACGCCATGGCTGTCAAATACTCGGTTTTTATAGATTGTCTCATCGAAGAAATATTTCGGTTTTGAATAATTCACATCAATATCGGTTGCCGCTGTCAGATAACCCTTATTTGCCGCTGTCGCCGCAATCGAGCGGGCATCCATCAAGGCAACGGAAGAAATCTGTCCATTCTGAATCTTGGAACCTTCACGGTTCGGGAAGTTCCGTGTGGAATGACGGATACTCAGCGCATTATTTGCCGGCGTATCGCCTGCGCCAAAGCATGGACCGCAGAAGGCCGTCTTGACAATCGCGCCGGTGGACATCAATGCGGCTACAGCGCCGTTTTTCACAAGTTCCATATAGATTGGCGTGCTGGCCGGATAAACGCTTAATGTGAATTCATCCGGTCCGATGCTGGCGCCCTTCAGAATATCCGCCGCATCGCAGATATTTTCAAAACCGCCGCCGGCACAGCCTGCGATAATTCCCTGTTCCACATAGAGACGGCCGTTGCGCACCTTATCCTTTAAAGTAAAGTTTACCTGCCCGTCGAGGCTGACAAGGGCACGTTTTTCACAGTCATCCAGAATATCCATCAGGTTGGCGTTTAACTCATCAATTGTATAGGTGTTGCTTGGATGGAACGGCATAGCGATCATTGGACGAATATCGCTCAAATCAATCTCAATCATACCATCATAATAAGCAACTGCTCCCGGATTTAATTCTTTATAATCTTCCGGCCGTTTATGAATTTCATAGAAATCTTTAATTTCATCATCGGTACGCCAGATGGAGGACAGACAGGTTGTCTCCGTTGTCATAACATCCACGCCGATACGGAAATCCGCACTCAGATTCGAAACGCCAGGGCCGACGAATTCCATCACTTTATTTTTTACATAGCCGTTTTCAAACACGGCTCCGATAATCGCCAGAGCCACATCCTGAGGGCCGACGCCCGGAATCGGTTTACCTTTTAAGTAAACGCCGATCACGCCCGGCATATTGATATCATAAGTCTGATTCAAAAGCTGTTTTACCAGCTCCGGCCCGCCTTCGCCCATAGCCATCGTACCTAAAGCGCCGTAACGGGTATGGCTGTCGGAACCGAGAATCATACGGCCGCCGCCGGCCAGCATCTCTCTGGCAAACTGGTGGATGACCGCCTGATGCGGCGGTACATAAACGCCGCCGTATTTTTTCGCGCAGGATAAACCAAACATATGGTCATCTTCATTAATCGTCCCGCCAACGGCGCAGAGGCTGTTATGGCAGTTTGTCAATACATAAGGCACCGGAAATCTTTCCAGCCCTGATGCTCTGGCTGTCTGAATAATCCCAACAAAGGTAATATCATGGGAAGTCAGTTTATCAAATTTGATTTTCAGCTTTTCCATATTTCCGGAAGTATTATGGGCTTCCAGAATCCCATAGGCAATCGTATTCTTTGCCGCTTCCTCTTTGGAAACTTCTTTCCCTGTCTTTGCCGCAAGAATCTGCTTCACGTCGCCGGCATCTTCCACGATATCCGCACCGTTCAAAAGATATACGCCGTTTTCGTATAATTTCATACGCTTTGTCCTCCTATTCTACAGCCACATGGCTCATAAATATCTTATATAATTCCGGGTATTCCCGTTTCAGCCGCACCGGTTTATAATCCCCGTTTAAAAAGCAGTGGGTCGACTCCCCGGTACACCGAAGTTCTCCGGTTTCCGAATCCAGCGCCCGATAGGCAATCGTCATCTTAACACCGGTGAATTTAGTAATTTTTGTGTAAATATCTACAATGTCATCATAGCGAACCATGGATTTATACTGACATTCCACAGAAAGCACCGGTATGATAATGCCCATCGCCTCAACCTTCGTAAAAGGACAGCCCATTTCCTCCATGTAACGGAGTCTGGCTTCCTCAAACCAGCGAATATAATTGGAATGATGGATAATCCCCATCTTATCTGTTTCATAATAGTTGGCCCGACGTGTATAAAGGCTTTCCAGAGCATCTCCGCCGTCCTGCTCGTCAATAATAATCTCTCTCATTGTTCACCTCTCCTGACCTTTTTTTATATTAGCACACTTTTCTGCTCTGTCAAAGTAAAATCGAATAATTATCCGACAAAAATGTATTGTACGAGAAGCATATAAATCAATGTACCCCCGGCAATGCTTAAAAGTACATTTTTCTTCCATTTATGGATGACAACAATAAAAGCAATGGCAATCAGCTCTGGGATTCCATGGCTGCCGCTGAAGATATTCACATCCTTCAGGCAATAGACGACCAAAAGTCCGATTACCGCATAGGGCAGCACTGTCCCCAGATAACGAATATAGGGCGGTGTTTCCCTGTTCTCCGGAAACAGAATAAAGGGCAGAAACCGGGTCAGCATTGTCCCGGCAGCACAAAGCCCAATCGTAATTAACGCCTGAAAAGCTGTCATAGACTATCCCTCCCCTGCATCCGTTTCTGTGCCAGCGAAAGGCAGACTAAAATGCCGAACATCGCCGGAATTAAAAAGGAACTGCTTCCGAAAATTATCCGGCAGAGCAATGTCACTGCCACACCGGCAACCGCCGGTATATGGTTGTCCGTCTCCTGCCACTGGCCGACAAATATAACGACAAACAGGGCCGTCAGTACAAAATCCAGCCCCTTCGTGTTAAAAGAAATGATAGAGCCGAGAAGAGACCCGACAGCGCTCCCGGCCACCCAGTATATCTGGTCCAGCAAAGTCACCCAAAACATATACCAGGGCCTGGATATATCCTCCTCCGGCTCCCTTCCGCAGAGGACTGAAAAGGTTTCATCCGTCAGTCCAAAAATCAAATAGGGCTTTAACTTTCCCGTATTCTTAAATTTATCCAGCATGGACAACCCATAAAATAAATGCCGGGCATTCACCATCAATGTCATGACAAAAGCCGCCATCGGATGAAAAACCGAGGCCAGTAAGGATATTGCCACATACTGCATAGAACCGGCATAAATAAAAATGCTCATCAATAAAGCCCATCCGATGCCGTAACCTTTGGCATTCAATAAAATTCCGAAAGCCATTCCCAGAAAAACATAGCCTGTCATCACCGGAATAGTTCCCGGAAAAGCGGCTTTCAAAGCTTTCCTTTGTTCATCTGCCAAATTACTCATTCCCCTCATCCTGTTCAACCTCCGAACCTGAGGTTTGCTCCTCCTGTAGATTCCGTTCTTCCCGCAGTGTCCGTTCTTCCCGCAGTGTCTGGTCTTCCCGCAGTGTCCGTTCTTCCCGCTTTTTATCCCGCTCAATGCTGACGTTTTTATAACCGCCGTACCGCTCCCGGCGCTCCTTCCGCGTTTCAGCCGCATTATCGCTGTAAATCAACTGCTCCGTCTCCATATCATAGCCGTCGGCACGGACATAACTCTGGGTTTCCAACGGCATCTTTTTTTTGTAGAGCGCATATTCGACAAAGGTTTTAATCAGATAGTAAATAACGGCAAATACGGGCACGCCGAGCAGCATTCCCGGGAATCCAAAGATGCCGCCGCCAACCAAAATCGAGAATACGACCCAAAAAGGCGAAAGCCCTGTGGAATTCCCCAAAATCTTTGGCCCAAGAATATTTCCGTCAATCTGCTGAAGCACAATAATAAAAATAAGGAAAATAATTCCCTGCTTTAAATCCGTCAGGCTAATCAGAATCAGACTCGGCACAGCGCCGATATAAGGACCGAAAAAAGGAATGACGTTCGTCACGCCGACAATCACGCTGACCAGCATAGCATAAGGCATCTGAATCAGATTCAGCACGATAAAGCATACCACCCCGATAATCGCCGAATCAATGAGTTTTCCGGTAATAAAACCGCCGAAAATCTGATTACAGTGGCGCACAACCTCAATCATTGAATTGGCCGCATCCGGTTTCAGCACCGCATAGGCGATTTTCTTTGCCTGCCCCGTAAAAGTATTGGTGCTCATCATGACATAAATCGAAATAATAGCGCCAACGATAATATTATATAAAAACTGCAGAACATTCATAATACTCAAGGTGAAGGTATTAATTCCGGCACGAAGCTGCGGATAAAAATCATTTTTCATCCATTTCTGCAAATACTCCATCGCCTGATTAATTAAATTCTGAAGGTCCTGGGAAAACTGGCTCTCATACTGAAGCCCTTCGAACCACTCGGTTATCTGCCGTGTATAAGTTGGAAAACGCATGATAATCTGAGAAATACTGGATACTAACTGAGGAAGAACCATATAGCCGAGAATAAATATAATTCCCAGGGCAAAGGCCATGGCGCAGCCCACAGAAATTCCCCGGACAATCTTTTTTGTCCGAACCGGATTTTTACTCTGCGCCACCCAATCCAGCTTTAACAGCCGCCGCTCCACAAATTCAGCAATGGGAAGCAGAATATAGGCAATGATCAGCCCGGCAATGACCGGCGCTAAAATCTTAATCAGACTGGTAAAAGCCCGATGGAGCTCGGACCATTTAAAAAGGATAAATATAAAAATAATACTCACGGCTATGACAAACAGGTAGACCGTCGCCTGCCGAACCATCCCCCGAAAAGATAATTTCTCAATACCGTCCTTTTTTTCTTCTGTACCTTTTTCAGCCATTTTCATCATCTTCTTTCACACTGCTGTTTTCAATAACTGCTCTGCGCCTGTTCTGCAGTCCCGCAATCAAACGTCCTGCGGCCCAGGCGCTGAATATGCCAATCAGCACGCCGCATAAAACATCTGTCGGAAAATGAACGCCCACATAAAGCCTTGACCAGGCAATCAACGCCGCCAGTATCAGAGATAAAACACCGATAACACGATTTCTCTCTTCGGATGTCCAATATAGGGCGCAGGCGGCTGCAAAGGAACTGCAGGCATGGCCCGACGGAAAGGAAAAATCCTTCTGCCGCTCCAAAAGCAGCAGAATATCGGAAAACTGTTCATAAGGCCGCACCCGGGCAATCATATTTTTCAAAGCCACATTGGTAATCAGCGCCCCGATAAGCAAAGCCAGCAATCCACAAAAGCCCATTTTCCGGGTCCGCTTAAAAACAAGAAGGAACAGACAGAGAAAAATCCAGAAAAGCCCGGAATTTCCAAGATGACTGATAAATACCAAGGGCTTTGTCAGCCATTCCACCCGCAGGTGTTCCTGAATAAACATTAAAATCAAATAATCCAACCGGGTGATATACTCCGCCATACTTCCTCCTTCTTCTAAACGCCTTCGCCGTCAAAATCCGGGATAAAACTTTCCTTTGCCGTGCCGCCCTCCTGTATATAGGCGTTCTCGACACCTTTCCGAATCGTATACTGAATAAGCCGTTCATAAACCTGCCGTTTTACCCGCTTCTGCAATTCCGGGTATTTATCCAGAGGTCCCGACGGCGTATACTGATTCATCAAACTGAGATAAATGTTATCTCCATAATTTTCATGAAGAAAATCAATAATCTGCCGGGAGTCCATCGACTGCCCCGGCAATACCATGTGCCGGACGATAATCCCCTTTGTCATCAGGCCATTTTCGTCAAAAACCGGCGCGCCAGTCTGCCGGTACATTTCTTCCAGCGCTTTTGCCGCATAAAAGGAATAACCCTCTTCATGGGCATAGCGCCCCGACAGATGGACATCCATAAACTTGAAATCTGTCAGATAGACATCCACCCATCCATCCAGCAGTTCCAGCGTGTCCACCTTTTCAAAACCGCCCGTATTATAGACAATGGGCAGATGAAGCCCCATCTTCCGGCTGATGCGGAGGGCTTCAATAATCTGAGGTACAAAATGAGTCGGAGTCACCAGATTAATATTGTGGGCTCCCTTTTCCTGCAGCTCTATAAAAATCTGAGCCAGACGGATGACAGATATTTCCTTTCCGGCGCCGCCCCTGGAAATCTGTCCATTCTGGCAAAACACGCAGCCCAGATGACACCCGGTAAAAAAGACAGTGCCTGAGCCCCTTGTCCCGGAAATGCAGGGTTCTTCCCACATATGCAGGGCAGCTCTGGCAACCTTCAGTCCCGCCGTCTGCCCGCAGAACCCCCGGCGGCCCTCCAACCGATTGACGCCGCACTCTCTGGGACACAAGCCACATTCCCGATACCACTTTTTCCAATTCATTTACACTCCGCCGTCCTCTTACCCTGAAATCTCAGAGTTATTCTTTCTATTTCTAAAAATCCAGAGATTTTAAAACTTTCCGCATGAAAATAACGCTCAAAGCAATCGCCATGATTTCCGCCAGCGGAAACGCCAGCCATACAAGATTTAAATTTCCTGTCTGGGCAAGAAGAAAAGCCACCGGAATCAGTACAACCAACTGACGGCCAACGGAAATAAACATACTGTAAATACCATGTCCCAACGCCTGAAGCATGGATATACTGATAATACTGAAGGCCGCAAAAAGGAAACTGATACTGATTGTCCGAAGGGCCGGAACCCCAATGGCAAGCATGGAATCCGAAGCATTAAACAATTCCAAAAGAACTGCCGGGAAAAGCTGGAAAATAACCAATCCAATCGCCATCATGCCAAAAGCATACATCATAGCCAGCTTCATCGTCTTCATAATTCTCTGCCGCTGCTTCGCACCGAAGTTAAAGGCAATAATCGGCACCATACCGTTGTTCAGCCCGAACACAGGCATAAACACGAAACTCTGCAGCTTAAAGTAAACGCCGAACACGGCTGTCGCCGTGGATGTAAAGGACATGAGAATCTTATTCATGCAGAAGGTCATCACTGAGCCGATACTGCTCATAATAATCGACGGCAGCCCCACCGCATAAATGTGCCCGATCACCTCTTTATCCGGCCGCATATCCCGAAACTCAAGATGAATATCCGTGTTTTTTGTAATATTCAGCACAGCGCTGATAATTGCCGCAATAATCTGTCCAATGACTGTCGCCAGCGCCGCGCCTGCCACCTCCATCTTTGGAAGGCCAAACCATCCGAAAATGAGAATCGGGTCCAGGATAATATTTATTACCGCCCCAGCGCCCTGAGTGAACATCGTATGAAAGGTTCTCCCCGTTGCCTGCAGCATACGGTCAAAAGCCACCTGAAAAAACAACCCAAAGGACAGAACAGAGACAACCGATATATAATCCCTTCCAAAAGAAATAATTTCCGGAATATCTGTCTGAAGTTTATAAAACAGCTCCGAACAGGTCAATCCAAAAATAAGAAAAACAAGATAGCTTGCACAGGCTAAAAACACACTGTTATTCGCCGCCTTATCCGCCATCCTCTGATTTTTCTCTCCGAGGCTCCGGGACAGCAGCGCGTTTGTACCGACACCGGTTCCGACAGCCACGGCTATCATTAAATTTTGAATAGGAAACGCCATCGAAACGGCTGTCAAAGCATTTTCATTAATGCGAGATACAAATACACTATCCACAACATTGTATAATGCCTGCACAAGCATGGATATGATCATTGGTATGGACATAGTTACCAAAAGCCGATTGACCGGCATGGTTCCCATTTTATTTTCCCGCTGTACATTCTCCTGACTCATCTTCTGTTCCTCCAAAAACTCCTCGAATCATGTTCTCTAAAATATCCGTTGTCAGCTCCAGGCCGATGCTTGTGTTCATACACGCATCAAAATTATGGCAGTCGCCGAAACGATTCATTGTAAAATGATTATAATAATCGCTCCGCTTCTTATCTATCTTCTTCACATAGTTCGGCATATTGTCCGGGTTTTCCCCGTAAACCGTGCGCACCCGCTCCATTCGTTCTTCCAGCGGCGCATAGAAGAAAAAGCTGAGCACATTGTCTCTTTCTCTTAAAATGTAATCGCCGCAGTTGCCGACGATCACACAGGAACCCTTATCCGCCAGTTGGCTGACCACCTTCGTTTTTGCCAGATAAATCTGGTCAGACAGGGGCCGTTCCTGGGTGGACATGTACAAATTATAAAGGAAACTGGAAGTTTTCTTCTCCTGCCATTCTTCCACCGTTTCCCGGGTAAAACCACTCTCTTCCATCAACATATTGATGATTTCCTTATCATAAAAATCAATTCCCAGGCGTTTCGCCAGCGCCTGCCCAATCAGACGGCCCCCGGAACCATACTCTCTGCTAATCGTAATCACAAAATGTTTCATAACCATCGCCTCCTCTTTACAATCATAGGAGCCATGATTTTTAACCACGGCTCCCCATTTTCATATTCTCTAACATGCGAAGCTCCGTACTATATTCCCAGATAATATCCCTGAGCCAATATGGACTCTGTACGGGAAAGTACCTCCTTAGCCTCCTTATAGTTCTGCTTTGCCAGCGCCGCGATCATATAATTGGTCAGGCACAATGGCGCTGCAAAGGAATTCTTATAGGTTACGCTGGAAATAGCGCAGGGCAGAATGACATCTCCATAGCCGCTCACCGCACCGTAATTCATACTGGTAATCAATATGACTTTGGCGCCATGCTCCCGCAGCCATGTAATCATAGTTGCCGCCACTTTCGAATATCTCGGGAATAAGTAGGCAATGCACACATCGCCCTCACCAGCCCCGACAATCTCCTCCGGATAAATCATACCTATGGACTGAATCAGATTCACATGCTTTTTGATTTCTCCCAGTTGAGACGCCATATAATGGGCCACGGCAAAAGAACTTCGCATTCCGAGAACATAAATATTTTTCGCACCGGAAATAATCTCAACGGCCTTTTTCAAATCTTCATCCCTCTGAACTTCCAGTGTCTTTCGAATATTTTTTATATCATTCTCAAAAGACGCCCTTAACAGATGATTATCTGAAATCGGCGGCATATCTGCCAGCCGCCCCGGCAGGGATTCCTTCTGTTTTAATTCCGCCTGAATATCTCTCTGCATTTCAGAAAACCCTTTATAGCCCAACGCCCTGGAAAAACGGATAATTGTTGTCGTGCTGACATCGATTTTTTCTGCCAGACTTTCCAGCGTGCTAAAAGCAAACTCCGTCATATGATCCGTTAAATAATTGGACGTCAGCTTTTGGGAATGGGTAAAAGAATCAAAATGCTGATTGAGATTTGTTAAAAAATCCGACATTTTTCACGTCCCCTTCTTTAGTATGCCCTTTCGGGCATCCCGTATATCAAATGCTTCGCATGGGCGCGCTTCGTCAGGCTCCGCGCGATAAAGTATATTTTAGATTGTATCATTTAATACATGGAGTGTCAATTTGGCATTTTAATATTTGACCTTCCACATATAACGGCGTGTATTATAATCCTTTTTTATAGTATAAGATAATTGTCTCATATAGACATTATTCAAAATCGGCGAGAAGAGTATATGATTAAAATATTCACACACCGAATCCGGGATTCGGTTGATTCCCAATTCTTTAGCATCCAGAATATATACTTTTTCTCCGCCGTACCGTTTCAAAAAGTCAACCGCCCGCTCATCCGCCGGCCGGGTCCGCCCATCAGCCACAAGCAGAAAGACGGAGGTGTTTTTATCAAGCACTTCAAAGGGGCCATGGAAAAACTCACAGCAATTGACCGTCGGCGAATCAATCTGGAGCATCTCTTCAATGTTGCAAATCGAAAATATATAGGCAGAACCCCAGGCCGGGCCGCTGCCCATAACATAAATCGTCTTTTCATCTTTATTCTGCTCCGCCCATTTTTTTGCCAGCGGCGTCGCATATTCGACTGCCTTCCGATAAATATCATCCGCAATATCAAAGGCCGCCATGGCATCGGCATAGCCCTCATAGCCTTCCGTCAACTCAGTCAGTGTCATTGCAATGGAAAGGCCGATGCTAGAATTGACCCTCTCTGTCCGGCTTTCATCCAGGGCAATGCTCTCATATTTAATATTATAATCGCATATCCGGGTTAATTCGGATTCCAGCACGTATAAACCAATGGTCGCCGCACCCTTCTCCTTGGCAATTCCGGCAGCCTCACAGGTTTCCGGCGTTCCCCGCATGGAGCAAATCACAGCCAGCGTATTTTCTCCCACAAATTTTGGCGTCGCAAAGACAAATTCATTGCTTGTAAAGGATTGGGAACGCAGCGTCCGGCTTTCCCTGTCCATAAAATACTGGGCCGGATAAAAACCGCCGTTCGAGCCTCCGGCCGCAATCCACACTACATTCTGGATACCGCCAACGGATTCTTTTTCCTCTAAAATCTTTTGAACCACGTTTTTTACTTCTTCCTGAATTTTCATTGGTATTCCCCTTTCGTATTAATACATCTTATAACATTATATATTGTATTCTCATGGTAACACAATGAAAAACAGGTGTAAATATTTTTTAATTCTCTTTTGCATTTTTGTGATAAATATACCACAGTCCCTTTAAAAGCAAATCCGGGTCATAGATGATTTTCTTTCGGCAAAACGGCACAATAACTCCGGCAATACCGCCTGTTGCCAGCACCGTTATCTCACCGCCAAGCTCATCCTCCAGCCGTTCGATAAGGCCGTCCACCATCGCCGCATTACCGTAAATCAAACCGCTCTGCATACTTTCAATGGTATTTTTCCCTATCATATGCTTTGGCTTCTCAAAACGGATGTAAGGCAGTTGGGAGGTCCTCTCTGTCAGCGCATCCTGGGAAATCTTTACGCCGGGCATGATCAGGGTGCCGAGATAGGAACGCCGCTCGTCCACCACGGAACAGGTTGTCGCCGTTCCCATATCAAATATGGCTATTATCCCAGAATACTCCTCCACAGCGGCCACCGCGTCCACCACCAAATCCGAACCCAGGCTGGCCGGGTGGTCCGTTGCAATGCGTATGCCGGTACGAATCCCCCGGCCGACAACTAAAGGCGTCAGCCCCGTCATCAGCCGCATGCCCTCCCGAACCACATCGGTAAGCCCCGGGACAACCGAGGAAATGATAATTCCCTGGACGCCCTCCAGCGTCACATGATAAATATCCAGAAGGGTTTTTAATTCAATCATAAACTCTTCTTTTGTTTTTTGCCGGTCACTTCGTATCCTTCCGGAAAAACAAACCTTTCTCTGTTCATCCATCAGGCCAATAACGATATTGGAATTTCCGATATCCACTGCCGCAATCATGTGCCATTCCCTCCTTTATTCAGCCATTTTTCCCGTCCCACAAATTTTTCAGCCCATCGAGAAGTTTATCTGCCGCCGCCTCTTTCGAAAGCATTGGCAAGTCATCTACGCCATTTTTACAAATAAGGCTGAGATGATTTGTATCTGTTCCAAATCCGGCCCCATCCTCTTTCAGACAGTTCGCCGCAATCATATCCGCATTTTTCCGCATCAGCTTTGCCATGGAATTTTCCAGCACATCCCGGGTTTCCATGGAAAAACCGCAGAGCACCTGATTTTCTTTTTTATGCTGTCCAAGCCATGCGAGAATATCCTGAGTCCTGCCGAGGGACAGCGTCATATTCTCATCTTTTTTCTTAATTTTATCTTCTGCCGTCTGCATCGGCGTATAATCCGCCACCGCAGCCGCTTTGATGATAATATCCTGGCTTTCCCACCGCTCCTTTACCGCTTCAAACATATCCGCTGCCCGGATAACCGGGACAACCTCGACAAATGGCGGCGGCGTAAGTTCCACCGGCCCGCTGACTAACGTTACCTCAGCGCCGCGAAGCATCGCCTGACGGGCAATAGCATACCCCATCTTTCCCGTTGAATGATTAGTGAGGAAACGCACCGGGTCCAGGGGTTCCCGGGTCGGCCCTGCGGTGACAAGAATCTTTTTGCCCGCCAAATCCTTTTCATGGCCAATCTCCCGGACAATGTAGTCATACAGCACATCCTCCGAAGGCATTTTTCCATCCCCCGTCGTTCCGCAGGCCAGATAGCCGTTTTCCGGCGGAATAATAATTTTTCCATAACCGGCCAGGCGGCCCAGGTTGTCCTGGACCACCGGATTATGAAACATATTGACATTCATCGCCGGCGAAACAATCACCGGGCAGGTCATTGCCAACGCTGTCGTGCTGAGCATATCATCCCCAATGCCATAGGCCATCTTGGCAATGATATTGGCCGACGCCGGAGCTACAAGCATCACATCCGCCCGGCTGGCCAGAGATACATGGGCAATATGAAACTGAAAATTCCTGTCAAAGGTATCCACCATACATTTGTTGCCTGTTAAAGACTCAAAGGTTGTCGGATGGATAAAATTCGTCGCATTTTTGCTCATAATGACATGGACATCCGCATGCTGTTTAACGAGGCGGCTGGCCAGCCCCCCAATCTTATAGGCCGCAATGCTTCCTGTCACGCCGAGTACAACCGTCTTTCCTTTCAGCATTTATTCCACCTCGTCCATTTCAGACAAAAGTCCGTGCTTTTCATAATGTGTGATTCGTTTTACTTTGTTTTCATCGTCAACAAAAACAACCTTCGGCGCATATCCGGTCATCTCTTCCGGCATCATTCCCGCGTAGCACATGATAATAATCTTATCGCCGACCTGCACCATTCTTGCCGCCGCACCGTTCAGACATATCATACCGCTGCCGCGCTCCCCGGCGATAACATAGGTTTCGAACCGCTGCCCGTTATTAATATCTACAATCTGCACCTGCTCATACTCACAAATGCCCGAAGCTTCCATCAGCGCCTCATCAATCGTAATGCTTCCCACATAATCCAGTTCTGCCTGAAGGACCGTTGCCCGGTGAATTTTTCCTTTTAACATCGTCATTATCATATTGTCTGCTCCTGTATAAAGTTATCAATCAATCGCGTCTTTCCGATAAATACGGCAATGGCTGCCAGCACCGGGCAATCCACCCTGTGATGGATTTCTATGGTATCCCATTTTACCATTTCCACGTAATCAATGCGGGCCAGCGGCTCTTCGGAAATTATCCGCCGCATCTCGGCAAGTACCTTTTCACCGTCTTTTTCTCCGGCCTGAACCATGGCCTGTCCCGCCTTAACAGCCCGGCTCAAAACAAGGGCGGCCTGCCGTTCTTCCGCCGACAGATAGGTATTTCTGGAACTCTTCGCCAGCCCGTCCGCCTCCCGGATAATCGGACAGCCGATAATCTCCAGATTCATATTCAAATCCCTGACCATACGGCGAATCACCGCCAGCTGCTGCGCATCCTTCTGTCCGAAGTATGCCCTGTCCGGCATGGCAATATTAAAGAGTTTGTTGACAACTGTACATACACCGCGGAAATGGATTGGCCGGCTTTTTCCGCAAAGCTCCGCGGTCACACCGCTCATATCAACAAAGGTCGTAAAATCTTCCCCATACATCTCGGAAGGCTCCGGCGCAAAGATTAACGCCGCTCCGGCTTTCTCGCAGAGAAGGCTGTCCGCCTTCAAATCTCTCGGATAACTCTCTAAATCCTCTGTCGGTCCAAACTGAATCGGATTGACAAAAATGCTGACGACAACTCTGTCATTTTCCTCCACGGCACGGTCAATCAGACTTTTATGTCCTTCATGAAGATAACCCATGGTTGGGACCAGCCCAACGCTCAACCCCTCCTTCTTCCATGCCTTAACCTGCGCCTTCACGCCGGCGACTGTCTTTTCTATCTGCATCACAATTGCCTCCTAGTATAATTTCTCAATGACTTCATTTGAAATGCCGTATCCATGCTCCGGAGCCGGGAAAGCGCCCCCGCATACTTCATCGATATAGCCTTTAAATGCGGCCTTCATAGCTTCGCCGATATTCGCATAACGTTTTACAAACTTCGGCGTAAAATCAGAGAACATACCAAGCATATCCTGATATACAAGAATCTGTCCGTCGCAATCAGCGCCCGCGCCGATTCCTATCGTCGGCACATCCACTGCCTCAGTCACTTTTTTTGCCAGAGCAGACGGCACACATTCCAAAACAATGGCAAAGACACCGGCCTCTGCAATCGCTTTTGCATCGTCTAAAAGCTTCTGGGCTGCCGCTTCGTCCTTCCCCTGCACCTTGTAGCCGCCAAAAGCATTAATGGACTGAGGTGTCAGTCCCAAATGGCCCATAACCGGGATTCCGGCCTGAACAATCGCCTGAATCTGAGGAACCACCTCGATGCCGCCTTCCAATTTGACCGCATTGGCCCGGCCTTCCTTCATCAGGCGGCCTGCATTTTTCAGCGCATCATACACCGAGCCCTGGTAGGACATAAACGGCATATCCACAACAACAAGGGCATTCTTTGCGCCTCTGGACACGGCGGCCCCGTGATGAATCATATCTTCCATCGTTACAGATATGGTATCCTCATAACCGAGAATGACATTTCCAAGGGAATCCCCGACAAGAATTCCGTTAATTCCGGCAGCATCCAAAAGACTTGCTGTCGAATAATCATAGGCTGTCAGCATGGACAGCTTCTTTCCATCTTCCTTTGCCTTTTTAAAGGTTGCAACTGTGTTTTTCATTTTACTTCTCCATTCCTTTCAAATATTTGGGATAAACTGTGATAATCCCTCTCCGGATGTTTCCGTTTTGCAATATTCACCAATATTTCAGACAATCGCATATAAATTTCTCTCTCTTCCGGCGGCAGCACATTTAAGTGTTTCTGAATCGTCTTTTCATCCGCCCGCTCAACCGGCCCCGTCAAAGCGGCGGTCGTTCCCACACTGGCTACTGATTGACAATTATGAAGGAATAAGGGTTTAAGCGCCGCCTCCCCGCTTTCTCTGTCAAAACCGCAGTCCATCAATAAATCGACCCCTGCTTCAAACAGGCCCGTAACCAGATTGCTGGCAAAAACAGCAGCGCCATGATACAGCACCTTCTGCTCTGCCTGAATCACCCGCACCGGATTTCCGAGTTTTTCAAAAAAATCCTTCCAGAAATCCAGATATGCCTCCGGTCCTTCAATTGTAAAATATGCTTGAGAAATTTCCCGATACGATTGCGATTTACTGTGAATCGCAAACAAAGGATGGATAGAATAACCAAATGCTCCCATTTGGTCAATCTCAGAAAATACGGCGCTTGTCATCACACCGCTACAGTGACAAATAAACTTGCCTGCCAAAGAATATCGTTTTATACCCATTCGGGCACCCCGTATGTCAGATGCTGCGCATGGGCGCGCTTCGTCAAGCTTCGCGCGATAAGGTATACCCATTCGGGCACCCCATATGTCAGATGCTGCGCATGGGCGCGCTTCGTCAAGCTTCGCGCGATAAAGTATAGAATTCCATACACCTTCGATGGCCCCGTCCGGAACCGTCAAAAAGAGAGCATCACTAGACTCTATCAATTCTTCAAGTGTCTCGTAATACTTTGTATGTGTAAAAAGAGATGCCTGTCTGGCCGACTCTTCACTTCTGCTATAGTATCCGGATACACACACGTTGCGTTCCGACATGTATTTTCCCAGAGTAAAGCCAACTTTCCCTGCACCAACAAATCCTATTCTCATCCCTATCACCTTCCTTCCAAGGTGATGCTCCCACGGAATCCCATTCACTCACGATATAAGTTCCATTACGGATTCAAAGATTTAAATCCAGGATTTGCAAACAAGTTTAGTCTGAATGCGCTCCAACTGGATGCGCGTCACGGTATAGTTTCCTGAGGAATACTATCCAGTAGCTATAATATCAATTATTTTCCACACTGTCAATGGTCTGCTGAATGATGCTCCGAATGATATCTTCGCTGAGGCTTCCCGGCGCATATCCATAAACATTTCCGTTTTTATCAATCATAAAGGTGGTTGGAAATGCCTGTATGCCATAAGTCGCAAAAATGCTCCCATCCAAATCCATGGCAACCGGATAGGTATAGCCATTTTCAGATAAAAAGCTCTCAATCTCATTCTGCACCACATCGCTGTTATTCGGATACTCCTCCGTCTTCGGATTCGCCACACCAAGAATAATCACATCGCCGCTGTTGCTGCCATAATCTTCATAAACTTGCTGAATATAAGGCATTTCCATGCGGCACGGCCCGCACCAGGTGGCCCAGAAATTCAGAAAAACCGTCTTTCCTTTATACTCAGACAGGGTATGGCTGTTTCCAAACTGGTCAATCAGGGTGAAATCCGGGGCGGCAACCGTCTGCTTTCCGCTCTCTTCGGTTTCGCCGGAAGTTTCCGCAGCCGTCGCCGCTTCTGTTTCAGGGATTTCCCCTTTATTCTCCGTCTCAGGCCGATTCTCCGCCTCAGAAGCAGTCTGGCCCGTTTCCCCGAGGGCCGCTTCCTTCCGGCTGTCTGCTCCCAGGCCGGAAAGATATCCGGTGACTCCGTTCATCCAGCCTGTCATCGTCATCACACCCATGAGAATCAATAAAATGCCACCAATCTTCACCGTATATTGAATGACCTGCCGTCTCCGGTTAAAGAAATCCAGGGCAGCTCCGGCAAAAATTCCCACAGCAAGAAAAGGCAGTACAAAGCCTGCCATATAAACGCCAATCAAAGCAAAGCCGGAAGCGGCTGTTGCCGCGGAAGACGCCATAAGCAATACGCCGGCGAGGACTGGGCCGACGCATGGCGTCCATGCAAAGCTGAAGGTAAAGCCGAGAAGCAGCGCCATAAAAGGCCCGAAAGTCTTCCCTTCCATGGAAAACGGCAGACGGCGGGTCTGCTCCATGGATTGGGATTTTCCAAAAACGCCCAACTGATAAAGACCGAATCCAATCATGATAAGCCCGCCAATCCGGGTAAACCATACCTTATTGCCGCTGAAAAAACGCCCAACCGCCGTAAATCCAAGTCCCATCAAAATAAAGGCAAAACCGATGCCCAGAATAAAGAAAAGGGTATGAATCAAGACTTTTTTTCTCGGATAGGAAATTCTCCCGTTTTCATCCGTCCGATACATGCCGCCGGCCAGATAACTGATGTACAATGGCACCAGCGGCAGAATACACGGAGAAAAAAAGCTGAGTAAGCCCTGTATAAACACTGTAATAAAAGGTATCCCTGTTTCAACGTTAAAATTCATATAATTCCCCTAATAATCAAATATACTCTGAATTGCATCTGTAATGTCCATAATATCCGAATAGCGAAGCCTGCTGACTTTTTTATATCCTCGATAACGCAAATCAACTAATCGCATTTGCTCGCACATAACAACGCCCGATACCTCATCTGTCTTAATCTTAATATGCAAAGGGTCAGGGAAAGTATGCTCAACAATTGGGCACAAAACAGCTTGTTCCGTTGCATTAAAAAAAATCTTGCTGACAATAAGAAAGAACCCTTTCATTTTTTCAACAGCAAGGATATCCCCCTGTTCCACTGTCATATTTTACCACCTTTCCCGTCCAACGGGTTCTCCCCAGTCAAATTCCTCATATGGTCCCAGTTTCCCATCATACTCTTTTGCACGTTCTTCCAGGGTACGATGTTGCTTTCTTACCTTTTTAAGCACAATATTGCCATCTACTAATTCTATATCCAAAAAATCATTATTCTGGATTCCTGCCGAAACAAGTAATTCCTTTGATAACCGGATTCCCTGGCTGTTTCCCCATTTTTTTACCTGTGCAATCATACTATCGCCTCCTGTATATACATAGTATATACTTTCTATCAGTCTCTGTAAACAATCTTTCCGCCGCAAATCGTATATTTTACTTTACCCTGCAGGGTTTCGCCGATAAACGGTGAATTGGAGGCTTTAGACTTAAAGTTCTCGCCCACTGTCCACAATTCATTTTCATTAAAAATAACCAAATCAGCCTTTCCGCCGACAGCCACGTAACCTGCATCCAAATGGTATAATTGCGCCGGATTTGTTGTCAGCTTCTCAAGAAAATGGGAGAGACTCATATACTCCGGCTTCACCAGATTGGTAATGCCAAGAGCCAATGCGGTTTCCAGCCCAATCATTCCGCTCGGCGCGGATTTTATATCCTTCGACTTTTCTTCGGCGCTGTGGGGCGCATGATCCGTTGCTATATAATCGATAGTATCATCCATCAATCCCTGAATGATAGCCTGGCGGTCCGCCTCGGTACGAATCGGCGGATTTACTTTTGCAAGAGTTCCTTTAGCCAGAACTGCTTCCTCTGTCAGCGAAAAATGCTGCGGCGTCGCCTCGGCATGAATATTTTTTCCAAGGGCTTTCATAGCGCGCACAATCGCCACCGATGTCCCGCTGCTGATATGCTGGATATCGATGGAAGCTCCTGTGCTTAACGCCAGCGCACAGTCTCTGGCCACCAGAACATCCTCTGCAACTGCCGGAGCGCCTTCCACGCCAACGGCTGCCGACACCGGCCCCTGATTAACCCCGAAACTGCCTATGAGGGCCGGGTCTTCTTCATGAAAACTCAGCGGCACATCCAGAGCCTTCGCCATTTTCATGGCCTCCATAACAACCGCCGTATCCTTAATAGGAACACCGTCATCGGTGAACCCAACGGCTCCCACAGCCTTTAAACCTATCATATCCGTCAGTTCCGCACCGCCGAATCCCTTCGTTATGGCCGCTGTATTCATCACATGAATCGGCATCTCAGCCGCCCGCTCCCGCAGATAAGTTAATGTCTCTTCATTGTCCACCACAGGCTTTGTGTTCGCCATACAGATGACCGTCGTATATCCTCCGGCAGCCGCCGCCGCTGCCCCTGTAGCCACATCTTCTTTATAGGTAAATCCCGGTTCTCTGAAATGAACATGAACGTCAATCAGCCCCGGAGCCACTACCATCCCGGCGGCGTCAATAATTTCATCCGATTCCCGATGTTTTTGTTCCGCACCTCCCGGCGGTGTGATTCCCGCAATACGGTCACGCTCGATGCAAATATCACATACTTTATCTGTCTGACTTTTAGGGTCTACCAATCGCCCGTTTTTAATCCACAACATGCCTGTTCCTCCTCTATTCCTTTCCATAGGTTTCCCATTTATCCAGACATTCTTTCATATCTTTGAACTTCCTGTTTCGGATTTTTACAGCTTCCTCGCCCTTTCCGGCGCTGTAATCATAAAATCCCCGACCGCTTTTCACGCCATAATTTCCCTGAACATACAAATCCTTCATCATTTTCTGCGGCTCCTTCGCATCGCACAAATCCTGATTCAGATACTCGGAAATATGATAAAAGGTATCCAGGCCGCCAAAATCCGCCACCTCGAAAGGACCATAAGCCGCATACCGAAAACCGATTCCATATTTCATAACGGCATCCACATCTTCAATCGTTGCCGTTCCCTTTTCCACAATATCCATACATTCTCTCAAAACGGCAAACTGAATCCGATTGGCGATAAATCCCGGAACATCCTGACGGCAGATAACCGGCTTCTTCCCAATCGCCTTCGCCAGCTCATAAACCGCATCCACATATCTCTGTTCCGTCTTTTCATTACAGATAATTTCTGTTAAAGGAATCAGATTGGAAGGATTAAACCAGTGCATCCCAAGAAAGCGTTCCTTCCCCTTGACCCGTTCACAAATCCGATTCATGGACAGGCCGGAAGTGTTCGTTGCAAGAATGGTTTCCGAATCCACAATCTCTGACAAACGCTCGAAAAAATCCTGTTTTACTGACAAATCTTCCACAATAGATTCAATAATAATATCGCACGGTTTCAAATCTTCCAGCTGAGTCGTAAAACGCAACGGTGCGTCCGCCTCCAAAGTAATTATTTTTCTTCCTCTTTCCAGAGAGGCCTCCGTCCGTCCCCAAATACAGGTTTCATATCCTTTCTCTGCAAATATCTGAGCCATCGTGGCTCCCATAAGCCCTGTCCCGCAAATACCAATTTTCATCATTTAATCACGTCCCTTCCCATTAAATATCCGTCATAACCCCTTCATTCCAGATAATGTGCGGCTTCTTCCACCCTGGACTCAAACAGGGCATAAAAATCGCCGGCTGCCGGAAAGGCTTCCATATAAAATTTCTGCAATATATAAAGGCTCACCTGCCGGCGCAGGCCGTCATTATTCTTCTCGTCCAGCCTTCCCTGAATATCTTTAAGGAAGTAGTGCCAGCGGCTGATATAAGCCTCCTGCCGTTTCAGCTCCGGCTCGTCCAGCCATTTTTTGACTTTCACCTTGGAGGGATGGGGATTTTTACATTCATGAATCTGAAGGAAATATTTAAAGCTATTTTCTTCATAATAGCGCCCCAGGGGAAACAGCCGACAGATTCCCGGGCGGTAAGCATGCACCCGGCACCGATTTTCATCATCCAGAAAAGCGCAGCATTCCGACGGGCCGCCCATTTTCAGATTCGGCAGAATAATACCGTCCACAACATTTAATTCGATTTTATCCTGCATCAGTTCTTCAAAGGTACAGCCCAGACCCTTTGTCAGCCGAAATACATCCAGAGGGTCAAGGACAATGCTTTTTCCCATTCCGCGGCAGCAACTGCCGCAGCCGTTGCAGCCGGCCCTGACCATATCGCCGGAGCCATAATATTTTCCATCGGAAATATCCGCCATATCCACATATCTTTTCATGTTTTTCCCTCATTTTATTGCCATTATGCCAAAGACTCTACAACACTTTGTAAAAGCCTATGCCTCTGGCCTCCGGCCCGGTGTGAGTGGCAATACTGCAGCCAAGATTTCCATAAATCACATCAAATCCCGGAAAAACCTTCGCCACTTCCTGTCTCCAGGCTTCCGCATCCTCCGAATTCCGAAAAGAACCTGCGGTTCCAACCCGCACCTTCGACATATCCGCATCTTTTAATCGTTCCTTAAAATCATTTTTCAACGCCTCGATAAGCTTTGCCTGACACCGTTTCATCCCACGGGCTTTCGCATAGGCATCCAGCCGGTCTCCCTGAATCGAAAGAATCGGTTTTATATTCAGCACACTGCCAATCGCTGCCGCAGCCGGAGTAATCCGTCCGCCCTTTTTCAAAAATTCCAGCGTATCCACCGCAATATAAATACTTGCATCATAGGCGGCGGCCTCCAACGCCTTCTTTATCTCAAAGGCATTTTTCCCTTCATTTGCCAGCTTAACGGCATCCAGCACGGAAGCATACTGGGTCACCGAAATCCTGTGATTATCGGCCACCTGCACTTTACCGTCATAATCTCTGGCCAGTATCATAGAGCTGGCGCAAGAATTACTCAAACCGCTGGACATGGGAATGTACACGAGGTCGTCATATCCTTCTTCCAAAACCCGCTCCCATAAATCCATCACATCTCCCGGCGATGGCTGGGAGGTTGTAATATCTCCGCCGCTCATCTGGCTTTGGAAAAATGCTTCCTGGGTGAGATTTTCACCTTCATAATAGGTCTTTCCATCAATTATCACCGGCATAGGCACAACAAATACACCCAGTTTCCTGCCCATTTCCGCCGTGATACCGCTGTTTGTGTCTGTCACAACCGCTGTTTTCATCTGCAATCCCTCCTAGAATCATACTGCTGCCGGCAAAGCCCGCTTTGAGATTCGCCTTCTGGCCCATATAAAACAAATGACATGGGCGATAAATGTGACAATCCATGTGACCGGATAGGAATAATACACCATCTGTACATTATGGAATTCCGGTATCTGAAAAATTGTCGCCAACCAAAGAATTCGAAGACCGCAGGCTCCAATCGTCGAGACAATCATCGGCATGATGGAATAGCCGATTCCCCGCAGACTTCCAACCATAACATCCATCATCCCGCAAAGCGCATAGGCCGCAGCAACAACCCTCAGCCGCACTAAACCGGCCTGAATAACCTCCGGGCTGGATGAATATACCCCAAGTAATGAATTTCCAAAAATAACACAGGCATTGCCCAAAACAACACCTGCGACAATGGCACAGATTTCTCCGTAAAGAAGAATTCGATTAATCCGTTCATGCTTCCCTGCGCCCATATTCTGGCTTGTAAAAGAAACCGTTGCCTGATGGAAAGCATTCATGGACACATAGACAAAACCTTCAATATTCGCCGCCGCTGAATTTCCCGCAACAATAGTCGCCCCAAAAATATTGACCGAGGACTGTATCAGCACATTGGATAAAGAAAACACCATCCCCTGAAATCCGGCCGGCAGGCCAATACGCAAAATTTTCATCAACTTATCTTTATAAATATGAAGTTTGGAAGGGATTAACTGAATACCGCCCTTTTCCTTCGTAAGACACCAAAATACAAGGCCGCCGGACACGGTTTCTGAAATCACTGTGGCCAGTGCAACCCCTGCCACATCCAGCCGGCATATAATAACAAAAAAGAGATTTAAAATTACGTTAATGACTCCGGCCGCCGTCAGATAAAACAATGGCCTCCGCGTATCTCCCACCGCCCTCAAAATTGCGCTGCCGAAATTATAAATCATCACCGCCGGCATGCCGACAAAATAAATTCGAAGATACAGCGTAGCCAACCCGATAACTTCCTCCGGCGCCTGCATCCACTCAAGGAGCACATGGGCGCTGAAAATTCCGCCCACCAGCAAAAAGAGACCGCTGAATATACTCAAAAGCATGGCCGTATGGACCGTTTCCGTTAAATCTTCCTCCTGTTTTGCCCCATAGCATAACCCGGTCAGGACATTCACGCCAACCGATAAGCCGATAAACAGATTTGTCAGCAAATTAATGAGCGCGCTATTCGAACCCACCGCCGCCAGAGAATTATCTCCCGCAAAACGTCCGACTACAACAATATCCGCAGCGTTAAACAGCAGCTGGAGAACGCTGGAGCAGACCAGCGGTATGGCAAACATCAGCATCTTTTTCATAATGGAGCCGCTGCACATATCTATCTCAAATCTTTTTTCCTGTTTTTCTTCCACAATAAATCATCTTCCTACATTTATTAAAGCCCAAATCAAAGGCTTCAAACTTCATAATAACACTTTTAATTCCACATGTCATCCGCTTATTTTAAAAAAAATGAGAACCGGTTTCTGACTGTCCGGTTCCCATCAAATCTCTTCCAAAATCTCTTTTTATTTTTTAATCTCTGACTTTAATATGCGCCTCTCTGAGCTGCTTTTCCGTCACCGCCCCCGGTGCGCCGCACATTAAATCCTGGGCGCTGCTGTTCATCGGGAAAGCGATAACCTCACGGATGTTCTCTTCATTTCTGAGCAGCATAATCATACGGTCAATCCCCGGAGCCATACCGGCATGAGGCGGAGCTCCAAACTGGAATGCGTTGTACAGGGCTCCGAATTTTTCTTTCAGAACCTCTTCATCATAACCCGCGATTTCAAAAGCCTTTACCATGATTTCAATATCATGATTCCGCACGGCGCCGGAGGACAATTCCACACCGTTGCAGACAATATCATACTGGTAGGCCAGAATGTCCAGCGGCTCCTTTGTCTGCAGAGCTTCCAGTCCGCCCTGAGGCATGGAAAACGGATTATGGGTAAAAGCAAATTCCTTCGTTTCCTCATCCACCTCATACATCGGGAAATCATTGATATAACAGAAACGGTATGCCTTTTCTTCTATCAGGTTCATCCGTCTGCCCAGCTCATCCCGAATCTGCCCCGCATATTTGCAGGCCAGCTTCTCTGCCGCCGCGATAAAGAAAATGGTATCGCCTATCGTCAAACCGGCAATTTCAGCCAGTTCCTTCTTCATATCCTCCGGAATAAATTTATCAATCGGTCCTTTATAACTCATATCCTCAAGTACTTCCAGATAACCAAGGCCGCTCATACCAATCTCCTGAGCAAATTTCAAAAGCTTCTCATGGAAACCTTTGGACAAATCGCCCTGTACCCGGATGGCCCGCACCGTCTTTTTATGGAATGGCTTAAAGGTACACCGCTGGAAAAACTCAGTCACATCGATGATTCGCAGCGGGTTGCGGAGGTCCGGCTTATCCGTGCCAAACTCCAGCATCGCCTGTTTATAGCTGATAACCGGGAAGGGCGCCTCCGTCACCGCATAGCCTTCCGGCGCAAAGGTCTTAAAGGTTTCTGCGAGAACTTCTTCCCCGACTTTAAATACATCCTCCTGGGCGGCAAAACTCATCTCAAAATCCAACTGATAAAATTCCCCCGGAGAACGGTCCGCCCGGGCATCCTCATCGCGAAAGCACGGGGCAATCTGATAATACTTATCAAAGCCGGCCGTCATCAAAAGCTGTTTATACTGCTGCGGAGCCTGAGGCAGCGCATAGAATTTTCCTTTGTGGACGCGGGAAGGCACAATATAATCCCTGGCCCCTTCCGGTGAGGAGGCGCAGAGAATCGGCGTCTGAATTTCCGTAAAACCCATGTCCTCCATCTTATTCCGCAAAAAACGGATTACTTTGGAGCGGAATAAAATATTATCTTTCACTTTTTGATTTCTCAAATCCAGATAACGGTATTTCAGCCGGACATCCTCCCGAATCTCTTTGGATATCGTTATTTCAAAAGGCAAATCCCGGTAAACCTTCCCCAGAATTTCCACCTTATGAACTTCCAGTTCAATCGTGCCCGTCGCAATCTTTGGGTTATAGGTTTCCTCATCCCTCTCCTCGATGACACCTTCCACTGAAAGACACTGTTCTTTGCGAATCCCTTTAAATAAATCCGTATTTCTGAATACCACCTGCACAACTCCATACATATCCCTCAAGTCTACAAAGGATACGCCGCCATGGTCGCGGATATTTTCGACCCATCCGGCCAGTTTCACTTCCATACCGATATCACTTTCACTCACCTGATTCATTGTTTTACTGCGATATACGTTTGACATTTTCCCTCTTCCTTTCTGTTCTGCTCATTATTGGACTGTGTTCAAAAAAGGACTGTGTGGAGCGTTTTTTATTTTGACAATAAAAAAACTGCCCATCCTGAAATTTTATTCAGGACGAACAGTATATATATCCGCGGTACCACCTGACTTACTGTCATATTAACAGTCACCTTCATGACCTGCTGTTTTAACGTCCAGCTCACGGCGCCCCTACTCACCCGAATGGATTTTCAGTTTGCAGCTGATAGAGTGTTATTCCTGCAAATTCACTTTGCGGGTATCCCACCATCACCCGCTCTCTGGGAACGATAATCTGCAGTACTTCTCTCCGTCATCGCTTTTCTGTGAATTTTATACCTATACTTTATATTTGTCAAGTGCTAAATTATATTTTTTTCACCGAATCTCCCTACTCACCACACGATGTATCCGCTCCCCCGGTAAACTCCCGTTCCACGCAGTACCGCATCACTGAATCCATCTGGGGAGAGACCCATTTATCCCGGTGATACAAAAGCTGCTTCCAAACCTCTACTTCAAAATCTTCTGCATCAAGGCGAATGACTCGTCCCTCTCTGACCTTCCTCTCTGTCACATAGTCCGGCAAAAAAGAAATGCCCACGCCCTGCTCTACAAGGGAACAGATTAAATCCGCACTTCCAATCTCCAAAACCGGCTGGATTTCCAGAGACATTTCCGCCAGCTTTTCATCCATAAGCCTCCGATAACTCATACCCTTTTCCGTCAATATAAAGGGCTGATGAAGCAATTCCCGGACAGAAATTTTTTCTTTTGCCGCCAAAGGGCTGTCCGCGGCTGCGACGAAATGCACTTTAACCCTTTCCTCCCGGACAATCACATATTCCGTATTATACACATGATTATCCAATGTCAGAATCACGTCCGCTTCATTATGATTAATAAGCCGGAACATTTCTTCCGTTCCCGCCGCAATAATATTCAACATAATTCCCGGATATTTGGCCCGAAAATCTGCAAAGCCTTCATCAAAAAGGGAATTGCAAAGGGAATCGGCCATCGCCAGACGGACATGCCCCTTTACATCCTTTGCCTCCCGCATGCTGGTCTCCAGCTCCTGGGTGAGCTTGCGAATCTGATGGGCATACTTGAGCACCTCCCTGCCCTTCTCCGTCAGAGCCACCGTATGATTGATTCGTTCAAATAACTGGGAGTTTAACTCCTGCTCCAACTGTTTAATCTGAAACGAAATGGTTGACTGGGAATACCCCAGTTTTTCCGCCGCCTTTGTAAAACTGTTCAGCTCCGCCACAAGAATAAAAGTATTCAGATTTTTTATATCCATTTCTCTCGCTCCATCTATTTTTTTAATCCTTATTATCATTATAATTAATTTTACAGATATTTGTTTCTACTATATACTAAATAACAGGAAAACACAAATACTATTGATAAAGAAGGCGTTCTTAACGATGAATATATTTAAACTTATTTTTACATCTGTTTATCAGATTTTGTGGGGCGATTTGATTACAATCCCGCTGCCCGGCGGCAGTTCCGTGGGATTGTCCCTCCTTGTTCTTATCCTTATTCCTTCCGGAATCTATTTTACGATTCGGACAAAATTTCTCCCGTTTCGTCTCTTTCCGGAAATGTTAAAAATTACAACGGAAAAAAAGGCCTCTTCGGAAAAAAATTCGATTTCCGGCGTTCAGGCCCTCATCATATCCACAGCCACCCGGGTCGGCATGGGAAATCTTGTCGGGGTGGTTGCCGCTATTTCCGCCGGCGGCGCCGGAGCCGTTTTCTGGATGTGGATTACCGCTCTGCTCGGCTCCTCCACTGCCTTTGTCGAGGCGACGCTGGCCCAGATTTATAAAGAAAAAGACCCGCTCTACGGCGGTTACCGCGGAGGCCCGGCCTACTATATACACCATCTTTTCATTAAAAAAGACAGTAAACGCCGCCGCTCCCTTATCGCCATACTTTTTGCCGTTTCCGGCCTCATCTGCTGGTGCGGCATCAGCCAGGTTATCGGCAATTCGGTTTCATCCGCCTTTACAAATGCATTCCGGATTCCGCCGATTTACACAACCGTCCTTCTTGTCATCATTGCCGCTGTTATTGTGCTTCGCAAAAATGCTACGGTAAAAGTGTTGGATGTGGTTGTGCCAATTATGGCAGGGCTCTATTTTCTTATGACACTTTTTATCATATTTACAAATATCAGCCAGATTCCTGCTGTTTTTCAGCAGATATTCTCAGAGGCCTTCGGGCTTCGCCAGGTTGTTGCCGGCGGTTTTGGCGCAGTTCTCATGAACGGCGCTAAACGGGGACTTTTCTCCAATGAAGCCGGTTCCGGCTCAGCCCCATGCGCTGCCGCCGCCGCGGATATCAGTCATCCAGCCAAGGAAGGACTTCTGCAGGCCTTCGGTGTCTTTATCGATACCATCGTTATATGCAGCTGCTCTGCCATGATTATGCTGCTGACCCCGGCTGAACTGACTCAGGGCCTTGCAGGAATGGATTTACTTCAAACAGCCATGAACTATCATATGGGAAGCTTCGGCGTCGTATTTATCGCCGTAATCTTATGGTTGTTCAGCTTTTCCACCTTCATCGGCATTTTGTTCTATGCCAGACCTAATGTGGCCTACCTTTTCGGCGACAACTGGCTGTCACAGAATTTATATAAAATTCTCGCTTTAGTTATGCTTTTTATCGGCGGTCTGGCCGCCTATACCTTTGTCTGGGATTTGGGAGATATCGGAATTGGCCTTATGACTATTTTTAATATGATTGCCCTGGTTCCTCTATCCCGTCAGGCGATTGACGCCCTGAAAGACTACGAACATCAGAAAGTATAAAACGTTCATTCCTCGATGCGTCCGGCCTTCGGGCCGGCGCATCCTTTTCATTTTTTAATCCCTTTTTAATTTCTGAAAAACTTTTCTGGAATACAATGAAATTCCAAATGCAGCCGCTGCGCTGCCGGTCATAACAATCCATGGGATTTCTGAAAAAACATCAAATAAAACGCCATACAAAGCCTGACCTGCCGGCTGTGAACAATTTGCCACCGCCATAATGGCTGCCATGATTTTTCCCAAAAAATTCGGCGGCGTCTGCTGCTGCAAAAGCGTCAGCATCTGAACCGTAAAAATTGTCGATACCGTCATAATCAAAAGACTCATACCCACAATCATCCAAAAGCCGACATTGGCCGACATTCCCGGCATCAATGTAAATCCCATAACTAAAGCGGCGACGGAACAGGCTGCAAGCAGCAGCCAGCTATCCTTCAACCGAAGTTTTTCATGAATAATCCCGGACAGAATACCGCCAAGCAAGCCTCCGGCACCCATGGCCCCCTGAGCTACGCCAAGCTGCATATCCGATAGCCCAAGAATATTAATAAGCATAATCGGAATTCCCACAATCAATGCTGCCGATAAAACCATGTTAAATAAAGCCAAAATGCCGACCACACCGATAAACTCCGGTCTTTCATTTTTCACAAAAAGCCAGCTCTCTTCCAAATCTGACCGCACGACTGCTGCAGCCCTCTCAGAATAACTGTTCTTTTCAAAAGGAATATGAATAAAAATTTCCATCACTGCGGAGGCGCCAAAACAGATAATGCTCAACAAAAGAATTGGTTCTATTCCAAAGGCGCCAAAAAGCATTCCGCCGATAATCGGCCCGAGGAGTCCCGAAAGCGTGCCAACCATATTGATGACCGCATTAGCCTGCATTAATCTGTCCGCTGATGCCAGAAGGGGAATACTCGCCTGCACAGCCGGTTGATAGGCCCCGGAAATTCCATATAAAATCATCAGTGTCAGCGCAATCAGCAGCACCTCGTTTCCAAACCGAAGGCAAACCGCAAGTCCTCCAAC
>URND01000004.1 GCA_900549105.1 uncultured Eubacteriales bacterium
GGGGCAGCCGCTGAAAGGTCATATAAAAGAAGCCTGTGAGAAACGCCGTTGAAAAATCGAGGACAACCATAATATTTCTTTTATTTACCCGGTCCGCTACCACACCTCCAAACAGGGAAAAGATAACCATTGGAATAAATGAGCAGGCTGTGACAATGCCAAAAAGAGAGGAAGAGCCTGTCTCCCTCAAAAGATATAAGGGCAATGCAAACCGGAGTATTCCATTTCCAAATAAAGAAATTATCTGCCCGATAACAACCATCGTAAAATCCCTCTGAAATAATTTTTGTTTTTCCATCCTGTTCTCCTTTCTTTTTAAGACCGACCGTCGGTTTGTATCGCTGCTTAATGAAACTGCTCATTTCTGAGCAGTTTATTTGAATATATTTTATTCTGAGGAATTGTTTCTCATTTGACCATAATTCACAAACACTTCTATCATCTCTTCATCCATGACATCCAATCCTATCGCATTTGTCATTCGAATAAACACACGGCACCGTTCACGGATTTCTTCCGGTGTCGATGGCTGTATCAGCGGATTTACCCATATATCAATCATCAGCAGAAGCACCTCTGCCAATGCCCGGGTATCCTTCACCCGGATAGAACCGTCCGCAACTCCTTCATCCAAAATCGGCTGAATAAATTCCGGCGCAACTAAATTAATGACATCCCGAAGCTCTATTGCCAAAAAACGTGGATTATCCAAAAGATAGGGCACAATCCGCAGCACCTCTTCCTGATTTGGATGAAGCAGGGACGACCTGAAAATTGCTTTCAGTTTCTCCCGACCGCTTAGATTTTTATCATCCCTTATCGCCGCCAGCCGCGCAGAATTTTCCTCGCCAATCCGTCCGCAAATACGCTCAAAAATCTCTTCTTTCGATGAAAAATGGTGATAGATGGCCCCCTTGGATAACTTCGTCTTATTAATAATATCCTGCAGGGATGTTCCGTCATAGCCCTTTTCTATAAATAATTCACTGGCCGCATCCAGGATTAACTTAACCGTTTCTTCGGGATGTTTATTTCTCGCCATCCAACCTCTCTCCTCTTTTTTCAGACCAGCGGTCTGTTTATATAATAGCAAATAAGTATTTCTCTGTCAAGCACCGTTTTCCTTCACACAACTGTAATTATGCCTTAACCGCCCACCGCATTTTTGTGGAACGGGCCCGGCTGTTCCGCGCACATTCTTCTGCCGATGGCCGAATCACTTCTTCGGAAATTTCCCGGTAAACGCCCTGCTTTTTTAATTGCTTGAAGGACTTTTTCACAAGCCGGTCTTCCCCTGAATGAAATGTCAGAATAGCTGCCCGGCCGCCGGGAGCCAGAACATGGGGAAGCTTTTCCAAAAACTCATACAACACTTCAAACTCACTGTTGACATCAATCCGCAGCGCCTGAAAAGTCCGCTGGCAGGATTTTTTGACAGCTTCTTTCCGCTCACTCGCCGGAATGAAGGAAAGGGCTTCTTCAATCACATTTTTTAACTGGGTTGTCGTCTCAATTTTCTGTCCCCGTTTCAGCCGCATCATCACCGCTTTTGAAATTTCTTCCGCATAGGGTTCATCCGAATTTTCAATCAACATTCCCTGCAGTTCCTCCTGAGAAACCTCTTTGAGCCGTTCAGCCGCGCTCGCCCCTTTCTGAGGATTCATCCGCAAATCCAACGGTCCTTCGTGTTTATAAGAAAATCCCCGCTCAGGATTATCAATCTGCATAGAAGATACTCCCAGGTCCGCCAGCACAAAGTCAAAAGGCCCGGCCTGTTCGGCCACCTTGTCGATATTGGCAAAATTCTGCAGCTGAACTGTTAAAATATCTTCGCCGTAGCCCAACCGCGCCAACCGCGCCTTTGTCTTTTCTGATTCAATCGGATCCACATCCAGCGCATAAATATGGCCCTGAGATTTCAGGCATTTTAACATTTCCAAAGTATGGCCCCCATATCCCAATGTGGCATCCAGCCCTTTTTGTCCCGGCTGAATCTGCAGAAAATCCAGAATTTCCTTCACACAGATAGAAATGTGCATTCCCGCCGGCGTACTTCCTTTTTGAATCACTTTTGAAATCGTATCCCCGTATTTTTCCGGCTGAAGCTCTTTATATTTTTCACTGTATTTCTTTGGATGTGTGCCCGAATACCGCACACGCCGTTTATGCTCTTTTTCCTGATTCATCCTTATCCTCCACTTTTAAAGTTTCTTTTCCAGGCACACCAATGGAACCCCTTTAATACCGTTAAACACGCATGGAACAATCCCAACTTCTTTATAACCCATATTTTTATAAAAGCTTCGGGCACGGCTGTTTTTTTCATTTGTATCCATTCTCAGATACTTACAACCGTGTTTCAGGGCAAAGTCCTCATAAAACCGTACAAAGGCCTTCCCCCACCCTCTGTTTCCTGCTTTCGGAGACACAACCAGCGTATGCAGAACCATAACCTCCGCTTCTGCCGCATCATATTCCCAATCCGCTTCCGCATAGGAGGCTTCCTGCTTCTGGTTCAATCTGGCAGCCGCCACAACGCGTCCTTCCTCTTCTATCACATATAAGTCTCCATTTTCCAGGGCAGTTTCCGCCGTCTTTCGCGTTGGATAGATGTTCCTCACCCAGCCAATAGCTGCCCGGCCGGCCTCTTCCTCCGTATGAATCTCATCGTAAATCCGCGCAACCGCCGGAATATCTATCGGCAATGCTTTTCTAATCATGAATGACCTCTCCTTAATATTCGCTTCCTCTATATGATACCACATTCATTTGAGCCGAGGGGCGAAATATGTTTTTTATACACATGAATAAAGTATAAAATTTCCGCAAATGCGGTAATACTCCATGAAAAAATATACAGTAAGTACAGCGAAGGCACTGTTCCAAAATAAGCAAAAATCGTATACACCCATATAATCCGAAATACACAGGCGCCAAGAAGAACAATCACTGTTGGTACAAAGCTTTTCCCAAGGGCCCTCGACGCGGCAATGGTACAATCCATAAAGGCTGAAAAGCCAAAGAACAGGCCCATAAATGTCATTCGATACATTCCAGCTTCGATAACCGCCGCATCACTGGTAAACAATCGCAGAAATGAAGGGCCCAAAAATACCATTAAAGCGCCTAAAATCATGCCGCTTCCGAAGGCATAGGACAGACTGAACAGGTAACTTTTCCGAATTCGTTCCTTTTTCCCGGCCCCATAATTCTGGCCCATAAAGCTTCCGCAGGCCGTATAAAAGGCCATCATCACACTGAATACAATCGCATCCTCATTCATTGCCGCCGCATTGCCCGCAACCAGAGTAGCGCTGAAAGAATTGACCCCCGTCTGAATAAACAGATTGGCCATCTGGAAAATAGCATTCTGCAGTCCGGCCGGAACACCGATATGTATGATTGCCCGTGCATTATTCCCGCTTATATGTAAATCCCTCAAATGCAGCCCATACATTTCACGGCTCCTTACCAATGCCCGCACGATAAGAAATGCCGAAATATACTGGGAAATCACACTGGCGGCGGCCACTCCCGCCACATCCATACGGCACACAATAACAAAAAAGAGATTCAGCACAATATTGGATGCCCCGGCCAGAGAAAGATAATATAAAGGCCGCTTTGTCTCGCCCACCGCGCTGAATACCGCATTGCCAAAGTTATAAACAGCCAAAGCCGGCATTCCCAGCAAATAAATACGAATGTACAAAATCGCCCCTGACAGCAGTTCGGCTTTTGTCTGAAGCAGCAAAAGAATTCCTTTTGAAAATATCCATCCGCCAGACAAAAGTAAAAAACCAACAATTATGCTGAGGATTAATGATGTGTGCACGGTCTCAACCATATTTTTCCTATCCTTTGCCCCGAAATGCCGCGCCGCCAATACATTGATTCCGCCGGATAAACCGATAAGGAAATCGGTAAACATCGTCACCAAAGTTGTTGTTGAGCCTACGGCTCCGAGGGCCGCTGTTCCGGCAAATTTCCCCAAAACAGCCACATCCGCCATATTGAATAAAACCTGCAAAAGATTTGAAAATATCAGTGGAATACTAAACAATAAAATCTGTTTTCCAAGAGGCCCCCTGGTCAAATCCTGCTTTTCTCTCTGCATTTTATGTCAATCCTCCATCACAGTATATCCTGTCCCGGATGCCCGAATGGGTATGCGACAATCGGGCAAAAAAAGGAGGGCCCGCAGGTCCTCCCCCGGTCCCAGTCCTCATAAATATCTGAAACCAAATTCATTGATTGTATTCTACTACACAAAAATACCGGTGTCAATGCCGCCCAATACCCGAATAGTTTTTTTTACCTCGCTCAACCCTGTTCCTCCGGCGATAAAGCCAGGAACCCGGGCCTCAACGGCTCTGTTTTTATCAGAAAAGGTCTGGGATATCCTTTTTCTTTATTTTTCCACCAAATCCAACTGCTTTGCAGGCATAATATTGGAACCGCTGTCTGCTGAACTTGCATCTGCAGTCACGGCAATTTCCAATCCCACTTTAAGTCCTCCGGTATTGTCAACAGCATCTTCCTTCGAGAATGTCATTTCTACCTCATCTGCCATTTTAATCGTAACCGTATTCATGGTGGCATCCAGAACAACACCTTTGTAAACCGCATTCTGCGCCGAAATATTTTCATCGCTGTCAACGACACTGATAACGACAACACTATTCAGTTCATCCAGGTTGCCTGTATAAGTAACTGTCACCGTATTTCCAGTCTGGATTCCATTTTTATACTGATGGATGGCATCCGCGATATATACGGTATAAATATTCTCATCTACAGCAAAGGTCAGCGTATTCATGGAAACTTCCACAACTGTTCCTGTGACTTCCTGATAATTCTCCTGTGGTTGTGGCTGCTCCTGCGGCTGCGGTTGTTCCTGTGGCTGTTCCTGCTCCTGCGGCTGCTCCTGCTCCTGCGGCTGTTCCTGTGGCTGCGGCTGTGGCTGCTGTACCGGAGCCGGCTGTTCCACCGGTGTTCCGTCTGCTTTCGCTGCAGGCGCATCAGGAGCCGGCGCCTTTGTGGTCAAATAATCACCAAAAATATATGCATCCTGATTATTATATATCACTCTTGACCATCCGTTATCACAAATTCCGGTTCGCTTAATCTGCCCGCCCTGCTCCAGGGTTCCTAAAATTTCAGAATCTGTACTGTAGGACCGCCGCACATGAACTGCTGCGGTGCTATAGACACTCTCGTCCACAGCTTTAATATTCATTTTCTTTTGTTCTTGCTCTACAATGTTTTCGTCATTATCTGTAATCTTAATAACTTTGACATTCTTCGTATCTGTTCCCTGAATCTCTCCAACGTATGTAACTACAATCCAGTTTCCCTCTCGGATGCCATTTTTAAAATCATGTTCGCAGTTATTAGAGTTAAACATAAGCTCAGTTCCATCATTCTGCTTAATAGTAATGGAGTTTTCTGTGATTTTCACAAGAGTTCCGACTGCTGTTTTTTCCGTCTGACTGGTAGCTGCTCCTCCCTTGTCTTCTACAGATATTACTTTAACATTGGTAGTATCTGTTCCCTCAATCTTTCCTTCATAGTGAACCACAAGTTCGTCCCCCGCAAGCATATTCACAGTATTTACCGTTGCCTCGGAAATATCAAACTCATATTCCTGCTCCTCCGCTTCAATCATAAGGTCTGTTCCTGAAAAGCTGACCAGCGTTCCCTCAAGCGACGCTGTCTCAACTGCCTTTGTTTCTTTCTGCGTCTCTTCCTGTTTTTTCTCCTGCTTCCCGCATGCTGAACATATAAACAGTAAGCATAAAACCAAAATTGCAAATATTATATGTTTTTTCTTTTTTCTCATAGTACTCTCCCTCTTCATTCATATATTATATAAATTTCTAAATTCTTATTGTCACACAGCCGTCATTCTTATCTCTTATCTGAATCCTCCTTTCCTATTTGCTGTGCGGCCATATGAATTAATATTTATTTACCTAATGTGAGTAAATGTTTATTTACTAATAGGTCAAAAACAAACCGCCATAAAGCGGTATGTTTGTATTCTTATTTTGCCTTTTTAGGTTTCTCAGGCTTCAGATAACCTCTTAACCCGGTGGACAGCAGACTAAATACTGTCTCCTCGGTCTGCTGATTGTTAGGAAGTACGCCCTCCACTACATATTTAGCATACATTACTGTGGAAGTAAGTATATGGAGCCACAGCAAATCCTGATTAATCTCTTTCAGTCCGGGAAATATTTTTTGAAAAGCATGAACCATTTCAACGAAAGTTTTAAAATAGGTTACATCTCTGCTCTTATCATATTTCGGAAAAAAAGTGCTGTCCCGAAAACGATGGTAAAATATGGTCTCATCCGGATGGGCTACCCAAAACCGGAAATAAGGTAACCACAAGCTCTTCACCGCACCTATAGGGTCAGAAAGCAATATCAAAGGATTAAATTTCAAATGTTCAAAAATCATTGCAACCTGCTTATCCACATAGGTAAAACACTCTATGAGCAACTGATCTTTACTGTCGAAGTACCGGTACAGCGCCCCGGGGGATATGCCCGCCAGTTTGCTAACATTCTGGATGCGTACTCCCTCCAGTCCATACTGCCGCACGGCCTTCATTGTTGCGAAAATAATCCGGGTTTTAGTATCATCCAGAACGCCCACCTCCCATATGCAAAAGTATTTGCCTTTATTATACACTGCCTGTTTTCGGTTAGCAATACTCTATCTTTATCAAGTTGCCTTACTTTTTAGTATGCCCTGTGGACAAGGATTTTATACATACTTCTTTTATGTAGAGATTTGACTTCTATATTTGGGGTAGAAAGCCCCCACGCAGAAGCCATAATTTTTTTAGCAGCCGTTTTCAACCAACATCATAAGAGCCATTTACTTTTTGCTGTCATAGCTTTATCTCTTTTCCCATCTTTTCAATTTCTTCCTGCAAATTTTTCAGAAATAAACCTGCGTGCGCACCATCCATTTGGGTATGATGGAATTGAAAAGAGATTGATAAAAGAGTCCTATCGCCATCAATACGATACTTCCCCCATATCATAAAAGGATTGTTGAAAATCCCGCTATTCATACCCACAGCACCGTCAATCTCGGTATTTACAATAGCAGATGTACCTATAACCATATATTCTTCAGACAGGTCGCGGTCAATGCAAGTGTCGTGTACTTCTGCTGTATATCTCAGGTAATCGGCATTGAACTTTTCAAGACTATCTGTGTACGCAATATCACAGGAGCTAACCTCACCGTCCCTGTTTGCGACAATAATATTGACGGCAAGTTTATCATATTGCATTAGCTTATTACCCACGGGTAATAAATAAAATTCTTTTACGGAAGCGCCTGCCTTACCGATACAAAAGTCAAGGAGCATATTGAACTTCATACTACGGTGTTTACTTACTTTAACTAACGGCATTACATCATAGGTCTTGAAAAATGTAACCATAGGGGTTGGCGCTTTCATCCAAAGGTCAAACGCCAATGCTCTTGTAGTTTCTTTAGGATTTATTTCTCTTACGCTCATTGTTATTTCCTCACATAATTTATAAAATGGATTTTCTTCTATTTCCTCTCAACCGTTTCATCATCATCTTTTTTTGCGGATAGTACAAAGCGTTGTGTTGGGTAACCAAATTCTACTAAAAGTTCTTGTTCCGCAAAGCCAAGTTTTTGCAGTTCTTTGCGATATCCTGTATCGGCTTTATCTCCATTCCTGTAGGTTGTTATATAAATGTCTTGTTCTGGATAATAATCCTCTAATAATGCATCAATAAAAAGCTTTTGGATACCTCTTTTACGATATTGCGGATGTACACCCATAAACTCAATGCTACACGGCGGAGTGCTAAAAGCCATAGCACCAATCAACAACTCTCCATCTCTCAAAACCAATGCCTGTTTATTCTTGATAAATATTTTTAACTTATACAAGTAGTCTGTCTCATCCAAAACAGGGTATCCATCGACCACTAATCGAAGCAGTTTCATCCATGAAGGAATATCCTCCATCGCAGCGAGTTGTATATCACTCTTTGTCAATGTAAGGTTTAGCTTTCTGTTATGTATAACAAATCGCAATAGTAAAGGGTAAAACACTTGTTTGTCACGATAATGTGCTGGTGATGTCTTATACATAGCTGTAAAAGCAGTTGTAAAAGATTGTTGACTTTCATATCCACAGATGAAGGCTATTTCAATGAGTGGTTTGTCTGAGAACACCAACAACTTTGCTGCTTCAGTAAGTTGCCTTCGTTGGACATAATCATGAATTGTCAGTCCAACTGTTTCAGTAAACATACGGTGCAAATGATATTTTGAGTAATTGACTGCTCTAGCAACCGTTTCAAGGTCAATCTTTCCATTAAGATGCCTTTCAATATAGTCAATGACCATTTCAATACTGATAGCTGTTTTATTTTCCATGTGAAACGCCTCCTTCCTGATAATAATCATAGCAAAAAAACTTGACTGTGTTTTCACAATTCTTGCTATATTTTGGAGTTGGCATTTTTCTTATCGTAAAGATATCGACAGCATAATGCCTAAAAAACTTCTCGTTCGCAAGCAGCAAAAATGATATTTCAGATATAGCCCAACTCCGTATCTTCCCGTAGCGGCAACCCCGTTTTGTTCTCACAAACAGGACAGCGTAACCATTCAGAATTTATTTTTGCCATATCATCCCCCATTATTTCCACGGTCTGACGCCATCAAGCCAACCCTGCTCCGCCCAATACTTCCCATCAAGGTATTCGGGGGCTGATTTATGTAAGGATTTCTGCATCATACGGCAGAAGAAAAACTTAAATTTCGTAATCAAATTTGTGTGTGCAGGTTTTGTATAATCTATATGGACAAACTTTCGGGATAGCCTTTGAATCTTTCCCGTAAGCTCTGCTTGCTTCTTTTGGGAAAGTTTTTCCCAAACAATATCACTCATCAAAGCCCCAGTAAATATTCCGATTTTAGAAATCCCCCACCAAGATAAACTATGCTTCATATCTTTTGCCGCAGCCTTTGCTCCGCTGCCTAAACATTGTGTTATGATGACTGCACGCTTTCCAAACATTTCAGGAGCAGGGCGGTGTGGTATCCAGCGGTAAGCAAAATGGTCAAGAAACGCTTTCATTGCTCCTGTAGCGTGAAACACATAGGCAGGAGAGGTCATTACAATCAAGTCTGCTTCCAAAAGAGATTTATCAATTTTCTTGATATATTCAGCGTCCTTACAAGTCTTTTCACCCTTTAATATGCAGTTTAAGCAACCAATGCAGAAGTTCGAACAATCCTTTGGAAGATAATATTCTGTAATATTTGCTTTATCCTTAAATCCTGCTAAAATCATCTCTTTCAAGCGGTAGGTAACGCCGTGCTTTTCTGTTCCATTTATAACTGTAATATTCATTGACTATACCTCCAAAATATCGTGTAAAACTTGTGTATGAAATATCTTACGGTTTTCCCTCTTGCTAAGATCAATCCCAAATGTCTGCGATATCGTTTCATATCGTAAGAACATTTGCTGCATAATGGTAATTAAATACAGGGTCTTTCGATTTGTTGCTGCTTCATCAAGGTCAGGGCGACAGGCGGCAACAAGCGGCAGATACGCCGCATAAGTTCTGTAAGTATTGTCACCTTCTTTCGGTGACTGCATATCGGTAAGAACAGAAATTTTGGAAACGGCATAATGTTCAAACAGAAAATCAAGTGTCATATTGCCTAGATACTCCAACTTCTCAAAGGGGGTAAGTCCCTCTGTTTTCTCCCGTATATTCTGAAACCGTTCGACCATTCCATTTATCATACGCTCAATACATTGCTCAATAAGTTTATCTTTATTTCCAAAATGATAATTCACAAGACCTAAACCAACACCTGCCCTTTTACATATTTCACGAACTGTGATTTCTTCCAAATGCTCACCGTTTTCTTCGATGAGTTCAATCGTTGCCTGTATAATTGCTTCTTTATTATCCATACTGTACCTCCTATTGAACATTGTTCAAATGCATTATACTGAACATCGTTCAAAAAATCAAGAGGTTGTGACAAACGAATGGAATATGTCACATTTTTTAGTGCCAAAACGCCGTATACAAGCGGCTTACAGCGCATAGAAAATGACGGGTAAGGTTTATCCCTACCCGCCACGATTTTACGGTTGTATGCGTTACATTTCTCTAAGCGTAAATGATTTCTTCATTGACAATCTCCATCGCACAAGCCCGTATGTTATTCATTCTTTCAGTCCATTCTAAAGCGTTTTCCGCCTTTAACTGCTCCGTTATGCCCTGTGCCTGCTTCATGCCCTCTATGAGCCGTTCAAAGCGTTCCTGCGCCTGCCTGTCTATTTGTGCAAGGTAGGCGCCCAGCCTGCCGCTTGTGAGAAGATTGGTGTATGTAACTTTGCGGTACTCCCGCAAATACCGCAAGTGCCGCTGTCCGAAAACGCCTATCGGCTGTTCCTTTTCGGGCGGTACGGTGGGGCAGGGGAGAATGTAATCGCCCTGTTTTTCGTATCTGCCGCCCATTTCCTCATGCGCTGGAGCCCAATCCCAAATATCGTATTTAGGAATTCCTCCATTCCATGAAATTAGATTTAATTCCTTAATCTAGCCTTTTGCTATTATTCACCATACAATATTCGAATAATCACTATTACCTAAGAAACCTTTTCTGCTATATCCTTCTTTTTTACTCATTATCGTATCCTCCTTTAAAAGAGCTGCTCCTTTTTATCTGGTCATAATATATCAAAAAAGATGACCGATAAAAATGCGACGAAAACATGTTCGTTTTTTCTTTTTGACTTTCACATTTCATGGGTGATATGAAGAATTTTCTGATTTAAGCAAAAAAGCAGGACCAAAGTCTTGCTCAGTTCGACATATTGGAATTTATATTATACTCTTTCGGATAGTCTCTAAAATGTCCTTCTCGCTTTCCTTGCCATAAGCGTAAAGAGTAACAGTCACTTCTGTGCCGTCTTTTAATTTCAATGTATGGAAGAAACAATCACCAGAAATAATTCCATCGCCCTTATGAAATTTGCTTTCAATGGAACGGATTTCATCTAACCGTATAACAGTCTTTTGCAAAACCATTTTTCCGTTTTTATCGGCACCTCTTGGAAAAGTGATTTTATCTGCATCTATAACCAAGGTACGGCTTTTGTCGGCAAGATAACAAGTGAGAAAAAGGATGCTCATTAGAGCGCCAAACATAGTCAGGCCAATTTGTAAACCTACGTTGGGGATATTAGCAACAATGAAAATAACACCCATTCCGAGCATTGCTACACTAATAAAAGTTAAGATGGCTAACCATTTTGTTGCACGGGATATGTATCTTTTCATTTGTAAACAGCCTTTCTCGAATTCGATTTTATCTAACAGTATTATATTTGGAAAGGTATAAAAAATCAACCTTTGTTCCTAGTATATACGCTTCTAATATAGATACCAAAAGCACAAATAATATGACACATGACCACTAGTCGTGTGACAACGATTTCTATGCCAGGATGGAGATGTCGTTGCGCTGACTAATATTGCAATTTCTCTCAAAAAATACAGAAGTAAAGATGTAGGCCAACATTTTCTCTTGTTTGTCTGCAAAGAACCCGTTCCTATACTTGACATAATTGAACCAAACCCAGGTAATTATTGAGGTATTCGGTTGAACGCCTCTGAACCTATACATAAAGTTCTTCAACAAGCTATGATAGCTGTTAATATGATTGATGCTGTAGGCATATTCAATCTCCTATTTCATGTTTATACTTTTATTGCAGGAGATTGCAAGATATGTTACGAGTAATCAATCAAAATCACCCATGAAGTGTGAAAGCTTTTTTCTTTTTGAAGAATAGAACATTCGAAAGTAATCCATCACTCTCCCAAATACTGCCTGAGCAACCGGGTAATTTCCCGATTCATCCGTTCCAGCACTTCTTCCGGCGACACAATTTTCACACCTTCTCCCAGGGAAAAGACCCATCCGAGAAACTGATTGCTGACACGAACATCCACATTTACTGTAAAGTGATTCTCGTCTTCCGGAATCATCATCACATCTTTTCCAAACCGGTCAATAATCACTCCGGCAAGGTTATTTTCCACCCGAAGTTTCACTTTCTGTTCTTCTCCGCCAAACATGCCAAAACTTTTTTTCGCATAATCCGCCATATCCAGCCTTTTAAAGTATTGTTTACCTTCTCTTTTTTCCCCGGACATCTGGATATGTAGCATCTTATCCACCCGGTAATGCTTGATTTTCCCGGCATCAGAGTCATATCCTACGAGATAATAATTCTCATCATTCCACGAAAGCCCCCAGGGACTGATATGATACCAGGCTCCATTATGACGAAGCTCCATTTCTTTTTTCACATTCCACTGAAAATACTGAAATCTAATCTTCTTATTTTCGGAAATAGCATTGTGAATGGCATCCACCGTATAATAAATGCTCTCATTCATTGTCTTGATTCTCCCGGAAACGTATACCTGCCGCTGCAGCTTCATCGCCTCATATTTGCTGACCAGCTGCTCCAATTTTTTAATCAGGGCGTTAGTCTTCCGTTCTGTTATAAATTTCGACGACTGGATGGCATCTACCAAAAGTTTCAGTTCCGCCAGTTCAAACGGGCGGCTTACCACATGATAATGATAGCGGTTTCCCACTGGCTCGCCTGCCACCTCAATTCCCAATGCTTCAAGGTCCCGCAAATCAGTATAAATGCTCTTACGATCTGCCGTGATTTCATATTCTTTCAAAGCAGACATAATCTCCGGCATAGTTATATAATGATCATCATCTGTTTTTGCCAGCATAATCTGTGCAAGACGGTACAATTTGAATTTCTGGTTCATTCCCTTTGGCATAACACTTTTCCTCCATTCAGGACATTGTTTTATACTTATAAAGCATTATAACACAGATGGGAAAAATATCGTACAGCAACCCAAACTTCTATAAATTATTTGCCGCATATCCAGGCTTTCCAAGCCCTTCCGGTTAATCTTCCAGCCACTCCAGGTAATCCGCTTCACTGGCAAAAAGCTGATATCCGCCGTCTACATATCCCATATAACCATTTTCTGTATTGTATCCTTTCATTGCCCTTCGCTCCTTTACTTTACTGTTCTCTGTTATACATAATGTAAAAGATAAGGTGTCCGATAAAAATACCACCTTGTTTAAAACGAAGGATATCACATTATAGAAAGTATTCAGCATACTTGGCGTATCCCGCCGAGTGGTTCTGGGATATGAAAAAGAATCCCGGGCTTCGGCAACAGGCAGGAATGACCGCGGCCACCTGTTCTGCAATATCGAAGCCCAGGAAAGAATCAAAAAAATATAGCTATAATCCCCATCATTCAGGAAATGCTGGGACAACTTTAATCAGAAAACAGAGCTGTCCTCCTTAGCATAGCTGTCAAGTGTAGTTCTATCAATAATTCTTCCTGTCTGGACATTCTAGTCCCATCTCTTCCATACATCCGGCTGATAGCCAAGTGTTGATTTCTTTCCATTTCGGACAACCGGAGTCTTAATCACCTGCGGATTCTCAAGAATCTTCTCCAGCTTATCCTCATCAGCAATATACTTAATAATTGCAAGTGTGTCCTGATCCTTACCTTCCCAGTTGACCATATTTTCCAGACCACCATTTGCCTGGGCAACAGAGGTAAATTCACCTTTACTCATACCCTTTTCTTTCATATTGATAAACTGATACTTGATACCACGCTCTTTAAAATAGCGTTCTGCTTTTTTCGTATCATTACATTTCTTCGTTCCAAAAATCTGTATATTCACACTAATCTACCTCCTCTTATCTCTGTCTCCGCATAATATTGCTTCCTTCTTCCTTCAACCACTTGACTGAATTTTTATAATCCGGAAGCACCTTCTCCACTTCACTCCAAAACGCCTTAGAATGATTCATCTCTTTCCTATGGCACAATTCATGAACCACAACGTAATCAATGACTTCTACCGGGGTCAGCATCAGAAGACAATTGAAATTCAGATTTCCTTTGCTGCTGCAGCTTCCCCATCTGCTTTTCTGATTTCGAATTGTTATACGACCATAATCAACACCAATAAGTTTCGCAAAATATGCAGTTCTTTCAGGAATATATTTTAATGCCTTATCTGCAAGCTCACGAATCTCCTCATTCGTCAATGGCTCTACTTCCATAGCATCATATGCGGCCTTCTTTTCCCTAATCTGCTCAACATGTTTTAGTATCCAAGCCTCCTTTTCCTTAAGGATTCGCTCAATATCCTTCTGAGATGCACGCCTTGGTGCTCTTACTGTTACCGACAGGTCAGAATTCACCTGGATAGCCACAGTTTTTCTATTTGATCTAATCACCGCAACCTCCATAGTGCGCCTCCTTCTATAATCTTAAACTTATTTTTTCTATTAGTAATATATCTGCCGGAAGCCACTCCTTTATGATTCTTTGCACACTAAAAGCACCTACATCTCTGCAAGCGCTCCGTTCTTATTGTGTATTCATTTGCACAGCTGATCTTCCAACCGATTCCTTGTATGCTTCACACAAGTTTTCCAAAGCTTCTTTCCAAAATAATCTACAAGGAATTCTGGAAAAGCACTCAGAATGAACACCCCACTCTGAACAGTTTCGTTCTCTTCACAAATATAGATATGATATGGACTTGCCGTCACCAAATACTGCTCATAAGAAACAACATCTGCCTGCCCTAACAGACAAGATATCCTCATTGCAAATATATCTATGATTTCTTTCCAAGTATTAAAATCATAATCCCTGAAATGCGGATTAAAGGTACGCGCAGAAGAAACATTCTTGTATTTTACCAAATCTTCAATTGTCACAAAGCAAGTGTTAGGTTGCCCACATATTCCCGGTTCAAAATCTCTTAATGCCTCAACCATCGGATAGCTGATATACAACTTTCCATTTTCTGTCTCATTATCAAAGCTTTCAAGCATCTCATTAATTACATCTCCATCGTCTGCTTTTCCTAAATTCGTTTGATGTGCATCGTAATCAAAGAAAAGGTATACTTCCGAAAAATCATCCCTTGATAAGCCCATAAGCTGCTTTCTGATTTCCTTATTACTTTCCCTCAAGACCTCGATAATATCCGTATCAAAATCATCCGCTTTAAGTTTCTTCCAGAGCATATAAATATTCTCTCCAGCAGGAAGTGTAATAATCTTAAAGTTCCCATGGGTAAAAAACACCTTTGAAATATTATCAATGACCTGCGGTTCTCTGACCTCTCCTTCAACTATAAATGCCTTATAGTCCTTATCTGCCATTGAATGCACCTGCTTTATACATTTTCTGAAGATTATGTGCCTGTCGAAGTTCCTTTTCAGTGAGTTCCGAAATTGCTTTGATGCTATTATTCTCAAGCAGGAAGTAACAATCCGGCCTGAGAAGATCATTGCTCATAAGATCCGTATTATGCGTGGTTGTAAATATCTGAACCCCATGTATTCTTTTGAGTCTCTTCTGTACTGACTCCGATAATTCATAATGATAAAATGCATCAAACTCATCTATAAAAACAAATGATGCTTTTTCCATACGGATATACCAGTAATAGAACAGCGCAAGGGATCGTGTTCCCGTAGAAGCAATCTTAAAGAAGTCTGCATCCTTATTATCAAAGTGACAATAAACAGCTTTTCTTCCATCAACCTCGCATCCATACAATTCGTACTCAATATCATTTTCTTTTAAGAATTCCTGGAAGTCCTGTACTTTTCCGCTATTAACAATTCCCTCGGCAATGCTCTCGGATCCATTCATAAATCCTTCATAGCCTCGGCTGTCCAGCGAATAGAACAACAGCATGCGCTCAACAAAATCAATAAATTTCTTGAATACCTGATTCTGCTCATTATCCGTAAGAATTGAATTGCTATTCACATATTTCACTCGCGAAATCGGGCTTTCATTCTTAATTGAAGCATTTAGAGTATCTGAACCTTCAAGCAAAGTAAAGCCATCCCTTGTTAGAAAATCAAAAAATATAACCTCTTTTCCATCAATTGACAAACTCTCGCTCTTCAAAGTATTCACATCTGTTTTGCTGTACTTATAAATAACTTCGTGTTCATCAAACACAAAAGTATATTCAAACTCTGCAAACGATTTTCTTCCACTCATATTAAGATAGAAGTCATAGCTTTGGAGAAGCTTCTGCTTTTCTGTCAAATGAGTAATAATATCAAATATGGCCAATCCAAGATTTGATTTACCACAGCTGTTAATACCGTAGATAATTCCTTTGGCAACACAACTATTCTCAATAATTTCTGAATTAAAACTATAATTGCTCGGTGAGCCTATATCTAACGTGAGCTTATCCTTAAAACCTTTGAAGTTTTCAACACTGAATTTCTTTAACATGATAATCTCCTTCCATTTCTTGTTATCTATTATACGATTATCCGCAAAAAAATTCAAGTCTATCCGTAATTTTTATACAGTATATTCGCAATTTATCTTCGCTTCATATTCCTCACAATATCGCCCTGTCCCTAAAATTATATCCCCTATTCATTTATCATATAATTCAGCGCTTCCCACGAGAGAAATATGTACCCTTTCGGGTGTTCCGTATGTCAGATGCTGCTCATGGGCGCGTTGCGTCAATCTCCACGCGATAAGGTATACGCCCATTTCCCCAGATACAATTTCTAATTGAATGCACTGAAAGACGATTTCATTAAAGATTTCCTAAGAAATTCCCGAATCTTTAAAACATCTTCTTCTATTTTGACTGAATGGCAAGATTAAGTGATATCTCCTCTTCCAATCGCCGTTCAGATTGTATCCCATAAAGACATCCTATTAATAACATTTTTATCAGGATAACAGGATTAACGGACTTTCTGCCGACATTCGAATAGTATGGGGCAGCTATTTCATATATATAATCAAAGTGCACACGTTTCTTAATCTGCCTTAAAAGATGATTTTCCGGAATTACAGAATCTAAATCCAAAATAACCTTTTGAATCTGTACAGTCTGTTTTCCCATCATAAAAAGCCACCTCCTGCATGCAATATAATAATTATACCATACAAGAGGTGAGATATCTTTAATTTGCCAACAGGTCCAAATTTTTACATGCTCTAGTTGCTGCTAAATGCCCATCAAAAACAGCTCCTTTTGATGCCATTTTCCATGTGTCTATCCTTTCAATTTCTATTTCCTAACATTAGAAGAACTCTTCCTGAAACAAATCTATTTCCCCTTCTGAACCAATCATTAATGCATCCAGGTAATCATCAAACGAATCTGTCACACAAATTTCCCAATATCCATCCGTTTTTAATTTCTGTGCAATCTTATAACATGGAATGTTCGTATTAAACGTATTATTAAAGATGTTTGTGAGATTATGAATACCCATTTTCCCCTCTTTTTCAACAATCCATTCACATACTTTACTCACACTCAAGATTGTGCTGTCCTTTGCCAAAATAATTCCTGCGGCAACAGAAAGAGAGTATACCTCTTCCTGTTGTCTCAATATACATGTGCACATCCATTCATTGTTTTGAAGCTTCTGCACTATAGAAATATCTTTTATGTCATTCCATAAACTATGCGCATTAAAATACTTTTCTTCGCAAACATTTGATGCCCAATCCTGTAGCATCTTTATTTCTTCAAAAGAAATCCCATAGTGTTGTTTCACACATTCTAATGACATTAATAGTTTGGGGGCTGTCTCAATATATTGCAACGACTTTTTCGTCTTATCCAACGCAGATCCAAATACCGAAAGTGTCGTCAATCTTCGATCAAAACTGTTCATATCAACAACATCTCCGTTAAATATTTCAGCATCAAAAAGGTTAGTCACCGACCCATACCTATCATCATAAGCATACCCAGCATTCAAAGAATATCCAATACGTTTAAAAGCAGCCGCATTTAGTGCATCTTCTGATGAATGCACACATATTTCCTTAAAAACCTTTTCTAAATCATCAATAAACCATATTTTCTTTGAAGAAAGTACTTCTTTGAATTTCTCTGCATCTCTCCCATCAATTGCTGGAACATCAATCACATATTGACCATCAATATAATACTTACTCAGTGCATTGCTTATGACTAGATTTCCTTGTGCAGATTCCTTGTGCAAGCCATAGCGTTCCTCATAAGCTTGATAATAGTCAAAATAATCCACTGGAGATATTTCTTTCAAAAAATGAACAGCTTGATTAGCCTCATCTCCTTCTCCAAAAATAATAACCGGTACACGCCGACAGCTAATCTCAAAATCATATCCATTCCAATTTTCGAGAGAGGATTTTATTATATAAAAAAGCTCGTATCCGTCTCTAATATCTAGTTCTTCCATTAACTCACGGTAATCTTGAAAGATTAAATCCGACGAAATTACCAAATTCCTATAGCGATTAAAGTCTATATTTTCCCACACCTGATGATAATCTGCATCACAATATCTTACACAATTCTGTTCATTAAATACGATGTACTTAGCATTACGTAAATGATTTGTGACAGATCTAATATTAATTTCCAATCGCTCACGTGGATACCCTTTTGACTCTAGATAATCATAATAAACGGTTTCAAAATCGTCCATTGACAAAGTCCGATCGCTATTGCTAAGCAATACACGATATACCATATCTGTTCGAGATACAGTTTGTTTATCATGACGTACAACTTCTTCCTTAAAATAATTCCTTAGTCGATTAGAAAACACACCATCATATTCATTTATGCTTTTTTCTGTTAAGTCTTCTTTTCCTTTTACGTATTTTAGCATCAAATACTCGTATCCAATTTCCCCACATGTAGGGAAGGCATAACAAAATTCTTTTTTTGAAAATCGAAAATATTCAAATGGCTCTTTGAAATAATCCTCCCATAGTAAAGGAAACTTACATACCGTTTTTCTAGCAATCTGTCGAATTCGCTCTCTGGTTAGTCCATAATCATTCGCTATATTCTGTAAACTTTCTCCTGCTAATCGTTTTGCAAGAATACTAAATTCCCGCTGCTCATAATCACATTTGTTTGACATATAATCTGCGACCTTAATACGTTTAAGCAAAACATATCCATCTCTTTCCATGCAGATAGTTCCATCACATATCTTTTCAAATAAAATATCCTTGTTTAGCGCCATCTCATGAAGCAAGAGATTATTCTTTATTTCTTTCCTTCTTATAATGCCATCAGGCGCAATCTTCAAAAAAAAGGATTTCAAACTTGCCTTTAGCTCAGGAATTTCTAATAAAGCTATTATGTTATCAGAGCATATATAATCCAAACCTCCATATATAATCCGTTCCATTAGTCCAGCGTTTTCTGCATATTGGTACAGTTTTCGCCAGTAAATCTGCCCAATCGGCAATATCATCATTGACAACCGCTGAAAATATTCTTTCAGTTCAGGATTAATCGTAATTTCTCTATCATCCTCTGTCCCCAATGATAATATCATATTTTCAGCAAGCCAAATATTCATGGATTGAAGAATATCTGAGACTGTTTTTTTTCCAGAATTCTTTAATTTCGCAAGGTCTTCTTCGCTAAGGACTGCTACTTTATCTAGTGTCATATATCCAGCACGCATCAAAGTGTTATAAGCTCTGATTGACAGTCCTAATTCCGAAATTGAATGTTGCGATAATTCCAACAACTGATCCTCAGAAAACTGTTCTTCCTCTGAGCATTCTATTTCCTTTTCCAATTCAGGGATGATTATTTCACCTGCATTAAGTTTATTTATGATATCCTCAATTTCTGCAACAGTTTTTGCCCCTACATTTTTCTGTTCTGCAATAGTGCTAATTGGTGTCGTCATCAACTGATTCACCGTCTCTATTTCCATTTTATGCAACACATGATTCGCACGTGTTGACATAGATAGTTTCCCAATAGGTATTCCTTCCATCTCTTCCACCAATTAATATTCCGGACGAAGTAACTGATCTACATCTGTACCATCCTGTCTACTTTCAATCAATGTTCTCTGATCAAAAATTGTCTTATAGGCATAATCGACTGTTTCGTCTATTCCCACAGTTGCACTATTGGAAAAACTCTCATAAAGGATTTCAATTCCACCCAAAACATAACTATTAAACAAATCCTGTGCTTCTTTCATCGCAATTAGCTCTTCTGGTTGAACCGGGGGCACAGCATTCTCATCCATTTTATCGCGATAACGAAAACAAATATTTATGCGTTCTTCATCCGACCATGCCTTAGATGTATCATTAAGAATCACTAATTTAAATAATTCATTACATTTTATGTTTTCTGTATTAAACGCATACGCATAAATTCTGGCCCGATCAGTAGAGTCACCGGCCACAGATCTTTTATCATATAATATTCCCAACATCGCTCCTGTCATGTAAACATCTATATATCGTTTAAATGCTTTTACATCATTTACAAGATATTTTATGTATGTGGCATGCTTACCAAAAATCGTATAATCACCTTCAAACATTTATATCACCTCACATCTCTATTTTCGTATAGGATTCAGTCTGTTTCATCAGTTTGCAATATTTGCCAACACGTGGTGCCATAACCGCTTCTGCATACTGCCAATCCTTTTCCATAACAAACATGATTACCTGATTTGCCACTTCCGGAAGCACTCCAGAAATATTCCTAATATGCGTTTCATCTGCATTAGAAAATGGTGCATCCATAACTAACGGATAGGCTTCATTCTCCCATGAAATAGTATCTACAGCATTTCTTCCCAATGAAGCTTTTTCTTTTGCCAAATCAACAAGTCCCGCTATAAAAGCAAAATTTTTAACACGCTTCAAGCCTTCAGATTCTCCTGTAATAATCTCTTTTCCATTTAACTGCGCAAACAGTGTAACATGATAGTACTTATCAATTTGGACCCTACGTTCTCCATGATACATTCTAGAAAAAATATCATTAACTCGCTCTTGAAGACGCACTCTCATCTCCTGTTCTTTTTCAGCATACGTCTCATCAATCCAAGAACAGATTTTTTCAGCATATGCCAAATACACTATCAGTCTTTTATTGCGTTCTGATGCAGATACTAAACTATCATATACTTTCTGTGCTGCATCAATTGCAGCTGTACTTGCACCAATCTCTCTATTGCAACGTTCTTTTTTCTCATTCATTCTCTTTATGTCAGCTTTTATACGATTCATGTCAGCTTCATAACTGCTCATATTTTCCTTACCGAAAATACTTGCATCTATTCGACTGATATCATCCTCTAACCATGCAATGGTATTTCTATGCTTTTGTATCTCCTTATATTGCTGTTCTGCAATTGGATAGAATTGGGAAACACTTCGTCTATCTGTTTCCAACAATTGCTTAAAATTACGTATTGCGGTTCCAATGTGTGCCGGTGGAAGATACTTCATCTCCTGCATAATGTGATTATATGCATTATTTCCTGTCTCACCATTTTCGTCCGAAACAATAGGTGCACCACATATACATCTTCCTCTCTTTATGATGTCTCTAATAGAAGCCTCCGTCATATCTCGGATGCCTTTGTCATCCACATTGGCATTTACTAGAAAATCTTTAGCCTGTTCCATTATTGGAACAGCTATGTAAGTTGTAATAGAGTTGTTGTAAAAGTCTAGAAACAACTCATTACAGCGCATCAATTCTGCTTTTTCATCTTCCAAATGCTTTTCATACTGTTGTTTTTGACGCTGCAACTCAGCCGTACTCTGATTATCGCGAAGAATCTCCACAATCTTTTCCTTCTGTGCATTCAGAGATTGTAGTTCTATGTCAGCATTATCAATCTCCTTCTGTAGTGACTCTTTCCTTTCGTTTTCTTTTGCGATTGTATCCTGCGCATTTTTTGCTCTTTCATCTCCGTCAGAGTCCAACGAACTATTCCACTGACCAATCGCAGTATTTTTTAATGTTCGTGATCCTAAATGCTTTCTTGCATTACTAACCGGAGCCAATCCTAGTAAACCACGAACAGCTTCAGATAAATCTTTTCTTGTGCTTATATCTGAAACTCGCTCCGTGTCAAAGAAAAAGTAACCTGATAATGACTGTGGAAGAATTGAGTTTATAATATTTCGTTCTTCACCTTCTCTTACTTGTTTCGTAATACCATTTTCCTTGTACGATACAGCCAATTTACTATTTAATGCATTCCAGCTACCGTATGCGCGATCTACATATGCTTGAGTGCGACGCACAATGTACTCCGTATCTTTATGAGATAAAAGTACCTCAACAAAGACTTCACACTTTTGTAGAATTCCTGCCTGCTCATTTGCTACTTCTAAATTGAGCAAAAAATCTGGATTACTATCCTTTGGGAAATCTGCTACACCATACAAACACCAGTTAAATGCCTGCAAAATTGTTGTTTTTCCAAATGTATTATCACCTAAAAGAACCGTGACATTTTTATCGGCATCTGTTGAAAAATCTAATCTCTGATTTCCTTTAAACTGCCGAAAATTATTTAAAACTATACTTTTAATCAGCATATTTCTTTTCCTCCTTACTCGGCATTCTTCTCAATAATTTTTCTTATTGCCTTCACCATGTCCTGTGTAGTATATTCACCTGTTTTAATATTCTTTCGCTCAGCCGAAATAATCAATTTTTTCATTTGTGTCAATTTCTGCTCATTAATCTGTACTTTCTGAATCTCATCAGATAACATTGCCGTGTTCCTCCTCTTCTTTCAACTCTTCCTCGGTAATCTCAAATCCATGTTTTAATTCAAAAATCAAATCATATGTTTCTGATGGATTCTCTGATATCTCTGCAAAATCCAACATTCTTATCAATTCTCTTTTTACCAATCCCCTAGACGAATTGATTACATCTGCATTTTGACTTCCCAATGTATCTGCTCTAAATGGCAAGGTAATGAAATCAAATATTACAGCATATTCTTTCCCCGGAAACTTTCGTAATACTCTTCCTCTACGTTGAATGTACTCTTTGGGATTTGTACTACTAGCTAAAATAAATGCCGTTTTAATACTCGGAATATTAACACCCTCATCCAAACATTTAATAGCAACTAATGCCTGCAGCATTTCCCCTTTAGCAAACGCATTCCTTATCTGTGCTCGTTCCTGTGCAGTTTCTTGCGATGTAAACCTCCCTACACGCATTTGCATTTTATTTCCAAGCAAATCTGTAACAAAATCTATTTGTCTCGTCCCGAATGATAAATTATCAGCATCCCCTTCTTTTATTGTTGTTGCTCCGCAATATATCAGTAGATGATTATCATTCTTAAATGGTCGTACTTGTCTTTCTAACTCTGGTATTTTTCCTCTTGCTCCAGCTACAATTCTTGCTCTTTTTATCATCAATTGTTTTGCATATTCCGAAAGAACCACTTGTCCTTTTCTCTTTGTAATAGCCTTCGCTAGCTGATGCGTAATTGATAAATACTCATCCAATTCATCTTCATCTAAATAAACTAATACTGGATAATAGTAGTATCTTGTGAGCATTTCATTTTCTATTGCATCTTTAAGTGAGTATTCTATACACTTTTCTCCAAAAAAGGACTTTAATGCATCCGTCCCTGATTCGTCGTTATGCCTATCAATTGTCGCAGATAATGCTAATCGAAAAGGTATTGTGTTAGGTAAACAGCGTCTGTAATTTACTGCCCCCATATTATGGGCTTCATCCACAACAAACACCGTATCTTTTGATAAAAGTTGAATCTGTCGCTGCACTGATTTTGTTACAAATGACGCATTCGTTGTTACAAAACAGAAGTTATCTAAAACGCCTAAATTAAACGATCTGACTGCTTGCTCAAGATGTTTTCTCCAGTTTTTTTGTGCTGATGCTGAATACCCAACTATTGGTCTTATTCCAAATCGAACAATATCTTCACACCATTGCTCAACTAAATGTTGATACGGACATAGAATTATAATTGCCAAACGATTATTATTGTATCTATACAAATGCTCTATACTTGCAAGTGCTGTCAGCGTTTTGCCAGTACCTGTTGCCATATCATATATGCCACGGAAACCATTTTTTTCCCATGTTTTTAATGCCTGTTTCTGATATGACCTTATTTTGAAATCTTCTGGCAGATGAATCGGCAATTTCTCATCATCCGTTTTTGGACTTCTCCTCTCTCTTGCAGTCAGACTATTAAGATTGTTGGCCAGTTTAGGATTATACTCATATAATCGCTGTTTCACGACTTCTGGAAATTCATAAATCTCAATTCCAGGTTCATAATCCTCCCAAATTGCTCTGAAAGCCATTTGTTTTTGGAATACCCTTTCTGCATCTGACGTCCATGAACAAAAAGCATCGAATGATTCGTAATTACCTCTAAAACCATTTTCACTTTCATTCATAGAGCCCGAAAACGCTACCGAATCCCCAGCAGCATCGGTTATTATCCCCATCTTTTCATGGTACATTGAGACTTCATTCTGAGTAGTTAAAAAGGCTATTTTTATATCCAGAATACCCTGTGCCACAAGTTGAGCTATAAATGATAAGCTTTCCCTATCCTCCTCATTCTCTGGTTCTTTTAATTCTCTAGAAAGTGAATTTTCAATTACTTTTCTGAGTTCATAACCTTTCTGTATCTCCTGATAATCCTCTTCTGTTAATCTTGGAGAGGCTACTATTTGTATCTTCCCACCATTTTTTATTAGCCCTTTTATTCCCCTTGAAATCAGTGAAAGAGCTGATGAACAGAAAAAGCCAACAGCTCTCTGATACAAAACTGCCTCACTTAGCAACGGTATATAGAAGTCTTTAACCACATCATCAATAAACGATCTGTATTCGCCTTTAATATTCAACTCTTTAAGTCCCATATAATTCCTCCTACAGATTTTCCCCTATAAAATCCAGTGTTTCTTGCAACTGAGCAAAATCATTATTCGAAGTGAAATAATTCACACTAAACCGAATTGTTCCCGCTGGATAGGTACCCAAAAACTGATGTGCCAATGGAGCACAATGCAAACCTGTTCTTACTGCAATACCCTGTTCATTGAAAATATTTCCTGCGCTATCACTACTAATATCATTCAATAAACAGGAAACGATTCCTACATATCGCTGTCCTTCTAAAGCGCCGACAATTTTGATAAAATCATACTGTTTCAAAATATCCATTAAACGCTTTCTGTGTTCTTCTTCTTTACACCATATTTCTTCTACCGTGGTTTCCTGTATCCATTTAAGCGCTGCATTCAATCCTGCTATTCCAACTATATTAAGCGTTCCCATCTCGTATTTTTCTGGAAGACTCTCTGGCATATTCTGATTAGCTGATTCATATCCAGTTCCTCCGAAAATAACAGCTGGGAGCTTAACCGATGGATTCATAACAAAGCCGGAAATCCCTGTGGGGCCGTACAAAGTCTTATGGCCAGCGAAAACAGCAAAATCAATGCAACTAAGCCCTACATTTAAATCAACCAGTCCTGCACTCTGTGCTAAATCAACCAAGGTAACTGAACCCTGCTTTTTTGCCAATGAAAAAATCTCTTCCACTGGCGCTATCAGTCCCATCACATTACTTGCATGACTAACAATAACAAAATCCGGTTTTACAGAATCAAACTGATACCTTATTTTTTCCATGTCATATACAAGTTCCTTTGTCACAGCAAGCTGTTGGACCGCCACGGAACCCTTATTCGCAAAATGATGTAAGGTTCTCGTTACTGCATTATGTTCAAACGGGCTTATATAAACATTATGTATTCCAGTTGCTATTATACCCTGGATGACAATATTCAAGGCAATCGTTGCTGTCGGAGTAAAAACCACCTGCTTCATAGGACAATGTAATATCTCTTGTAATCTTTTTCTTGTATCTGCTATTAAACTACTAGCAGTTCGTGCCAACGAATAATTTCCACGTCCAGCATTCCCACCACTTTGTCTGTAAAAACTATCCATAAAGGAATAGACCTCTTCTGGTTTCGGATATGTTGTCGCAGCGTTATCAAAATACGCCATCCTGTTCCTCCTTTATCTAGCAAATCTTCTTTAATATCTCCATCAATATCTGTCGTTTTTCTTGATCGGATATTGAACGCCCCATTGAATCCAATGCCGCTGTCACTTGATTGTATAATAATCTACCCTTACCTGTCCCTTCTACCTTATCGAATCGTTTTGTAATCACGTCTCCATTATCGTCTGTAAAACTAATTTGGTATGCACTCGTATTCTGCTCTTTTCCTGCAGACTCCTTAGTGGAATGATAACCTTCTGCTGTCTCTTTGTATTTTTTTACATTAGATGTAAACAGTATTTTTACCTTTTCATCCCAGTCTTCAATTCTAAGATCTGTAGCAAGCTTTGCCAGTCTTACAATTGTAAGATCATCATCATTTGTGATGGTTTTAAGCAACCCTAAACATTTATCCGTTCCATCTATAAATAACTGCTCAAATACCGTCTGATTGAGTGATTCACACCAATCTTTAATAACCGAAGACAACGACATCCTATCTACATTGTTTTTGTCCTTTTGCAGAACAAAGATTTCCTTTACTTCTTCCTTCAAAACTTTTTTAACTTCAGATAAATAGCTGTCATAAAAGTCTTTTGCCAGCTTTACATTATCAGCCAAAGCATCCTGAAATTCCGCAAAGCCAAATACCTTAGGTAATTGCTCGAATAGTAATTCATTGCCACTGAGATTTTGTTTTAAAAGTTTCAACATCTCTTGGTGATCTCTTCTTATTTTCTCACCATCTGGCTTAATCTTGCATTCCTTGGTATACTTTGGCAAAGCCATATACCAACGTCTCATCGCAGAAACAACATAATCATAGGAATTAACACCTCGCTCTGCTTCCACAACGTAGTCTGAAAAATAATCTGACAGGCGCTGTACAAATGTTTCTTTTTCTGGATTCCAATCCAAATACGATAATGTAAACATATCTGGCTTGGAATTTATCTGCATAATTACATCTGGTGATACAGTCACTTGACCATGATGATCTGCAATTATCACTTCTCTCTTATACTCATGAATAACGGCAGAAAGATAAATTGGTATTAGTCCTTTTCTAAGACCAATATGATATTCCGGCGCAATCAATCTCTTGTATAATTCCGCAAAAGATACCGTCCCGTTTTTACGTGTCTCTATAATAAAATCTTCAATAGTTTCCAAAACTTCTGCCATATGCTCCACTTTGTCCGGATGCAGATTCAGTCTTGGCAAACCACCATTTTCCTCCCACACGCCCGGACGTACAAGTGTACTCCTCATAATAGATACTTCCTGTCCCGATCCAGTCAGTCCAAGATTTGGCTCTAATTCATTTCGCAACAATGCGGCAACAATCTTATTTCGACTATTGCTAGCAGTTGTAGTAAGCTCATTTTTATTCATTGCTTCATTATTTATAACCGGTGTGCAAGAATAAACCTGATCACAAATATTAGACATCAACTCCGTTAGAGCCGCTTTTCTACCCACCGGTACTTCATGTCCATTATAGATATATCTCGACTTATACTCCTCTGGTCGTGTATATCCACGCATAAAAGATTCAATAACTTCTCGCAAATCTTCATAAATAACTTCATATTCTTCAAACAGAACCTTATCATCATTAGTGGTGTCTCTTAGAACAGATACTGCAGTAAATTCTCTTACAATCTCCTCTATAGATGAAAAATGTTTCGGCAAAATAAAAATATTGCGATCACAATTTTCACTCGTAGTAATCAACACATCTTTCAATCTATCAATTGATTCTTCGCTATGCGGAATAATTCCATAAATCACGCCATCCGCTTCTATGGTTTCACTTTTGCGTGCCCAATCAATATCTTCTGTCACCTCGTCCTCATCGATAAATTCAAATGAAAAAAAGCGAATCATATCTCGTTCATTGTTATATCGAGACGGATATACATAATTATCAAAGTTAGAATTATTTAGGGTTTCCTTAACTGTCACCCTTCTGTTCTGAACCTCAACCATATCACAAATCTTTTGACGAATGTCCACTCCAGATGTCTTCTTTAAACGAAGATAGTTGTTACTTCGTTTAAGGTAGATTACATACTCCCTCTCTATAAGATTATCAATTGCCTGATTAATCTCTTCTGAACTATAACTTATAGAAAAAATACTAATCAACTCATGCTTCGAAGGCTGCAATTTTTCAAACTGCTCAAGTATATAAATAAGTGATAACGTCTTTACAATCTTACTTTCAAGAGAATTCGATTGTAATTTCTCTAAAATCAATTCAGTTAAAATATAGTTTTCGTGTATGTGTCCGGTATATATTTCTTTTTTAAGCAAGGGTTCAAAGTAGTCATAAATCAAATCCGGTGTAATAACCTCAAAATGATCGTCCTGATAGGATTCCAAAAAAGTCGGTAATGTTGATACACTTGGTGCTGAAATGAAAGTAAATAATGTTCTTTCATTCTGAGCAACACATTCCGATAATCTAGGCAATATAAATGTTGAAACTGGATGTAACGGATAACATCCATAAATAGTTTTTTCTACTTGCCCCTCAGCCACATCGCTGAATATATTATGTTTTTCATACCTTTGTATTAATCCTTCAAAACTATCTCTATAGTTTGTGCAGAATGTCTCCCAAAGTTTTACTTTCTTCTGAATTGCGGATTCAATAATTTCATAAGTCTGAGTAAAATTATTATTAAGGTGAATATGCTTAAATCTCTCAGAAACTCCACGCCATCCATCAACCTTCTGCTTAGGAAGTTTGTCAATATAGTTTGCTATTTCTTTATGAGAGATCAGCATCAAATGCATCTGCTGTTCTCCACTACGATTACACTTCTCTGCAAAATCCTGGAGCATTTTTGTATCACTTACTGATGCTTCTGTAATATTCGCTTCTAGAAACTTACTGAACTCATCATAAATAACATATATTCCAGTATATCCCTTGCGTTTTAATCCACGAACAGCTTCCTCATAAAGATCTACAACATCAAAACCTAGGAAAGGATTGAATATACTACCTGCAGTTAATGTTGGATATATTTTTTCAAACCTCTCATACGCTGCAATGTCATAGGATTGCAATGCCTCAATATACTTCTTAATTGGCATATCAACCGCATCTTTCAACTTTTTATATGTCTCAGGAAAATCTTTTTCCCATCTCTTTATTACTTTAACAGCTGCCTTGTAATTTGTTTCAGGCATCACATCCAGAAGCCCGTTTATGGACAAGGTTCTCTGTAATGCAAGAAGAAATGCCTGAGGTAAGCTAGTATTGCTTCCCGTAATAATAACCGGAAGAATTTTATTGTTTGATTCATAGTAATTCTGAACACATTGATACAATTTAGGATTATCCTTAATCTTAGGCATAGCCTTTTTGAAAAGACCCAAATCCCTTCTCACCAGTATAGCCAAAATCGTTAATACAATATGAGACTTTCCTTTACCATAAGCACCAATAAGCACACGAGCACGTTCCGTTGATGACGGAGCAGTACTTAAGAGAACTTCTTCAAGTAACGCCAATGCCGATCTCGTTGGTATGAAATTTTTTAATTTATCGTCGTTATTCAGATCGTATCCGATATTTACCGAATACTGGAATCCTGAAGCAACAGAAATCATTTTACTCATCGACAGTCACCTATACTCCTTCATCAATAGTTTCGTAATAATTTCGTACACATTCATTAAAGTCCATTTTCTGGTTCAAATGAATAACATCCAAGCCGGCTGTTCTTATTATCTTGAGTAGGCCACGATTCTCTATTTCATGCAAGACATCTAGCATGGTTATGGCATCCAGATTAAATACTTTTCCTATATTGTATGGTCTGGTGAGCAATTCATTAAGACCAATTTCATCTCTTCCATTCGCCTGATCTACAATTACTGCAAATACGACCCACGGATTTAAAGAGCCCGCTGCCGGAATTGATTTTTTATATGTTTTCTGCTTTCTGTTTGCAATATCAATCAAGCCAAGTTCACCAAACGGACAATCTATATTATTCTCTGGAGATACTTTCCCAGAATTTGATTTATATCTTGGCAAATAGGTATTGATAATACACGCAAAATCATCATTTAAAGATCTGATTGCAACAGAACTCGCATCATCCGCCATAAGAATATAATTTTGCAACGCCTGTACAAACTCTTCTCTCGTAAACTCTGACATTGAAAACTCATTAAAGAAAAAGTACCATGCTGTAGCTTCTTCTTTCTGCTTTGCCAATTGATACTGCAGCAAATATAAAGTACCCAATTCCTCTATATATCTATCATTCAAATAAACCTGCTCCCCCAATGGTGTCAGGCTCTGTATCCTTCTACCTCTTGTAGGCTCCGTTGTAAGACCTACCGCCCGCAACCAATAGCGAAGTGCTTTAACCATGTTAGACCCAATACCCAGAATGTCCATTGGGTTCTCTTCTTTGTCTATAAAGAGATCTGGCTTTTCCACAACTCGTTCCATCCCCTTGCTAAGCCATCCTTTTCTTATAAAAAATGTATCATGCGCACGAAACTTCATTGCCATAACACAAACCTCCATCACCATTACTTTGTTCTTAAATATTTATCCATCGTACATCCACCATCTAGGTACTTTGCTGTCATACACATTTTGCAATGCACACACTTGTCTGGATCGATATAATAGCTATCTCCTGTTATTGAAATGGCTCCTGCTCTGCAAATGGATTCACACTTCAGACACTTTCTACATGCATTAAATTTTCGCACTTGATATCCGACCATGCGTTGTAGATCATCATGATTTCTTACGTTCATGGTTCGAACCTTTACCGCATGTTCATATCCATCCTGGCTAAACGGTTGAATGGACAGGATGGGCACATTTGTTCTTGCATCAAGAACCAATACCTCTCTCAGTAATTTCTTTCCAAACTCAGGAGCAACACGCCCAAAAGGCGTGAACATACCTACCAGTTCATCATCAAATGGTCTCACCAATCGATAAATTTTCGCATGCTCTTCTGATGTACAGTTTGTAAACTTAATTTTTACATCACCAGCCGCTGCCAGCCCATTTCCTCCCTGCCGAGCTTTCCATTTTCCTGTGTCTACATATACCTCTGCATCCTCTTTACCAATTTTTTTAGCAAATCTTATTAGAAATTCACGCCATTTCTTTGATTCTTCTGGCATGTAAATTCTAGACAAAAACTGTGCCCTTTGATTATTGTTTGGACAACACCAGCATCCCACACGGTCATATCCCAATCTGTATGCTTCATTAAAATCCACTTTCTCTGCCAACATATACAGCCATATATCCAAATCTCTCCAGAAGAAAATCGGCGACGCCACTGTCTGCTGTTGAATCTTCACCGACTCAGCATCATCTTCTACTCTGTTGTACTTACTACGACTAACCGATTCTGATTTTCGGATTCCATAAAAGGTAAGAATCTGCTGATTCCTATACAAATTGTTTATCACTCGCGTAATAGGACCCGTTTTAAACATCGAACAACACCAACGCATCATTCTGGCTGGCGGTCCAATATCCTCACATACATCATAAAATACCTGTTCCTCGTTTTTAGCGAATAAAAAAATAGCTTGTGGATGATTCTCTCTATACCATTCAGCATATTTTACAGTTGTCGGAAACTCCAATGTTGTGTTTCCAAAGATATGCACAAGACTCGGATTACTTAAAGCCTTTGTTACAACATCTGCTGTTACAGTAGAATCCTTGCCTCCAGAAAAGGATATAACTAATCTCTCCTCATCAAATTTTGCAGCTGTCTTTCTAACAAAATCGAAAGATTCGTCCTTTAAATAATTCAGTCTATTACGATTGGCTTCAATAAATGTTTTTATATGCTCATTAAAATACTCATATGTATTCTCTGATTCATATTTCTTAAGTTTCTCAGCAATCGTATCTGTATCAGCAGTCTGAAATAGTCCTCTTGGCATAGAAATACTCTTTCCATCAATATAATATCTACTATTCACAGACCACACTGAACTTTTTACAAATTCATTTGGTTCTTTATCTAATAAAATCTCCAACAATAAACGTTCTTCTGGAAATACCGGTCTTAAATCTGTTGTTAAGTATTTTGTCTTTTCTCCACAGACCGGGCAAACACCTTTATCAGCCTGATTAATGAGCTGGATAATAGGTGTCTTACAACACTTGCACCAATATATTTCAACCGGAAGATCTTCTACTGTTTCCCCGCCACAGACTGGGCACACTTTTTCATTTGTTTCAATATTACAGTTTCGGCACCACACTCTGTCGCTCACCTCCAAGCTTTCTCATCTTTAATGTATCATTCTATATGTCCCATAATATGGACTTAGTCGTAGCTGATAATATCATTCACAGTACAATTCAAATATTTACATATTTTTTCAAGAACTTTATTGGATACTGGTTGCCCCTTACCCATTTTTGCCACAGTTGCAGAACTAAGCCCTAATTCATCCACTAAATCCTGCTTTTGAAGTCCTTTATCAAGTAATAATTTCCATAATCCCAAATACGAAACAGTCATAACAACAAAGCCTCTCCTAACAACTCGTTACAATGCACCCATAATAAATAAGTATACCATGAAGGTGCCTTTTTGTCACAAAAATCTTTATTTTTTTAAAGTTTTCCTTTATTCCTCTGCCCATTCATCTGACACACATCATGTCCTTGGATGCTCTTCATTGCTTGGCGCAGTGTTCTCGCCCTTCCGTGCTGATGGTATGAATGACTAAATCTATGTTTGTGAAATAACTCAAGCACCAGCTGTCAAATACTCAGCACAGTGCAAATACCAATAATATTCGGTATTGCGACTCTGTATAATCACATCCCTATCTTCTAAAATAATAATATTGAAATATACAGAATCTAACTGTGATAACTACTTTTCATTGAACATCACGCCTTCTTTTTTATCTTCTTAAACCATGCTGCCAAAGCCTTATCAACAATCTTTTCTACTTTCTTCAGATTTATATCTGCAAAATATTTCTCTCTAATTTTGCAGATAACTTGGTAGATTTATACACCAATTTTTCTTCTATAGACAAATCGAGCGGATGTGGCTTTGATTTTACTCCCACAACAACCTCTGTTTATTTTTAGACCTGATTCTTTTAATACAGCTATAACTAACTGCTAACATTTTTCAGGAAGTTAAGACTATTGCATTGCCGCTATAAGCTGCATATCCCCATCATCCCACATCTTTTTTATCTCAGGAACCAGCTAATTTACAGGGAGTAACCTTGCCACTGAACTTCCAGACAAGCCATACCCTTACCTCAAACTATCATGATTCTTCGAAAGATAGTCACTGTGACCACCTTTTCCTTCGCCACTTTCCAGCACCTTGTCATCCCTCTCCGTGGCTATAATAATCACATTGTACTTTTCCTTAAGTGGTTCCAAAATATTGGAAAATATCTTTTCTGTACCCATTTCAAGTTGAATCTTTACATCCACTACTGAAAGCACCATTGATGAAGGTATAAAATCCACACCTTTTCTATTCAGGATATACTATTCTGGTGCAGGCATTTCTTTATCCTTAATATATGTCATCATAAAATGCCCGATGGTAACAGGCACCGTTACAGTACCTTCATTCCCTAAACAAGCACTCATATTAGCCTGACTGTTGAAATCGACAGCCAGAACCTTTTTACCTAACTTAGCCATAGAATATACCAGATTATAGCTCGACGCAGATTTTCCTGCTCTCTTTTGTGGCTCCAACTAACTATACTTTTCCATTTTTCATGTATCATACCCCACTTTCTTCTCTGTAACAAACTGTGCTCTAATCTCTGCCTTTTCTACTTCAAATCTTTTCTGCAATTTTCTGTTTTCCTACCCATGAACATAGACCTTCATTCCTCTTGATTTCTTAACTTCCATCTGCACTAATCACCTTTTCATTGAATTAGGGCATTCCGACAAAAACTGCTATCGGACTCTTTATCTTTTTCCAACACAAAAAAGACCATTCTCCAAGATTTTTCTTAGAAAATGGTCCTAATAAGTACAAATATCTGTATTTTCTTTTCCTACTGAAATATACTATCTTCTCTCAAGCCTCGTATCATCACATATTATCGTATACGAATTTTCTGTGCCTTCGCATTAATTCGTATTTTTCGTATGCGTAAATGTCCGAAAACACTGGATTTATAAAACATCTATTTATCCAAACTCTTCATGGTTGGAAAGAGCAGAACATCACGAATCGCCTGGGAATCGGTGAGGAGCATAACAAGGCGGTCAATGCCGTAACCGATACCGCCTGTTGGCGGCATACCGATTTCCAGTGCGTTGAGGAAGTCTTCATCGGTATGGTTTGCCTCTTCATCGCCGGCCGCGAAGGCTTCTTCCTGGGCAGCAAAACGTTCCCGCTGGTCAATCGGATCATTTAACTCGGAGTAGGCATTGCACATTTCACGTCCATAAATGAACAGTTCGAATCGTTCTACCAATTCCGGATTCTCCGGTTTCTTCTTGGTCAGCGGAGAAATCTCCACCGGATGGTCCATAACGAAGGTCGGCTGAATCATCTTGTCCTCGCAGAATTCTTCGAAGAAAAGGTTAATGATATCGCCTTTCTTATGGCGGGCTTCGTATTCAATATGGTGTTCATCAGCCAGCGCTTTTGCTTCTTCATCGGTTGCTACCTGGGAGAAGTCAACGCCGGAATATTTTTTAACGGCGTCAATCATCGTAATCCGCTCAAAAGGCTTGGACATATCGATGACAGTTTCGTTATATTTGATAACAGCGCTGCCGCAGACTTTTTCTGCAAGGTAGCGGAACATGCTTTCCGTCAGCTCCATCATACCCTCATAATCGGTATAAGCCTGGTATAATTCCATCAGGGTAAACTCCGGATTATGGCGGGTATCAACACCCTCGTTGCGGAATACGCGGCCGATTTCGTAAACCCGTTCCAAACCGCCGACAATCAGCCGTTTGAGGTAAAGCTCCAATGAAATACGAAGTTTTACATCTTCATCCAGCGCATTGTAATGGGTTTCAAACGGTCTGGCTGCAGCGCCGCCGGCATTGGAGACAAGCATCGGCGTCTCAACTTCCATAAAGCCGCGGCCATCGAGGAAATTACGGATTTCCTTGATAATCTGAGAACGTTTAATAAATGTATCTTTGACTTCCGGATTCATAATTAAATCCACATATCGCTGACGGTAACGGATATCTGTATTTGTCAGGCCGTGAAATTTCTCCGGAAGAATCTGCAGACTCTTGGAGAGCAGAGTTATCTCGGATGCGTGAATGGAAATTTCTCCGGTTTTCGTTTTAAAAACTTCGCCCTTTAAACCGACGATATCGCCGATATCCATCTTTTTAAAAGCTTTATATTCTTCTTCGCCAATGCTGTCACGGGCTACATAGGACTGAATCGTCCCCTGCAGATCCTGAATATGACAGAAAGAGGCTTTTCCCATAACCCGTTTGGACATAACACGGCCGGCCAGAGACACGCTCTGCCCTTCCAATGTTTCAAAATTATCTTTAACTTCCTGGCTGTGATGGGTTACATCATATTTTGTAATGACAAAAGGGTCCTTGCCATTATCCTGAAGGTCTTTTAATTTATCTCTGCGCACTTTCAGAAGCTGATTAATATCCTGTGCCTGAACATTCTTTTCTCCTGCCACTGTTTGTTTCCCCCTTAAATGTTTGCTCTCTGGATTTCCAGAATACGGAACATCAACAGGCCGCTCTGGGTTTCCACTTCAATTGTCTCGCCGACTTTCCGTCCGAGAAGAGCGCTTCCCACCGGTGATTCATTGGAAATCTTAAAATTCAGACTGTCAGCTTCTGTGGAGCCAACAATATGGTATTCCACTTCTTCATCCATGTCCACGTCATAAAGACGCACACGGCAGCCAATGCTGATGCTCTCCAAATCCACTTCATCTTCATCGACAACTTCTACATTTTTGAGAATTTTTTCAATCTCATCAATTCTTGCTTCAATATCCCGCTGCTCATCCTTGGCTGCATCATATTCAGCGTTTTCAGATAAGTCGCCCTGTTCTCTGGCTTCCTTAATCTTCTGAGCAACTTCCTGTCTTTTAACAACTTTTAAGTCAAATAATTCGTCTTCTAATGCTTTAAGTCCGGCAAATGTTAAGATATTTTTCTTAGCTTCCACTTTGATTACGCCCTTCCTTATATTATATATATGATATAGATATTTTACATTCCTAGTATTATAGCGTAAGAAACCGGGTGTGTCAATATGCGCGTTCCCCCATTTCCCGCTGTTTTTCCCGATACATCTCAGATACATCTCAGCCGGTCCGCTGCCGTCCCCGCTCCATATATCTGCCGAGCAGTTCCTCCAGCGCCGCCAGGCTTTCTACCTGGTTCACCATGCCCCGCAGTTTGGATGAACCGGGATAGCCGACTGTGTACCATGCCACGTGCTTGCGCATCTGCCGGATTCCAAGATACTCGCCCGAAAATTCAATCTGCATCCGGGCATGACGGAGAATCATAGCGACAACCTCCTCCAGTGTCGGTTTTGATTTTCCGTAGAGAATTTGGCCAATCAGCCACGGATTTCCCTGAAGGCCCCGGCCAATCATAATGCCGTCGCAGCCGGTCTGCTGAAAAATAGCCTTAGCTGCTTCCGGGGAATCGATATCCCCGTTTCCAACCACCGGAATAGAAACGGCCTCCTTAACCCGGCGGATAATATCCCAGTCCGCTTTTCCATGGTAATACTGCTCTCTTGTCCGCCCATGGACGGTAATCATGGCCGCGCCGCTCTCCTGGGCAACATGAGCCATCTCCACCGCATTAATGCAGGAATCGTCAAAGCCTTTGCGGATTTTCACCGTCACCGGCTTATCCGTCGCCTTTGCCATGGCTTCAATAATACGCCCGGCCAGCAGCGGCTGGTTCATCAACGCCGAACCCTCGCCGTTATTGACCACCTTCGGCACTGGGCAGCCCATATTAATATCAATGATATCAAAGGGGCGGTCCTCAATTTTCTTTACCATATCCGCCATAAGCTCCGGCTCAGAGCCAAACAGCTGCAAAGAAAATGGACGCTCCCGGGCATCGGTCACCATCAGTGCTTCCGTATTTTTATTATTATAGTAAATCGCTTTGGCGCTGACCATTTCACTGCATACAAGTCCCGCGCCCTGCTCCTTTAAAAGCAAGCGAAATGGCAGGGCTGTCACGCCTGCCATTGGTGCCGCTATTACATTATTTTCAAGTGTTACATTTCCTATTTTCATTTTCCTGTACAACGCTTATGAATGATACGAAGTCCCTTCAATGTCAAAAGGCTGTCGTAAACATCGATTGCTTCACATTCCTCCGCAATAATCGCGCCGAGACCGCCGGTGGCAACCACCTTGATATTCGGCAGTCCGGACTCTTCCTTCATCTTCTTTACAATATACTCGGCCTCGCCGATACTTCCATAAAAAAGTCCGGCCTGGATATTGGAAATAATTTCTTTTGCCAAAATCGTTTTTGGCTTTTTAATCTCGACATCCGGAAGTTTTGCCGTCCGGTTGCTCAGAGCATCGGCGCTCATCTGAATTCCCGGTGCAATGACAACCGCATCCAGGCTTCCGTCTTCAAGAATCAGCTCAAAAGTCGTTGCTGAACCGTAATCGATGACAATTGCCGGTCCGCCATAAATCTCTTTGACGGCGGCCGCATCCACGATCAGATCGGCTCCGGCTTCCTTTGGATTTTCCGCGTTAATCCGCACACCGGTTTTCACACCCGGCCCAACGACAATCGGCTCGGCACAGAAATACTTTTTAATACCACTCGTAAAGGAATACATAATATCCGGCACAACCGATGCGATAATAACCTGCTCAATGTCCTTCGGCTCAAAACCCGCATTGCGAATCAGCTCCCGAATCAAAACGCCGTATTCATCCGATGTTCTCGGCATCTGGGTTGTCATTCGAAAGTTCCCCATAAGAATCTCGCCGCGGAAAAGTCCCATTGTAATATTTGTATTTCCAATATCAATTGCCAATAACATATCTTTACCTCCTCATTCTAATCCCGTTGTATCTCCCAGGAAAAATACCCGGTAATACATTTCTAATGATTCAAACAGTTCAGCCCGTTCCTGCTGCAATTGTTTGATTTTTAACCCACTTCCAATCTCATCATACAGAATATCTTCCTCAGCCACATCCACCCTGAGCTGTAAATCGCCCTCCGGGCCGAACTCCATAATAAGGACGCCGCCCACATCCGCTGTAAACAGCACGCAGATAATCTTTAAATCTTCCTTGATGCCCTCCGGCAAATCGGCAAAATCCTCATTTAAATAAAATTTCTGCTCATAGGCGCTGGCTGCGCATAAGACAACATTTTCCTGACACATAACACTTCCTCTATTCTGCATATCCATAAATGCCCCGAATCGAAACCTCCCCGGAACGCACCGTCGTATCGCCCCCATCTGTGGAGACGATCAACTCCCCGATATTATTGATTCCCCGGGAAACGCCCCGCCATACCCGGCGTATTTCATGAATACTGATTTCCTTATTCAAATGAATCAGGCTGGCGTCATATTTATCCTTTAAAAAGGCAAGGCTGCCCGTTTTCAGAAACTGACGGTAATTAGCCTCAAAATACTGCATCACCCTGCGAATCACCTCCGCCCGATGATAGGTTTGCCCCGAAGCCATCGCCATGGATATGGCCGTTTCCCTCAAATCCTCCGGAAACTCTTTCATGTTGACGTTAATGCCGATGCCGACAACAATATAGTTGATGACATCCGGGCCGGCGCTCATCTCAGTCAAAATGCCTGTCGTTTTCCGGCGGTCAATCACCAGATCATTCGGCCATTTGATACCGGATTCCAGGCCAAAGCTTTCCATCATCTCCTGAACAGCCATGGCGGCAATCAGCGTAATCATCGACGCATCCACCGGGGGAATATCCGGTTTTAAAATAAGAGACATCCACACACCGCAGCCCTTCGGCGAAAAGAAAGCCCGTCCCATCCGGCCCTTCCCCGTATTCTGAGTTTCCGCAACAACCAGCGAACCGTCCGGCGCTCCCTTCTCGGCCAGCATCCGGGCCTCATCATTAGTGGAACCGAGGCAGTCATAATAATAGATGTGCCGCCCCATCACCTCCGTAGTCATGCCGCTCAAAATCTCACTTTCAGTGAGTATATCAGGACTGGCGATAAGGCGATAACCCTTCCGGTTTATCGCCTCAATCTCATATCCCTCATTTTTAAGCTGCCCGATGACCTTCCAGACAGCCGTCCGGGAAACCTGAAAATATTCACATAATTCCTGTCCAGACACAAAATCCTTTCGGGATTTTAACATCTGCAAAATATCTTCTTTCACTCAAGCCCACTCCTAAATCTCATCACAGAGTGTCGCCGCCATCACCGCTTTAATCGTGTGCATACGGTTTTCCGCCTCATCAAAAACCTTTGACTGGGAGGACTCAAAAACTTCATCCGTCACTTCCATCTCGGTAATGCCGAAGCGTTCGCCCATCTCCTTGCCAATCTTCGTTTTCAAATCATGGAAGGCCGGCAGACAATGAAGGAAAATGGACTGTGGGCCTGCATTTTCCATAATCGCCTTTGTTACCCGGTAAGGCGTCAGATCATGAATCCGCTCTTCCCAGACTTCATCCGGCTCGCCCATGGATACCCACACATCGGTGCAGATAATATCGGCATTTTTTGTCGCTTCCATCGGGTCTTCAATAAAGGCTATGCTTCCGCCGGAAACCTTTGCAAATTCTTCACATTCTGCCCGAAGCTCTGTATTCGGGAAATATTTTTCCGGCGCACAGGCCACAAAATGAAGCCCCAGCTTTGAGCAAGCAATCATGTAGGAATTTGCCATATTGTAACGGGCATCGCCCATATATACAAGTTTTTTGCCTTTCAGTTCTCCCAAATGCTCGCGAACTGTAAGGAAATCCGCCAGCATCTGAGTCGGATGGTATTCATTTGTCAGGCCGTTCCAAACCGGAACTCCGGCATATTCAGCCAGTTCCTCAACGATTTCCTGGCCAAAACCACGATACTCGATGCCCTCGAACATCCGGCCAAGAACCCGCGCCGTATCTTCGATGCTTTCTTTCTTCCCAATCTGAGAACCTGAAGGGTCCAGATAGGTTGTTCCCATACCCAAATCGTGGGCTGCAACCTCAAAGGAACAGCGGGTACGGGTACTCGTTTTTTCAAAAATCAGGGCGACATTCTTTCCTCTGAGGACGTCCACCGGAATTCCTTTTTTCTTCCGGTCCTTTAAATCCGCTGCCAAATCCAGCAGATAGAGAATCTCCTCTTCTGTAAAATCTTTTAATGTCAAGAAATTTCTTCCCTTTAAATTCATCTTCGCCATCTCCAAAGTCATTTATTTATCTTTTATGGTCTCCACAACAGATTTGGCAAGACCGGCCATTCCCTGAATTTCGGAAGGAATGATAATCTTCGTTGCCTGACCGTCGGCAGCTCTTTCAAAGGCTTCCAGACTCTTAATCCGAAGAACAGCTTCGTCAGCGCCGGCATCCTTCAGGAAGCGGATACCATCGGCATTGGCCTGCTGAATTTTGAGAATCGCCTGAGCCTCACCTTCAGCCTCACGGATTTTTGCTTCTCTGGCTGCCTCGGCACGGAGAATCATAGCTTCCTTATCGGCTTCCGCATCCAGAATAGCGGATTCCTTATGACCCTCGGCACGAAGGATTGCAGAACGTTTCTCACCTTCGGCGATAAGGATGGATTCTCTTCGTTCACGCTCAGCCTTCATCTGTTTCTCCATGGCATCCTGAATCGCTGCCGGAGGAATAATGTTCTTCAACTCAACACGGTTAACTTTAATACCCCATGGGTCCGTTGCCACATCCAGGGTGGAACGCATTTTCGCATTGATAATCTCTCTGGAAGTCAGAGATTCATCCAGTTCCAGCTCACCGATAATATTACGCAATGTTGTTGCTGTCAGGTTCTCAATCGCCATGATTGGATTCTGAACACCATAGCAGTATAATTTCGGATCAGTTATCTGATAAAATACAACCGTATCAATACGCATTGTAACGTTATCCTTTGTGATTACCGGCTGCGGCGCGAAGTCGACAACCTGCTCTTTTAAAATAACTTTCTTTGCCACCTTATCAATAATAGGCATTTTCACATGAAAACCAACCGACCATGTTCCCTGATAAGCCCCCAAACGCTCGATAACATAGGCATGAGCCTGAGGTACAATTTTAATACAGGATACTACAATAAGTAATACAATCGCAATCAAAACAATCAAAAGTATCCACATCATAAGTTATTATCCTCCTTATTTTCTTTCTCTACAATTAATTTGACGCCGGATATTCCGACAATGTGAACCATCTCATCCTTCTGGAAGGTCACTTCATCCTTCGTGGAACGGGCCGTCCATTCCATACCGTTGACCATTACCTGTCCTTCGGATTTCAGGTTGTTTACAGGTATCAAAACCCGGGCTCTGCGCCCGACAAGGCTTTCCGCATTTGTTTTCGTTGTCTTTTTATTCAGATATTTTGTCATTATCGGACGGGTGAATATAAGCATCACCATGGAAACGACAACAAACACAATTATCTGCAGCGCCAGCGGCGCATTCACCAGCGTTAAAAGAAATGCGGCCAAGGCCCCGACGGCAAACCAAATGGTCGTCAGCCCCAAAGTCAATATTTCAATCAGGAGCAATACTCCGAAAGCTCCAAGCCAAAATATTGCATACATCTTTGTCTCCTCCTCTCTTAGTTTTCTGTCACTCGCTGCCGTTTTGCCTCATACATGAGAAGAGCAGCCGCAACACCTGCATTCAGAGATTCCACCTGCCCCGACATGGGAATCCGAATATAATCTGTTGCCATTTGAGCCAGCGAATCACTCAATCCGTTGGCTTCATTGCCTATCATAAAACAGGTATCTTTCAGATAATCCTGCTCATAATAACTTTTCCTTCCTTTTAAATGGGCTGCAAATACCCGGCATCCGGAATCTCTGAGACTTGAAACCACCGGTTCCAAATCCTCCGCCACCGCTGTCGGCACCCGGTAGATTGAGCCCATAGTAGAACGGATAACCTTCGGCATATAAGGGTCCACCGAAGTACGGTTTAATATGACGCCGTCAATCCCTGCACCTTCCCCGGTTCGAAGTATCGTCCCCAGATTCCCCGGGTCTTGAAGGGACTCCAAAAGGAGAATGAGACGCCTTTCGCCCCGAAGCAAATCCTTCCAATCCCAGGTTTTCATCGAAACAACAGCCATGACCCCCTGGGGTGTCATCGTATCCGAGGCTTCTTTAAACACTTTATCACTGAGAATTTCAGCAATACATCCGGCGGACTTTGCCTTTGCCGCCACAGCCGTCCGCTGCTTTTCATCCTTCGCAAAGCTTTCCGACATATAAACAGCCTTCAGCCGCTCCGCAGGCGCCTCCAAAACCATCTTTATGCCTTCTACGGCAAAACACTGCTGTTCTCTTCGAACCTTACTTTTTTTCTGAAGCTGTATTAAATTTTTAACCCGCGGATTTGCGGTACTCGTAATCATCTAGGCTTCAACTCCAATTTTTGCAAAATCACTGTTTTTGCCAACAATAACCAGAATATCTTCTTTTCCCATCGGCTTTTCCGGGTCCAGATTGACCTTCAGGTTATCTCCCCGTTTCACACCGATAATATTCAAACCATAAGAGCCCCGGACGTCCAGCTCCCGGAGGCTTTTTCCAATCCACATCTCCGGCACAGGCATCTCAACCATACTGAATTCTTTGGACAATTCCACCAAATCGACAAATTCGCCGCCCATCAGATTCCGGGCCAGCCGCGTTCCCATCTCTGCTTCCGGGAAAACAATCTTATCTGCACCGATTTTTTCGAGAATATGTTTGTGGATTTCATTTTCCGCCTTGGCGACGATAAAACCAACGCCCTTCTCCTTTGTCAGAATCGTTGCCATGATACTTGCCTGCATATTCGTGGAAACGCCGACAATCACACAGTCCAGATTGCTGATTCCAAGGTTTTCCAGAACATCCGGGTCAGTCACATCCGCCACCATCGCGCAGGTGACAAACTGGGCCGCTTCATCCACCCGGTCCGCATCCATATCCACGGCAATGACCGAATTTCCGCTTTCAGCCAGCGTCATAGCCACTGCCATGCCAAATTTTCCAAGGCCCAATACGCCATACTCTTTCTTTTTCATATTTTTAACCTTTCGCTATATTTAATAGTATACCATGATTTGCGATTTCACGAAATACCCACAAGAACATCTATATAAAAATTTTACCGTCCGGCAGACGCCGATGGATTTTTTTCTTATTTCCATTGACATTCATGATCAATGCCATTGTAATCGGGCCGAGACGGCCAAAATACATACTGGCAATGAGAACCAGTTTGCCGGCCATCGACAATCCTTCCGTAATGCCCATCGTCAGCCCTACCGTTCCCAATGCGGAAAATGTCTCATACATAATCTGAATAAACGGAATATCCGATTCGATACAGCACATGGCAAAGGTGCTGATGACCAGGAAGGAAACCTGGAGTAAAATGACGCATATTCCTTTCATGACATTCTCCATTCTTACCCGGCGGTGTCCCAGTTCCACATCCTCCTGCCCATTCACAATGGCAAGCACCGCACAGGCCAGCAGAGTCACCGTAACCGTTTTTACGCCGCCGGCCGTACCGCCCGGGGAACCGCCCACAAACATAAGAACACAGCCAAGCAGAAGGCTTCCTGTCCGCAGGCCTCCCTGATTGATACTCGCAAATCCCGCTGTACGAAGTGTGACTGACTGGAAAATACTGGCCCATATTTTTCCGCCCAGGCTCAGACTTCCCATCGTGGCCGGATTATTATATTCGAGTATGAAAAACATCAGTCCTCCGCCGAAAATCAGGGCAGCCGTTACGCAAAGCACCAACTTGCTGTGCAGGCTCATCCGCCGCACCGACTGTCGCAGGCTCATTTTCTGATGGAGTACCCTGCGGGCTGCCGCCAGCAAATCCCACCATACAAAAAACCCCAGTCCTCCGATGATAATCAAAGCCATGGTCACCAGATTCATCAGGGGATGACTGACATAAGACATCATACTGTCCGCCCCCATCAAATCCATACCCGCATTACAAAAGGCTGAAACCGCGGTAAATACGGCAACCCAGATTCCCTTCAGCAAACCATAGCGCGGTATATAAACAAACATATACAAAACCGCCCCGATGGCTTCCACGATCAGGGTGCCGAGAAACATTTTCCGCACCATGCGCACCATGCCTGTCAGGGTATCAAAACCGTAAGCCTCCTGAATCAACATACGCTGTTTTAACTGGATGCGCTTCCCGGCAATCATCAGCAGCAGTGTGGTAAAAGAAACCACGCCCAGGCCGCCCATCTGAATCATGATTAAAATAACCGCCTGCCCGAAAAGGCTCCAATGCTGTCCGGTTACCACCGTAACTAAGCCGGTCACGCAGGATGATGTTGTCGCCGTAAATAAAGCGTCAATATAGGGCGTCGCTCTTCCATCAGCCGAAGCAATCGGAAGCGATAATAAAACAGAGCCTATTAAAATAAGAATGACAAACCCCAGCGCGATCATCTGGGTCGTTCTCAATTCAAAGCCCTTTTTCTTTTCTTTCAAAATTAAACCTCCTGATAATCAAAGGATAGCGCAATTCCGAATCGGGAACTGCGCTATATCCACGATATCTATTCATTTATCTTGCCATGACACGGGATACTTCCAACTGGAAAGGATCCAATTCTTTCTTCATGGACAGGGCTTCATCAATATCATAATCTACAAACTCACCGTGTTTATAGGCCACGACCCGGTTTGATTTGCCGGAAATAAGGGCCTTTACCGCATAGGCTCCCATAATTGAAGCATAAACCCGGTCTTTTGCCGTCGGGCTGCCGCCCCGCTGCAAATGACCGAGAATCGTTGCACGGGTCTCAATCCCCGTTGCCGCCTCGATACGGCGGGCCATACTTGTGGAATGGCCGATTCCCTCCGCATTAATAATGATATGATGGGTCTTTCCGATTTTACGGCTCTTAATAATATGGTCTACCAAAATCTGCTCATCATAATTATAATTTTCCGGGAGCAAAATATCCTCGGCCCCGTTGGCTATACCGCACCACAGGGCAATATATCCGGCATTTCTTCCCATAACCTCGATGATACTGCACCGTTCATGGGAAGTGGACGTATCCCGCACCTTATCGATGGCATCCATGGCCGTATTGACTGCCGTGTCAAATCCAATGGTATAATCCGTGCAGGAGATATCCAGGTCAATGGTTCCAGGCACTCCAATGGTGTTGATTCCAAAACTGGCCAGCTTCTGGGCCCCCCGGAAAGAACCGTCGCCGCCAATCACCACAATGCCGTCAATACCGTGTTTACGGCAGATTTCCGCACCCTTCATCTGCCCTTCCCTCGTCATAAATTCCTTACAGCGGGCCGTATATAAAAATGTACCGCCCTTATTCAAAATATCTGAAACACTTCCGGCATTTAAATCTATAATCTCTTCCTCCAGAAGTCCGGCATAACCCTTCTGGATACCTTTTACATTACATCCTTCTGTCACCGCAGTACGGACAACCGCTCGTACAGCCGCATTCATTCCCGGCGCATCACCGCCGCTTGTAAGTACGCCGATCGTCTTTATCTCTTTACTCATGTCATGACCTCCATCTTTGCGAACTGACATCGATTTTATCTTGATATTTTAATACAGATTGCTTACCATTTCAAGACAGATTGCTGAAGTTTTACATTTTCCTCGCCGAAGGCATCGCCGAACATTCCGATGACCCTCGAGTCCCCCTTCACTGCATAGCGATTCTCCAGCCGTTTGACAGCCCTTTCTCTGGCACAGAAAATAACAATCCGGTCATTTCCGTCCTCCCCGTCAAGCATACGGTACAATTCCTGTTCCCGCTGCATGTAAGCTTCCTTGCTGTCAAATTTAATCCATATCTCCTTTGTCACCTCATCAAAAGGAATAATATTTTCACAAATCAATTTTGCCTGCTGTTCTTCCAGCGCAGAAACCCTTCCCCGGATATAGACCTTCTGGTCCACGGAGAGATATTTCTGATAGCGCTCATAATCCCTCGGAAAAATGATAACCTCCACGGAGCCCACCAAATCTTCCATAGTAATATAGGCCATTAATTGATTGTTTTTCGTTGACTTTACTGTCTTGGAGGTAATCATTCCGCCAATGATCACTTTTTCATTATCTTTGACACGGGCTTCATTCATTCTCTCCTCAATATAAAAATCCGATGAAACCGCCGTCACATTTTTTGTCAGAGACTGGGCATATTCCTCCAGCGGATGTCCGCTGATATAAATTCCAAGCACTTCCTTCTCAAAAGCCAGCTTCAATTCTTTATCATATTCACCCACATTCGGATAATGCACGTCAAATTCCGCTTTATCCTCCTCCGATACAAAATCAAAGAGGCTCATCTGGCCTGTCATGGACTTTTTCCGCTCCTGATTCACCTGGTCCATAACCTGAACATAAACCATCATAAGCTGCCGCCGCGTCGCATGCAGCCCGTCCATAGCGCCGGATTTGATAAAGCTCTCTACTGTCCGCTTATTTACTTCTTTGCCCGACAGCCGCTCGATAAAATCCTTCAGGCTTACAAAAGGCCCACGCGCCTGCCGCTCTGCAACAATATTGTCAATGACTGAACGGCCCACGCTTTTAATGGCCGACAGGGCATATCGGATATTTCCTCCGGAAACGGAGAAATCTCTCTCGCCTTCATTGATATCCGGCGGCAGAATCTGGATTCCCATCTTCCGACATTCCATAATATATTCAGCCACCTTTATCGGGAAATCAATGACAGATGTCAGCAGCGCCGCCATAAATTCCACCGGATAATAGTATTTTAACCAGGCCGTCTGATAAGATACCATCGTATAGGCGGCGGCATGGGACTTATTAAAGGCATATTTGGCAAAATCCGTCATATCATCAAAAATCTTATTTGCCACCCGCTCGTCAATTCCCCGGGCGATACAGCCCGGCACATTCGACGTTTCATTGCCATAGACAAAGTATTCCCTCTCCTTTGCCATAACATCCGCTTTTTTCTTGGACATGGCACGGCGCACCAGATCGCTCCGCCCCAGATCGTAACCGGCCAGCTTCATTACAATCTGCATGACCTGTTCCTGATAAACGATGCAGCCGTAGGTCGGCATCAAAATTTCTTCCAGTTCCGGACAATCATACACAATCGAATCCTGATTTTTCTTTCCCTTAATATATTTTGGAATAAAATCCATCGGCCCCGGCCGGTAAAGGGAAATTCCCGCGATAATATCCTCCAGGCTGGACGGTTTCAGCTCCTTCATGAAATTTTTCATTCCGGCGCTTTCCAACTGGAACACGCCCTCCGTTTTACCGGCGGAAAGCATTTCATAAACTCCGGCGTCATCATAATCAATCCTTTGCATATCCAGCGGTTCTTCCCGGTGATGATTAATCAGATTTACCGCATTTTGAATGACTGTCAGCGTCCTCAGACCCAAAAAGTCCATTTTTAAAAGACCGAGTTCCTCCAGAGTTGTCGCCGTAAACTGGGTAGTCACACAATCATCCACTCCCCGGCAGAGAGGTACAAATTCGTCCACCGCCTTCGGGCTGATAACAACCCCGGCCGCATGGGTGGATGTATGTCTCGGAAGTCCCTCCAAACGTTTTGACATATCAATCAGCTCATGAATGACCTCATCCGAATCATAGATTTTTTTCAGCTCAGGATTTCTTTTCAGCGCCAGTTCAATAGTCATATCCTTCTCTATCGGAATCATTTTCGCTACAGAATCCACCTGGGCATAAGGCAGATTCAGCACCCGGCCCACATCCCGGATGACACCCCGGGCGGCCATCGTACCAAAGGTTACAATCTGCACAACCCGTTCACTGCCGTATTTTTGAACCACATAATCAATAACTTCCTGCCGCCGTTCAAAACAGAAATCCACGTCGATATCCGGCATGGTGACTCGATTTGGATTCAAAAACCGCTCAAACAGCAGGCTGTACTTAATCGGGTCCAAATCCGTAATTTCAAGGCAGTAGGACACAAGGCTTCCCGCCGCAGAACCTCGCCCCGGCCCCACAGCAATACCCTGGCTTTTGGCATAATGGATAAAATCCCACACAATCAGGAAATAATCCACAAAGCCCATATTTTTAATCGTGGAAAGCTCATATTCCAGCCGCTCTTTCAATGTATCATCCGGGTGGTCATACCGTCTTGCAAGACCATCCCATGTCAATTTATTTAAATAACTCCAGGAGTCATAACCCTCCGGCACTGAAAACCGAGGCAGCTTGTACTTCCCGAATTCGATATCCACCTGGCAGCGCTCCGCGATTTTATGGGTATTATCGCAGGCCGCCTTCGCATAAGGAAACAGTTTCCGCATTTCCTCCTCGGACTTAATATAATACTGGCCGCCCTCGTAGCGCATACGGTTTTCATCCGTCACCTTCTTGCCCGTCTGAATACAGAGCAGGATATCATGGGGTTTTTCATCTTCCGCATAGGTATAATGAATATCATTGGTCGCCGCCAGTTCAATTCCCGTCTCCTGGCTCATCCGCAATAAACTCTGATTGACGGTTCTCTGAGCCGGAATCCCATGGTCCTGGAGTTCCAAAAAGAAATTCCCCTTGCCGAAAACTTCCTGAAGTTCGAGGGCCTTTATCTTGGCATCCTCATAGAGCCCTTTCTGGATATATTCGGGCACAATGCCGGCCAGACAGGCGCTGAGAGCAATAATTCCCTCATGGTACTCCCGAAGAACTTCCATATCCACCCTCGGTTTATAGTAAAAGCCTTCGGTAAAGCCTCTCGAAACAAGCTTCATCAAATTGTGATATCCCGTATTATTTTCCGCCAGAAGCACCAGATGGTTGTATTTATTATCCTGCTGCCCCGCCTTGTCAAATCGGGATTTTGGCGCAACATAGACCTCGCAGCCAATGATCGGCCGAATCCCCGCCGCCTTCGCTGCCCTGTAAAATTCAATTACACCGTACATAACACCGTGGTCAGTTATCGCCACGCTGTCCATGCCCAGTTCCTTCGTCCGCGCAACCAGCTCCTTCACCTTATTGGAGCCGTCCAGCAGACTGTATTCCGTATGCACATGCAAATGGGTAAATGCCATTTAAAATCACCTTTATCATCTATCTGTTATTTATTATCTCACAACTGTTCACAGTATATCATAAAACAGGGAGATTTGGAAACTCCCTGTCAAATAAATCTCTTGTTATTTTTCTCTGAATTCTCTATAATACTTCTAAGACATTTGATAAACAACAAACAACCGGGGAGGGAATTTTATGGCTTTTCATTTAATCGATATGGAAACATGGGAACGCCGGGAACATTACAAATATTATCAGACAATGGTTCATTCCAGCTATACATTAAACGCAAATATCCGAATAACAAACCTTTTAAAAGAAATAAAACGCCGGGGGCTCCGCTTCTATCCGGCCTACCTCTATATGGTGTCTACCGCCGTCAATCAAATTAAAGAAATGCGCATGGACCATGACAGTGAGCAACGCTTGGGGTACTGGGATGAATGTCATCCCTCTTACACCATATTTCATAAAGACGACCACACATTTTCCGATATATGGTCCGAATACAACCAGGACTTCTCCGTCTTTTATAAAAACTGTATTCAGGATATGGAAACATGGAAGGACGTCAAGGGCGTGAAAACAAAACCGGGAAAACCAAATAATTTCACGCCGATTTCCTGCGTTCCATGGCTTTCCTACACCTCGCAGAGCTATGATACGCCGATGAAATCGCCAATGCTTTTCCCGGTTATCCTGTGCGGAAAATACTTTGAGCAGAACGGAGAAATTCTTCTGCCTTTCTCGGCCTATGTCCAGCACACGGTATCCGACGGATATCACACCTCGCTTCTGATCAACACAGTTCAGGAAATTGCTGATAATTACAAATCCTGGATGTAACATATAGCAAAAACTTCCCATATAAATCTTGAAACGATTTTTATGGAAAGTTTTTGCTTATTTTTACAAAAGTTCTGTTTTTTAGCAATAGTAGAGGAAGGAGCGCAGACGGGACTCGCTGCTCTCATCCCAGTCTCCGTCCAATGAAATTGAAAAGAGCGGCGCGCTGCACCGGCTGTTTAGACTGCTCAGCTCCAGAACTGTCGCCGTATTTTCATATCGGGGCGACAAAAGCAGAACCGCATCGGCCATTTCTCCCATAGATATCGCCTTTGCAAAACGGTATCGGCCATGGTTTCCCGCATAAGCCGGGAGAAAACGGTCTGCGATTTCCCGAAGGGCCGCCAGAGACGGCGCAAACGGGCTGGCTGCTCCCATATAGCCGGAAACATCCAAAAGCTCCGCTTCCCATTTTTTCAGCTTATCCGCAGAGATTGTCCCGTTGTCCATCCATAAAAACAGCAGCATTTCCGACAGGGGCATAGGCGTCACCCGGTTGTCCTCCTGCTCCAACCGTTTCAGGATGCCCTCATTCAGGGAAGTCACGCAAAGCGGGTCGCCTACCGCAGCCAGAATACGTTTTTTCTGCCGTCCCAAAGCTCCTGCCCTTTTTGCCATTTCGATAAGTTCTTCATACTCATAAAGCGCCGACAGTTTTTCCCTATCTTCCTCAGGGAGAGCCGCGGCAATATCTCCGGCCAGAACCGCATGGAATAATCCGGAAACATCCGTGGCCGAATTCGGAATTTCTTCCAGCATTGGCGCAATAATATCTACATTCCGATATCCACGCCGGTCAAGCACCGTGCGCACGGCTCTTGCATACTGGCCGTCGGCATCCGCTCCATAATTAAACGGGATAAGGAACTGGAGTTTTTCTTCTGGCTGTGTCTCCAGGGCACGCAGGCAGCTTCCCACAAGCATCGGAAAAGGTAAATATTCTTTGGATGTGGTTTCCGCCCGGCCCAGACGGAGGCTTTCGCCGTCAAAGGGCGGCATCTGCCCGGTCTCGATGCCCCTCCGCTCAAAATAATATTTCAGATATCCGGTGGCAGGCCCCAAATCCGGCAGTAACAGTATCCGCTCCTTCACCGGCGCAGCCTTTAAATTTGCCTTTCGGAAACAAACCTGTTTTATATCAAAATTCTCCGGCATTTTCACCGGAGGCCGATGGGAAATGCTGTTCAGGAAGGCCTCAATCCGGGTAATAATTCCCACCTTAGAATAATGCTCATCGACCTCAATATGGAGATAAGGCTTGTCGCCCATTTCTTCTTTAAACATATGGGCCACCAGCGTATCCGGCCCGCAGCCGTGATTTGTCAGATAGACGGCATAGAGCTGAGGATGGTTGGCAATGAGCTTTGCTCCGGAGAGAAGATGGTCGCCAAAAGGCCAGTACATATGAGGATAATCACTGCTCAAATCCAGCGACATTCCCGGCAGATGGGCCAGCGTAATAACTTTATAACCCTGCCGCAGAAGCAGTTCCGGAATACCCATATTCAGCACCGGGTCCGCCAGGCCATAATTTCTTGTGATAAGAACAAGCACCTTGTCCTGCGGCTTTAAAGATGCCAGAAGTTTCCTTCCGAGTTCTTCTGTATCCTCCATATTTTTCTGCACTGCCACCGCGCCCTTCACGAGTCCCGGAAGACAGCGGGCTTTTCCAAATCCCAGTTCCTTTCCGGCACCCAGCATGGCCTCCGCCATACTTTTTTTGCCCAAATCCAAATCCAGGATCGGCGACAGAAGCCGAATCCCCTGTTTATCCAATTCCAGCGTTTCATAAACCAATCGAGGCGCCCGCTGCATGTAGGGACAGGCATAGTTATGAACCGCATGAGAATGGGGATGATGAATTGTACGAATCAACGGCATAAAAATATAATCTACCTTTTCCGCCGCCAGCTGGGCCATATGACCGTAGAGCAGCTTCACCGGATAACAGGTTTCACTCCGGGCATACTGCTGGGATAAACGGATAGTTTCCTCATTCGACGGCCTGGATAAAATCACATTATAACCGAGATTCCGGAAAAAGGCCTGAATCATCGGGAAAAATTTAAAAACAATGAGAGACAGAGGCACACCAATGGTTTTCTTGCCCGGCTCGCGGACACCGCTGTAATCCGAGGTGATCATCTGACCGGCTTTCTTATAAAACGCCCTGTTTTTGCGAATCTCCCCATCAGGAACCGTCTCCGTCCGCTCATCCGCAGGAAAATCAAATCCCAAAAAGCTGCTTTCCCTTTCTCCCACCGCCTCTTTGGCCAGCAAGGCCGCGCCGCAGGCGCCGCTGATGGCAAAGACCGGCGATACGCTGATTCTTTCCCCATAAGCGCTTTGAAAAGCTGCCACGATACCCGGATTATAGGCAACGCCTCCCTGCAGGACAATCTTCCTGCCCACCGGTTTATTGGCCACCACCTTGTACAGATAGTTTTTCACAATAGCATGGCAGAGTCCGGCCGAAATGTCCTCAATTGACGCACCGGCTGCCTCCGCCTGAACAATCGCCGTTTCTATAAAAACCGTACAGCGTTCGGAGAGTTCGCAGGGCGCCTTTCCCTGCAGGGCAAGTTCGCCGAATTCGGAGATCGGTATTCCCATACGGGCCGCCTGTTCCTCAACAAAAGAGCCCGTCCCTGCGGCGCAGATTTTGTTCATCTGAAAATCCACAACCTGCCCGTTTTTTAAAGAGATATATTTGGAATCCTGGCCTCCGATTTCAAACACCGTATCCACATCCGGCGCCCAGAAAGAAGCCGCCCTGGCCTGAGCCGTAATTTCATCCCGGACGGCGTCGGCTCCCATCATTCGCCCGATACGCTCCCGGCCCGAACCGGTAACGCCGACCCCCAGGATATGCACCGCGCCAAACCGTTCCTCAATATTCTTTAGTCCCTGCCTCACAACGCCCTCCGGATTACCCGCAGTCCGCAGATACTGAAAATCCAGCAGACTTCCATCCTCTTCCATCAGCACCAAATCGGTGCTCGTGGAGCCGATATCAATTCCCAGATAACAGCCCTCTGCCGGTATTTTTCCGGTGCAGACCGGCTCCGCATGTTCCGGGTACTCTCTCAGACAAAGGGGCGGCAGCATTGTCCCTCCGCCGGAGCTTTCCTGCTTTTCGGACAAAGCCTGTAAAAGCTCCGCGCCGGAAACCGTCTGCTCTGCCGACAGCGCTGCGCCGACAGCCCCGGTAAACCGGGCTTTTTCCGGAATAATCAGTTCTGTCTCTTTCAGTGAAAATACATCCCGAATGGCCCGCACAACGCCGCTGTTGCAGGTCACTCCGCCGCAAAACACCACCGGTTTTTCCACCGGCAGAGATTTCACGATAACCGCCTTATAATTCCGTATCATGGCATAGCAAAGCCCTAAAAGGATATCCTGCTTTAAAACGCCCTCCTGCTGCCGGTGAATAATATCTGTTTTAGCAAATACGGCGCAGCGGCCGGAAAGTCTCGGTACTTCTCTGGCGCTCTCCACCAGCTTCGAATAATCTTCAATCTTCAGGCCGAGCCGCGACATCTGGTCCTCAAAAAAAGAACCGGTGCCGCCGGCACAATGTTCATTGACGGAAAAGGAGGGTGCTTTATCCTGCAGCAAGGTGATAAAACGTGCATTCTGGCTGCCGATATCCATAATGGAACCAGTCTCAGGCACAAGAAAACCTACACCCATGGTCGCCGCAGGAATTTCCTCTGTCTGTGTCAGATTTGGAAACCTGTCCAACAAAGTCAACCGATTGCTCCCTGTAACGGAGGCCATGAAATGCTCCGGGAGCTCCATCTCTGAAAGCCCCCTCCGAAGCGTTTCCATCACCTGCCCATAATGAACCCCAAGCCAGGTTTTCCGGATATTCTGTTCCTCCATGAGAACCAGCTTTATCGTGCTGGTTCCCATATCTATTCCAAGTTTTATCATGGATGCCACCTATCCTTCCTGTTTTGGCGGAATATAGTAAAAATCATCCTCCGGCATGGAGCCGCCAACCGCATCAGGATTTGACTCATACATAATTTTCAGAAATCCGGACAGTTTTTCTTTCATTTCCACCCCGGTAATCGTACAGATACTGCAGGCCGGAATGGCATCCACCGCAATCTCCGGATTTAAAAAGGTCTCATACTCTTCCGTCCAGGCCGCCGCCTCATCCAAATGGCTGAGCGTGTAATCTGTAGACTCTTTTGACAGATTCAAATACTCAATAACCGCCTGCTCATGTTCCTCGAGAAAGGCTTTCCGCACAATTGTCACCGTCGTCACCGACTCCGCGCCGCTCTCCAGATTCAATGAATCCCAGGCTTCTGTCACATCAATCGGCACAAGCAGACCGTCCACCAAAAGCTTCGCCACCTCAACAAAAGGCTGTGGAAGCAGCGCAACAGCCCCCGCTTCATCCTGAAGCAGATTCAATATTTCAAACGGTGTCGAGCGGAATGAGAAGTTCACATCCGAGAGGAGGTCATAATTTTCCAACAGATATTCGAATGTATATTCCGGCGGGCCGCCCTCGCCGATGGAGTACACGGTACGCCCCTTCAGATCCTCCATGGATTGAATAGTGGAATCCGTTGTCAGAATATACAAAAGCCCCATATTGCCGATGCTGATGACTTTAACTTCTTCATTCATATCTTTATTATTATAAAGTATGGCGCTGACATTGGATGGGCAGGTGATAATATCGTAATCGCCCTGATTCAGTTTTGCCGAGAGGGCTGAATAATCAATACCCTCCACAGTGAAACTGTAATTATTATAGGTGTTGCCCTCTTTTGCCTCGTGAATCATATAGCCAAGTCCCATCGACGGCGGTCCCATGATCAGTCCCACGTTCACATCAGTGGCTTCGCTGCTTCCCATCAGTTCCCGGCTCTCCGCTTCGGTTTCCCCGACTGTTTCGGTCCCACCGGCAGATTCCGCTTCCCCGGCGGATGAATTTCCGGCCCCGGTATCTTTTGGGCCGCCGCAGCCGCAGAGCATCAGCGCCGCCATTACGGCGGACAGGCATCCGATAATCCCCGTTTTTATTCTCATAATTTCTCCTTTCTGGATTGTACCGCAATTCCTGCCAAAGCAAGGATGGAAATCAGACACAATGCGGCCATACCGTTCACCGGCGTTTCATCTCCGGTCGCAACAGCCCCGTTTTGCCCGACAGAAACCAGCTTAGTGCCGGTTCTTGTTGCGACGCCGGAAAGATTCAATTGAAAAGTTGCCGGCCATGTATGATCCCGGTCGAAGCCCGAAATGGACATAGCCAGATCACCCATCTGGAGCTGAACGGTACAACTCTTGGTGATTACGCTGTTCGGGTCTTCAAGGATGCCCAGATCCACCGTAATGCTTGTAAGATTTCCGCTGCCATCGGTCGCATAGTCCACAATGTTCAGACCGGAAATGCTCTGAATCGTCATTACCTTAGACTGAATACAAATCGGAACCGTCACTCTGGCACGGCCGTCGGCATCCACAACTAAAGTCGCATTAGCATCTACCGGGTCCTTCGGCGGAAAACTTGAGTTTGTAATATGCGGATTCATCGGCAGGCCCGTGTCCGCTTTCTCAAACCAGATGTTGCAGGCCACTGTATAAGTACCCGCCTGCAGCAGATTCACCTGCACTTCTTTTACGCCTTCTTTCACCGTAAACTTTGAAGAAGCGCTGCCGCCCTTAAAGGCGAAATCCACCTGATGTTCTCCCGTTGTAAGTCCATTCAGATAGTTGGCATTTAAGGTGATTTTTGTTTCTCCTGAAACGGTATAATAACTTCCGTCCAATTCTTTTCCGTCAACAAGCACTTTCAGAAGTTCATTTGCTTTAGCTTCCAGCTCAAAACTTAAACCTGCATTGGAACCATATTCCCATGACTGATTATTTCCCGCTTTCAGTACCGGCGCTGTCGGTTTCTCTTCCGGTTTTGACGGATTGGAAGGATTTGACGGTTCTGACGGATTCCCGGACTGTCCCGGTAATTTAACATCGGTGCTGTCGGAAAGTTTCTTTGCCGAAGCAAAATCTACGCCCAGGCGCAGCGGAACATTCCAGTTTGTCTCCAGCAGTGTCGGAAATTCCACACAGTCCCCAAACTGATAAGTGCCGGATTCATCTCCGAGTTTTACATAAATCCGGGTGATGCGGCCATCTCGTCCAACCCCGTTATTACCCTCATAGCGGGCATTATCCTTTTCAGTGGCCAGCACAGTCACATTGTTTCCACTCTCAATCGCCTGAAGTGTAAATACCGGATTCGTCACATCCAAAATAATCGTACGGCTGCCATCCTCCCCGACAACAAGTTTCGCATTGTCAGCCACAGGAGTATTCGGTATCCCCGTAACGCCGCCGATACCCAGTGGATTGGCCGGATTTGTCAGATAAGCGGTCACACCGGTAAGCTGGGTATTCAATTCGCCCGGCAGATACAGATTTGAGGTAATCTGATAAGTTCCAGGCGCCAGTGTTTTTTCAGAAGGGTTTTCCGGTTTTTCACTCTCCTGAGGCTTGTCAGATTCCTGCGGTTTTTCGGATTCCTGCGGTTTTTCGGATTCCTGCGGTTTTTCAGTTTCTTTTTCGTTAATTTTTAAATCGCCGGCTACATAGCGGAATACATAGTTTTTCGCGCTGCCGCCCTCCGGAGTCAGGGTGAATCTGTCACCCTCCTGCCATGAAGTCGGAGCCTTAATTTCCGGCGCCTCATAGTCCTCTGCTGTCTCCGGCGTCTCTCCGTTCACAAAGCCGGTGACAGACAGCTTCAGCTTCGGCACGCCATCTTTATCAATGGTCTCGCCGGCATAAGTCACAGTTAATACCGCCGGGGCAATCTCCCACTTCACCGGGTCCGCCTCATGACTTCCGTTTTTAAAGAGCTTTGTCGAATCTATTGCCACACAACTTATTGTCGTATACTCGCCCACCTCTGTCTGATACGGTGAATCATAAGATTTATTTCCCTCATCCAGAGTCGCCCACTGAGCATATTCTATATCCAGGCCATACTGCTTCTGTCCATTATATACCAGATTGTCTAATGCCTTCGGCATTTCCAGGCATGGTTCATATATATGAATTGTTTTATCCGGATAACTGAATTGATAATTCTTTGCCGTTCCCTCCTGGATTTCCAGTTCAAAAGAATCGCCTTCATTTAATTTGCTCACATCCGGGAGCACCAATTTCGGGGCTGTATAACCGTCTGCTGTTTCCGCCGTCTCGTCTTTTACAAAGCCGGTGACTCTCAGGCGAATCCCGTTAATGTCCTTGCTCCATACATTGTTTCCAACTTCCACTCCTTCATAAGTGACATTGAGCACCGCTTTCTCGATTTTCCATTCCTTAACGAGCGTGTCCCCCTCGGTTTCCGCCCATTTAATTCCCATTGCTTTTGCATCATCCGTGAGTTTAAAGGTTATCGGATAAGTTCCCGCATCTGTAGCGATGCCGCCATTTTCTATCGTATAATAATTGCTGTCCGGAGTAAGCCACTTGCCGACCCCATCATATGTATAATTCGTAATTTTCGGCGTGATTGTTCCCTCAGCGCCCTCCGCCAGATAGGCAATCGGTTTATCTGCGCTTCCTTCTTTTCCTGTTGCTCCCAAATAGAGGGCCGTAAATCTCGCTTTGGCCTCTTCTTCACTTAAAGACCGGGGGAAATAATCCACTGCTGCCACGCCGTCTGCAATCTGTGCATCCAGTTTGGTCATCTGCTTCCCTCCATCGCCATAATCCATGACAAAGTAAAAAGCACTGCTATCATCCATAACCGGAACTCTGGCCGTAACCTGACCCATGTCCGGTTTCCATAACGCCCATGCATTCTTAACTACAAAAGTGCCAAATACGGCCTTATTATAAATTGAGGCAGCATAGGCCGCCTTGAAAACGGTTCCATCCGTATCTATCTTGCGAACCATGAGATTTATTTGTTCCATCATACTTTCCTGAAACATACCCACGGTCTTTCCGTTTTCATCCGGCGCAGAAATCGCCGTGACCTCGATGCCGGTAGCATCATCTGTCATTGTTTTGGACAGCCATTCATCCTTTTTCTCATCCACCGGAATTGTCGAAAGGTCAACCTCTAAGGTAAGAGCAATATCACCTGCCGGCGCTAATGTCAGGCCGAGAGGCAGCGCGTAAAGGCTGCTGCCGGAAAATGTATAGGCGGCCACGCCGCCGGAAAGCTCCGTTTTTCCCAGGGTAGCTTCCATCAGATAAATACGGCCGTTTATGCTGTTTTTTCCATGGGAATAAATTTTATTCAACCGAGCAGCCGTGTAGGCCAGATTGGATGACATGCCAATGGACTGGGTCGTAAAAATCGGATTCTGAATCGGCAGCTTTACAGTCACCGTGCCATCCTCAGCCACCACCAGTGTTGCATTATCAGCCATCGGAGTCGTCGGAGCCGCAGCCTGAACTGTGGATGGATTCGTATGCGGGTCATCCGCATCTATAGCAGGTGTAGTGGCATCCGGGCCGAAAGGATTGTTCGGATTATTGCAATATACCGTAACTCCGCTGAGAACCGGATTGTATTGTCCCGGCATACTCAGATTTGCAGTCACCGTATAAGTACCCGCCTTATAATTGGATTCTTTCCATGCGCCGGAAAAACTGCTCTTATCCCCGACAGTTTCGCTGGAAGTCGTTACTGTTCCGGCCCGGCTTGCCGCTGCTCGGGCCTGCGCCTCTGTCTCAGCCGCCGCTTCTGTTTCAGAACTCTGTTGGCTTTCCGGGGCCGTTGCACTCTCCGGAGCTGTCGCGCTCTCCGAGACTGTTTCTGTCTCCGGAGCCGTTGTGCTCTCCGAAACCGCTGCACTCTCCGGAGCCGTTGCGCTCTCCGAGACTGTTTCTGTCTCCGGAGCTGTCGCGCTCTCCGAAACTGTCTCCGTCTCCGGAATGACTGTACTCTCCAAAATTGTTACCGCTTCTGAAGCCTCTGTGTTCTCAGAAGTTGTCGCCGTTTCTGAAACTGTCCGGACTTCCTGCTCTGGTTCCGCCGCATAGGAATACCCGGCAGAAACGGCCCCTACAAAAAGAAACAACGCCATTCCCAGAGAAAGCATCCGCTTCACTGCATTTTGTTTACTTAAAAACTTCATACCTCTGCTCCTTTACTTTAATTTTGTATTGGTTAGATATTGCTAACCAATGGTTTATTTTTTTGGAGCGCTTTTGCGCCCCAAATCGAAATCAGCATATCAAATTCTTGTATTTTTGTCTGTTGCCGCAGCAAATTTTCCTCAAACTCTAAAAATTTTCTTTGTCCTGGAGGAGTTTTACCCGCTTTCCATTTACCTTCAGCACCCCCTCTTCCTTCATACGGGACAGTTCCCGGCTGAAGGCGGAACGGTTCACATTCAAATACTGGGCCAATTCCTTATGACTGAAAGAGATTTGTCTCCAGCCGTTGGAATCCTCCTTCAGCGTGTGAAGGTACATAAGAATTCTTGCCCTCAGACGCGGCTCGGAGAGGAGCTGATTTTTAACGTTCAAAATCCCCACTTTAGCAGACATTTCCTTTAATAAATTCCGCATCAGAATAGAAACGCCGTCCTCCCTCTCCCGCTCCAAAATACCGGCCGCCGGAAGAAAAAGGATACGCGCCGGGGTAATCGCCCGAATCTCCGCCCAACTAAACTGTCCGCCAAAGGCTACCGCTTCCCCAAAACAACTTCCTGCATGGAATTGCTGGATAATCTGCGGTTCATCCCTGGAAATGTTTGTGGCCTGAATACTTCCCTTTAACACAATTCCCATAGCCGTATACTGCTCATTCTGCTCCCAGATAATATCCTGCTCCCGATATTTCCGCTCATAACCGTGGAGTCCGGCAATAAGCGCTTCACACTGTTCCGGCGCTACCCCGTCAAAGATTTTCAGGCTGCATAAAATTTCTTCCCTGGAAACTTCCGGTTCCTCCAGTGCAGCTTCTTCCTCTCCCTTCTCCCCCTGAACATCCTCCATACGCAAGGTTTCCGCTCCCAAAAGAGCGGCGTCATCCACACCGTGGGTTGCAATGAGCAGCGTACGTCCGCGGCGCATATTCAGAATGTAGGAAATGACTTCCATTCGGGTTTTCCGGTCCAGACCGGTGAAGGGCTCGTCCAAGATCACCATCCGGCTGGAGTAATGAATGGCCCTGGCTAACGCAACCCGCCGTTTCATTCCGCCGGAAAGTTGGGAAACCGGCTGATTCAGACAGTTTTCCGGAAGAATCTGGCAAAGCTCCTCCGCCAACTCTTTGCGATTGCTTTTTCCCTCGCAGACAAGAGCAACGTTTTCCACCGCCGTCAGGGGCTGGCAAAGCCTGTCCTCCTGAAACATCGCCGAAATCTCGCCCGGCGAAATACCTTCAATCGTGCCGGAATCCGCCGCCTCTCTTCCGAGAAGAATCCTCAGCAGCGTTGTTTTTCCCATGCCCGAGGGGCCCATCAGACAGTAAATTCTGTCATCTTCCAAAGTCATATCGACGCCGCGAAGCACCTTTTTTTCTCCAAAGGCTTTCTTTAATTGTTTGATTTGAATCGACATAATTCCCTCCTACTTTGTCAATAAGCTGCCCGCCGGACGATTAAACCGCCGCAGGCAAAACAAAAAGATTTTTTCAAACAATACGCTCAGCAGAATGACCACAAGGGTCCATGCAAACAGATTTCCCGTCTGCAAATAAGATTTTGCCGCATACATTTCCCGTCCAATGGACGGCTTCGGCGTGGCGATAACCTCCGCCATAATCCCGGATTTCCAGCTCATTCCCAAAGCCACTTTACAACCGCTCAGCAAAAAAGGCATGAAAGCCGGGCGGTAAATATAGCAGAGTTTCTTCCAGGAAGATAGCCGGAAAGTTTCCGACATTTCCAGCATTTCGCGGTCCACATGTAAAAAACCGGTCAGAGTGTTGGTGTAAATCAAAGGAAGTACGATTAAAAAAGATAAATAAATTGTCAAAAGCTGATTTCCAACCCAAATAAGAAGCATAATAACAAAAGAAATCATCGGAACTGTTTTTAAAAGGGACATCACCGGTTCCAGGAAATCCCGAAGGAGGCGGTATCGATAACAAAGCACTGCCAGCAAGAAACCAGCCATAAAAGACAGCAGAAAACCCGCCGCAATACGCAGGAATGAGGCTGCGCAGATATACCAGAAATCTATCTGCTTCATCTGATAAAGCAAGTTTTCTATAATATGCATCGGCCCTACCAATATAATGCGATTATTTACCACCCGATCTGCCGCCTCCCAAAGCGCCAGCCAGAACAAAATAATCAAACCGGATTTCCAATAATTTTTCTCATTTTCTTTTTTCATTTTGTTTTCTCCGCCTTTAAATTAGCTATAACTAACCCATTGTTATTTAAAAAGCACATCCCTGTGCTGTTTTCAAAAGTATCCTATCACATTTTTTGCAGACTGTCAGTTGCCACGGCAACATTTTAAAAATAAGCAAAAACTTCCCTCGAGAATCTTGAAACGATTCTTTCGGAAAGTTTTTTGTTTTGTGATATTTGATTCTGTGATATTCAATGTTATAGAACTCAACAGAAATATTTTTCCACTCCAACCGCCATCTCATGCTGGGCCTGATGCCGCGCTTCGACCAGTTGTTTTGGATAGCGCACGCAGCCATGACCCTCATAGGGGTCGTTAAAATAACATCCTTCGTCGTCATAGCCGACCAAAAGCATACAATGTTCATTGGATATCCATGTGAATGTTTCGCCCGTATCCAACAGTTTCCATTCCGGCCCGGCCACCGGCTCCCGCATATCGATACATGCCCAGAAGATAACCGGCATTCCTTTATCAATATAGCGTTTCAGCAGCGCATCAATGGGAGTCCCGGTTTCATCCACCGGTTTCCAGACCGGCTTTACGACATTCTCCCCAATTCCGCCGCCCCCCTGAATTCCGCCGTTCTCCTGAATTCCGCCGTTCTCCTGAATTCCGTCGCCCTCCTGAATTCCGCCATCCTCAGAAGATGTACGGGCCTCCGAAAAAAACTTTTTAAGCGCTTTGCAGATGACCGGCGCATAACAGCCAAAATCATCCTCATTGTAAGGGCTGCCGCAGAAATATTTCCTGGGGTCCGGCCCGAAAAGCCGTCCGTCCCGCGTTTCAAAGTCACGGCAATCCAGATAGTTTTGAATGAATTTATCCACAGATATATCAAATCCGAGAAATCTCAGCAGCATCACCGTTGACACACTCTCGCACCCTGTCGGATATTTGCCCTTTTGGCTCATATAGGGCACGTCAATCTTAATCATCGACTGCTTCCTTTCCGCTTCTTCCCCCGGAATATTTCCTCATGAAAGTCAGCACGATCAATAAAATGGCGATGCTCAGTCCCAAAGTCACCCACCAAATCTTCACGAATCCGGCGATAAGATAGCCTGCGATGCAAACAAGGGCAACTACCGTCGCATACTGCATCTGGGTTGACACGTGGTTAATATGATTGCTCTGGGCTCCCGCCGAAGACATAACCGTTGTATCGGAAATCGGCGATACATGGTCGCCGCAGACAGCTCCGGCAAGAACGGCTGAAACAGCAATAACCATCATTTCCAAACGGTCGGCTCCCGGGAACATGGCAATGACAATCGGAACAAGAATGGCAAATGTTCCCCAGCTTGTCCCCGTGGAGAAAGCAAGGAATATGGCAATCATAAACATGATGGCCGGAATAAATATACTTGCGGAAGTATTGCTTCCCACAATGCCTTCAACAAATGCGGCAATACCGAGGGCATCCCCAACACCCTTTAAGGACCATGCAAAAATCAAAATTGCCACAGCCGGAATCATCAGTTTGAAGCCTTCGACAAAGCTGTCCATGAAGCCCTTAAATGTAACCACCTTCCGCGGCAGATAGAGCAGCAGCATGAAAAATACTGTGATCATCGTTGCAAAAATCAGGCTGGTTTCCGCATCGCAGCCCGCAAAGGCTGTAATAATATCTGTCGCTCCGCCCAGGAAACCGGTATATATCATGGCGCCGATGGCAGAGACAATCAGGACGGCCACCGGAAGAACCAAATCAAATACCCGGCCGTTCGGACATACTTCTTCCTCTTTTATCTGCTCAAACTCTTCTCTGCCGGTGGTAAACAAATCGCCTTTAGCGGCATTTTGCTCATGCTTTTTCATCAATCCAAAATCAAATCCGGTAATGACGATGTAAAGCACCATAACCAAAGTCAGCAGTGCATACAGGTTATAGGGAATCGTTCTCAAAAACAACTGAAATCCGGTGATTCCCGCATCAGCAGGCACATAGGAATTTACCGCCGCCGCCCAACTGGAAACCGGAGCAATAATACAAACCGGAGCCGCCGTCGCATCAATAATATAAGCCAGCTTTGCTCTGGACACCTTAAACCTGTCTGTCACCGGCCGCATAACCGAACCGACCGTCAGACAATTAAAATAATCATCCACAAAAATCAGAACACCCAGTCCCGTTGTTGCCAGCATCGCGCTTTTCTTCGACTTAATCTTTGTTCCGGCCCACTTACCGTAAGCAGCGGAACCGCCTGACTTTGCCATCAAAACGATAATCATGCCGAGCAGTACATCGAAAATCAGAATATTTAAATTCATACTGCTTTTCATAATGTCGAAAAAGGCGACAAAGGCATTCCATGGATGAAAACCCGTATACAAAAGCGCCCCAAAGGCGACGCCGATAAACAGAGAGCTATAAACCTCCTTTGTCACCAGCGCCAGAATAATCGCTAATAAGGGCGGAACCAAAGACCACCATGTACCGATAAACATCGCACTATCCATAAAATAAACTCCCCCTTCTTTTGTATGTATTAAGTTTATTTTATCGGATTCCATAGAAATATACAATATAAAACAAAAAATGTTCTCCGCGCAAAAACCCCTGAAAGAATTCCCTGCGGGAGAACATTTTTAAATTTTATTTATTTTTCAGTCTCAGCCGTTGTTTCGGTTTCTCCGGCTGTCTCAGTTTCTCCGGCGGTTTCTCCGGCTGTCTCTGCGGTTGTATCCGCCGCCGTACCGGTGGTTGTTTCCGACTCGGTCTCGCTGACATGCAGATAATCAATATTACCGCGTTTATCGACAACCTCCAGGCTGTCTGTCAGATTCGTCATATATTCCTGCATCTTATTTGAAAGAAGGGTGCTTTCTATCTTCGTGTACCACTCTTCCGCATTGTCGCCGACAAAGTACATCACATGATAACCATAATCGGTTTCTACGATTTCTGTGTCTCCCGGCTTCCGTGCATCATCGAAAATCCAGTCATTGAAGGCTGCCACCATCTGGCCTTTTGTTACAGCCTCATACAGTCCGCCATCGGCGCTGGAACCGGTGTCCTCACTGTTTGCCTCAGCCAATGCCGCAAAGCTGTCCTCTGTAGCTTCGCCGTCTTTCCATTCTGAATAGATATCTTCAGCCTTCTGTTTCGCTTCGGCTTTTGCATTTTCCTCGGCCGTCGCCTTTTCTTCTTCTGTCATATCCTCTGTCGTCTCTGCGGCGGAGCTGATCAAAATGTGACGTACATCCACAGTTTTTGTGTGATCCAGATAACGGTCCATAAAGTAAACGACATAATAGGCATCGCCCGCCGTATCCTCAATCACCTCTGTATCTCCGGCCTGACGCGCGCTGTCAAACAGCCACTCTGCCACGGCTGAAGGAGAAACGGATGATTTTTTCACATTCGTTTTGCGGGATTCTGCGGAAGCATCTGTTGCATACTCCGAATACAGTTCTTCAAAAGAGCTTTCATCAGAAATCTGCTTCAGCATTTTGTCCGCTTTGGTTTTGGCTTCTGCCATTGCCGCCTCTTCCGCGGCCTTCTGTTCAGCTTCCTGAGCAGCCTTTTCTTCTTCACTCATCGTTTCCGTTTCGGCAACAGTCTCGGTCTCGGCGGCCGTTTCCGTTTCGCCGGCTGTCTCAGTCTCTCCGCTTGTCCCGGTTTCGGCGGCTGTCTCGGTTTCAGCGGCCTCCGTCTCTTCTTCCGGCATATCTGCCTCAATCTTGCAGGCCAGATAGTCTACAGAATCGTAATTATCTTTATTTTCGTCATAATAATTTTCAACTTCTTCGCCGGTAATTTCTGTGGCATCCTCAATGCTTTCATAATAAGCCGATGCGATGCTGCTCTTCTCAACATAAGATTTAACATTGTCCAACGTAGCCAATGTGCCGTAGGATGCTTTCACATAATCGCTGACGCTCTTATCTGCATTGGCCGCGCCGGTTTCAATGGATTCCACAAAACTATTCACATCTTCCGACGCATCATATTCAAACCCGGCCTCCGCCGCCGCATCCGTCAACGCATAAACCTGCTTTAACTGGCCGATGGCCTGCTGGTCAAAATAATCCTTCCATGTCATCGACTCCATATAAGCCTGCTCGTCCAGCGGCTTTGACAAATCAAGTCCCATATAGCTCAAATAAGTACCATAGTAGGAATACATGCTGTTTATACCGCTGTAAAAATAATATTCATATTCGGAACGCTGAACTTCATGTTCGCCGACAGTCACATAAGCGCCGTGCTTATCCTGATAGCCTTCATAAAATTTCCATCCAAGCACTCCAACGATAATAAGAAGAATAACTACTCCGGCAATGGTCGAATACCTGGACCTTTTCTGTTGCCTCAATTCTTCCTCTCTTCGACGCTGCATTTTTAAATCATACTTCGTCATTTTCTTTTCAGGCTTCTGGGAATTTACTCCGCCTGCCTGTCCATTTTGTTTCTTTTCTTTATCAGACATACTCTCTCCCGCAGTACAAAACCCCCTCGGATTCAAACTGCGCCTCTCCTTCCTGAAAATCCTATATGTAATATTACAATATTTCCAAAAAAAATAATAGTAATTTCACAAAAAATACAAAAAAATCTCTCCGGGAGAACCCTTTTTCAAGTTCAACCGGAGAGAATTTTTATCTTTACAGTTTAAATGTTACCAGCAAGTCCTCGGAATTAACCTTTTCACCCTCCGTGACAAAGATTTCATCAACCACGCCGGCTGTCTTGGAAACGATGGTCGTTTCAATCTTCATAGCTTCCACAACAAGAAGCGGTGTATTGACATCAACCTTATCGCCCTTTTTCACGAAAATCTGACATACCGTTCCAGGAATGGATGAACCAATCTGTTTCGGGTCTGATTTATCTGCCTTCGGTTTCTTGTTGACATGGACAATCTCATTTTTATCCTCAACCACGATTTCGCGGACGGAACCGTTCACTTCAAAAGTCAATGTGCATTTTCCTTCGTCGTTAGCGGCCGTCTTACTGATGTATTTGATAATCAGCGTTTTGCCCTGACCGATATCCACGATGGTCTCTTCTCTCGGTCTCAGGCCGTAGAAGTAAACATGGCTCTGAAGCTGAGATACATCGTTATAAGCTTCCAGGTGATTGCAGTAATCTTCATATACCTTCGGATACAGCGCATAGCTGACAGCCTTCTGACGGATTTCCAGCGGGGTGAAGGAGGACAAATCAAATTTGCCCTTTAAATAAGCCTCAATCTGTTTGATATCCACACTCTCCAGCAAAGTTCCCGGGCGAACGCTGATCGGCTCTATTCCCTTAAGAACAATTTTCTGGAATTCTTCCGGGAAGCCGCCGTCCGGCTGACCGATCATACCCTTGAAATATTCAACAACCGATTCCGGATAGGACAAATCCTTTCCATCTGTCAGGATATTATCTTTATCCAGATTATTCTTAAACATGAAGATAGCCAGGTCTCCGACAACCTTGGAGGTCGGCGTTACCTTCACAATGTTTCCGAGCAGGTCATTGGCCTCTTTATAGAGACGCTTGATATCCTCAAACCGATCTTTCTCGCCCATCTCTTTCACCTGGGCCAGAAGGTTGGAATACTGTCCGCCAGGAATCTCATATTTATAAATTTCAGAATTCGGCGTACACATACCGCTCTCAAACGGCTTATAAACCTCGCGGACCCGTGCATAGTATTCGCTCAATTCATGCAGTTCATTGATATCCAGTTTTGTATCCCTCTCTGTACCCTTCAAAGTGCAGACAATGGTATTCATGGATGGCTGGCTTGTCAGGGAGCTCATTGACTCAATCGCCATATCCGCGATATCCACACCGGCTTCCGCAGCCATCAATATGGTGCTGACACCGCTGCCAGTCGTATCATGAGTATGTAAATTCACCGGAATATTCAGTTCTTTTTTCAACTCGGTAATCAATGTCTTTGCCGCATATGGTTTCAGCAGACCTGCCATATCTTTAATTGTCAGAATGTGGCAGCCCATGGCTTCAATCTCTTTAGCCTTCTTCATATAGTAATCCAGTGTATATTTTGTCTCATTCGGATCGGAAATGTCACCGGTATAGCAAATGGCGCCTTCGACAATCTTACCTGTTTTCAGTGCTTCTTCCACCGGCATCTTCATATTCTCCATCCAGTTCAGACTGTCGAAAATACGGAATACATCAATGCCGCGGCCTGCGGAAACCTGAATAAATTCCTTAACCACATTATCCGGGTAGTTGCTGTAGCCAACCGCATTGGATGCACGAATCAGCATCTGAATCAATGTATTCGGCATCAGTTGACGCAGTGCGGAAAGTCTGCGCCATGGAGATTCTTTCAGAAAACGATAGGCTGTATCATAGGTCGCTCCGCCCCACGCTTCTGCGGAGAAGGCATTGGCAAGGAAAGCATTGGCCGCCGGCGCCGCATCAATGATATCTCTTGTACGCATACGGGTGGCAAAAAGCGACTGCTGTGCATCACGCATAGTTGTATCTGTCACATAAAGACGGTCTTCCCTTAAAATCTTCTGGGTGAAAGCTTCCGCACCCATTTTCAGGAATTCATCTCTTGCGCCGTAAATAGGCTTCTTTTCATCGTAAACCGGGCGGCGATGTACATCCAGATATGGTTTTTCACCGTTCTGCGGATTAACAATCTTATCACCGATAAATTCAAGAATCTTTGTCGCACGGTCCTGGCCCTTCTGTAAATCATACAATTCCGGGGTTTCTTCGATAAAGGTTGTATAGCATTTTCCTTCCTGGAAAACTTCATGATTCAAAACATTAATCAAAAACTGAATGTTGGTCTTCACACCTCGGATACGCATTTCCTTCAACGCACGAAGCGACTTGCGGATGGCGCCTTTAAATGTGCGGTCATAGGAAATAACCTTAACAAGAAGACTGTCATAGTAAGGCTGAATCTCCGCGCCTGTGTAGGCGTTTCCGCCGTCCAAACGGAGGCCGTTGCCCGAGCCGGAACGGTAAACTGTAATTCTTCCTGTATCCGGAAGGAAATTATTTACCGGGTCTTCCGTTGTAATACGTGTCTGAATGGAATATCCGTTCATTCTTACAGCTTCCTGGGAAGGAATTCCGATTTCTTCCGAATCGAGGGCGTAACCTTCCGCAATCATAATCTGGGACTGAACAATATCAATTCCTGTAACCATTTCAGATACGGTATGCTCTACCTGGATTCTTGGATTCATTTCAATAAAATACGGATGATTCTGGTCATCCACAAGGAATTCCAGCGTTCCCGCATTCCGATAGCCCACATGTTTTACAAGGCGAATGGAACTTGCAAAAATCTCCTCGCGGACATCCTCCGGCACAGTGAAAGCCGGTGCATATTCTACCACCTTCTGATGGCGTCTCTGAACGGAACAGTCACGGTCATAGAGATGAACGACATTGCCATGATTGTCTGCAAGAATCTGGACCTCAATATGTTTCGGACTTCTTAAATATTTTTCAATAAAAATCTGTTCATCACCAAAGGCTTTTCTGGACTCTTCACGGGCTTCGCGATAAGCTTTTTCCAGTTCATCCGGCGTGTTTACGATTCGCATACCGCGGCCGCCGCCGCCGTTGGAAGCTTTCAGCATGACCGGATAGCCGATGAAATCTGCTGCCTTTTCGACCTCTTCATAGTTTTCCACCGCTTTATCGATTCCCGGAATGGTCGGCACTTCTGCTTCCATAGCCATCTTCTTCGAAGAAATCTTATCGCCCATGGCCCGCATCATATCTGCTGTCGGCCCGATAAATGCAATCCCGCTCTTCTCACAGGCCTCTGCAAAATATGGATTTTCAGATAAGAAACCATAGCCCGGATGAATCGCATCCACCTGATGCTCTTTTGCGATACGAATAATCGTATCGATATCCAGATAGGCGTCTACCGGTCCCTTTTCCATGTTCAGGACATATGCTTCATCTGCTTTTGTACGGAACATCGCATATTTGTCCTCTTTTGAGAAAACGGCAACTGTACCGATTCCCAGCTCATTTAAAGCACGGAAAATACGAATTGCAATTTCTCCACGGTTTGCAACCAGTACTTTTTTAAATTTCCTGATTCCTTTTGTCTTCATCCCTTTTCCTCCTTTTTACCTCATATTTTCAGAAAATCGAAGGTGCCGGAATACACCTTCGATTTCAGAAACATGTTCATACTATTATTGCTTTGATATATATTTGTCAATTGCGTCAACCGCAGCGTTTTCATCCGGTCCATTTGCAATGATTGTAATCTTTTCTCCTTCAGCCAGTCCAAGACTCATCATTCCCATAATACTCTTTGCATTTACCTTTTTTTCCTGAATCTCCACGTAAATGCTGCTCTCGTATTGACTTGCCGCCTGGACAAGCAATGCTACAGGCCGGGCTTCCAACCCTTTCGGAATATTAATCGTCATGCTTTTTGAAACCATACTCGTACCTTGCCTTTCTACCCTTTGCTAATTTTCAGACCTTAATTCGTCCGCCAACACACTCAACTTTCGTAATCGGTGATTCACACCTGATTTACCCACAGGAGTCGACAATAATTTACCCAGTTCTGCCAGGGATGCTTCGGGATACTGGAGCCGAAGCCCGGCAATCTCCCGCAATCCATCTGTCAGTTTACTGAATCCCACAGTATCCCGTATATAACTTATGTCCTCAATCTGCTTGACAGCCGCGGATACTGTCTTGGAAATGTTTGCCGTTTCACAGTTAACACGCCGATTTACAGAGTTCCTCATTTCCTTTAAAATCCGGATATTCTCCAATTCCATCAGTGAAACATGAGCCTCCATGACATTGAGCATGTCCACAATCTGAGATGCTTCCTTAATGTACACAACGTGATACTTTTTTCGGGTAATACATTTTCCGTCGATATTAAATGTCTTCATCATATCGCATATCTGCCGAGCCCTTTCCGGTGTCGCACATACAATTTCAAAATGATAGGTTTTCTCCGGTTCGCTGATGGAACCGGCGCATAAAAACAATCCCCGCAGAAATGCACGCTTACAACATGCCTTTCGAAGAATCATTGAATGAACTATCGCATAGTTTTCCTCAATCTCCCCGTCACCATTCATAAACTTCACCGAACTCAAAATTTTCCTGGCCGCATAATCATCCGTTATATCCAGTATATATGTACGGCTCTTTCCTGTATGGATATGATTCCTTATACATATGTCACACTCTATATTATATGTTTTTTTCAACAATGTAAAGCATTTTCTTGCGACAGCAAGGTTTTCTGTTTGTACTTTTATTGATACGCTTCCTTCTTTCCCTCTGAAAACATGGCCGCACATACTTAAAATTGCCGCTGTTTCAGCAATCCGGCAGTGCATGGCGCTGCCTGTCTGATAGGATAACTCTTCCCTCACCCGGCTTGAAAAAGACATACCATCACCTCAATTCACCGGCCCGGAACCGGATTTATTTATTTCTGAGCGCATCTTTGGATATATCTCTATGCTCCACTTTTGAGCTGTAACCCTTCGCTTTCATTCGCTGGAAAATTCCGTTGGCCATGGTGACTGAACGGTGCTTCCCGCCGGTACAGCCGACGGCAACTACCAGTTGGTTTTTTCCTTCTTTAATGTACTGAGGCACAAGAAATTCCAGCAAATCTTCGATTTTATCCAGAAACATTCCCGATTCTCTGCAATTTAACACGTAGTCCCGGACTTCCGGCTCATTGCCTGTTTTCTTCCGAAGGCTTTCCACATAATAAGGATTTGGCAGGAAACGCACATCAAACACCAAATCCGCATCCGTCGGAATACCGTATTTAAACCCAAAGGACAACACCGTCAGATAGAAATTCTGATAAGGCTCATTTTTCACAAAAATTTTATCCACTTCGCCCTTTAAATCCCGAATCAGCATTTGACTGGTATCAATGATATAATTGGCCCGCTTCTTTAAAAACTGCATCTTTTTCCGCTCGTTTTTAATGCCCTCTTCAATCCGGCCGCCCACAGCCAGAGGATGCTGGCGGCGTGTTTCTTTATAGCGCTTTATGAGGACCGCGTCCTCACAATCCAAAAATAAAATTTCGTAATTAATCTCCAGGTCTTCAATATTTTCAAGCACTTTATTGACCGTAGCCA